>NZ_JSYE01000020.1:0-126511 GCF_054824025.1 Microbacterium sp. HJ5
GACGTGCGGCTCCTCGTCGAGCACCGCCTGGTAGAGGTGCGCGATCGACCACCGCAGGGGGATGTTGACGCCGAAGAGCTCGGACAGCACACCGGCGGCGCGTCCGGTCGTGGTGTTGCGCCACGTGCGGAAGGGCACCTGCAGCTCGCCCGCGTCGTCGAAGGCGAGGTAGCCGTGCATCATGGCCGACACGCCGATGGCGCCGAACGTGGTGACGGCGACGCCGTGGCGCTCCTCCACGTCGGCGACGAGGTCGGCGTACGCGGCCTGCAGCCCCGCCCACACGTCCTCCACCGCGTAGGTCCAGGTGCGCTCGACGAACTGGTTCTCCCACTCGTGGCTGCCGACGGCGAGCACGGTCGCGGGGTCGTCGGCGAGCACGAGGCACGCCTTGATGCGCGTGGAGCCGAGCTCGATCCCCAGCGCGGTACGGCCTTCGAGGATGGCGGATGCCGCGGCATCCGCTCGCTTGTCCGCCGTCATCGCCGGTCGTCCCCGCTCTGGCCGTACACGTTCTGGTACCGGTCGTAGAGGCGGTCGATCGCCTCCTGCGGGATGGGGATGAGCGGACCGGCCTCACGCGCGTAGTGCACGGTGCGGGCGACGTCCTCGACCATGACCGCCGCCTTGACGGCATCCTTCGCCGACGTGCCGATCGTGAACGGTCCGTGGTTCTGCATCAGCACCGCACGCGAACGGTGACCGGTCAGCGTCTCGACGATGCCGCGCCCGATCGAGTCGTCGCCGATGATGGCGAACGGACCGATCGGGATCGGCCCGCCGAACTCGTCGGCCATCGCCGTGATGACGCACGGGATCTCCTCGCCGCGCGCCGCCCACGCCACCGCGAAGGTCGAGTGCGTATGCACCACTCCCCCCACCTCGGGCATGTTGCGGTACACGTACGCGTGCGCCGCGGTGTCGCTCGACGGGCTGCGCTCGGACCCCGGCGTGCCCGGAACGACGTTGCCGTCCAGGTCGCACAGGATCATGTTCTCCGGCGCGAGGTCGTCGTACGACACCCCGCTCGGCTTGATCACGAACAGGTCGGCACCGGGCACGCGACCCGAGACGTTGCCGCCCGTCCAGACGATCAGGTCGTACCGGACCAGCTCGCCGTGGAGCCTGGCGACATCGGCCCGCACCGCATCGATCGCGGCCTGCAGTTCGGCGTCGGCCATCAGCTCGCCCGTCGTCGGGTCAGCACGCGCTGGAGCAGCACGAACACGAGCAGGACGGCGCCGGTGATGATCGTGAGGTACTCGGGGTTGATCGTGCCGTCCTTCGTGATGATGAGGCGCAGGGCCGCGATCACGAAGACGCCGACCACCGAGCCGAGGACGTAGCCGTAGCCGCCGGTGAGCAGCGTGCCGCCGATGACGACGGCCGCGATGGCATCGAGCTCCCACCCGATTCCCGTGACGTTCTGCGCCTTGCCGCCGACCTCGGCCGTGTAGACGATCGCGGCCAGGCCCGACAGCGCGCCCGAGATGATGTAGATCCCCACGCGGGTGCGGGCGACGGGCAGACCCATGAGCCCGGCCGAGGACTCGTTGCCGCCGATGGCGTAGACGGTGCGCCCGCTGCGCGTGCGGTGGAGGAAGAACATCCCGCCGATCACGACGAGCACGGCGATGAGGAGCCCGGGCGTGACCGTGAGGTCGTTGACCTTGGGTCCGTCGATGATCTTCCAGTCGGTGGCGAGCAGGTGGATCGGCGAGTCCTCGGGAGCCTGGACGGGCGTGGTTGACAGCATCGAGGCGAGTCCGCGCGCGAGGAACATCATCGCGAGCGTCGCGATGAAGGGCTGCACGTTGAAGTACTGGATCATGACGCCCGCGATCACGCCGAAGAGCGCACCGAACAGGATCATGAGCAGCATCGAGATCCAGCCGTTGATGCCGATGTTCATGATCATGACGCCGGCGACCGAGCTGAACGCGACCACCGCGCCGACCGACAGGTCGATGCCGCCCGAGACGATCACGATGGTCATGCCGACGGCCAGGATGATCGTCGGCGCGAAGCCGATCAGGAGGCTCGACATGGTGCCGGCGTGGAACACGCGGCCGTACGCGACCTCGGCGTAGATGAGCATGCCGAACAGCAGCACCAGGGCGGCCAGGGTGGGGATCAGCGTCTGATTGCGCTCCCACAGCCGCGACAGGCGCGTGCCGGCGACGGCATTCCTGCTCTCGGGCAGGTCGGGAGCGGGCGGGACGACTTCGGCGAGCGTGCGTGACGAGCTCATGCGACGACCTCCTTCGAGACGGGCGCGGCCTGTTCAGGTGCCGGGGGCGTGGGAGTACGGGGCGCACCCGTCGACTTCCGGCCTCCGAAGGCCCACGAGCGCACGCGCTCGGACTGCAGCAGGACGAGGACGATGATGACGACCGCCTTGAACGCGGGCGTCGCAGCGGCCGGAATGCCGAGGAACAGCACGGTCTTGTTCAGCGTCGCGATGAGGAGGGCTCCGACGGTCGAGCCGACGATCGAGAACTTGCCTCCGGCGAGCGACGTGCCGCCGATGACCACGGCGAGGATCGCGTCGAGCTCCATGAGATTGCCCGTGCCGCCGACGCTGACCGTCATGACCTCGGAGACGCTGAACAGCCCACCCACCGCGGCGAGCGCGGCCGAGAGGATGTAGACGCCGAACAGGATCGGACGGGGACGGATGCCGGCGAGCCGGCTCGCGTGCGGGTTGATGCCGATCGACTCGATCATCAGGCCGAGCGCCGTCCGGCGCATCACGAGGGCGATGAGCACGACGATCGCGATGGCGAGCACGAAGCTCGTCGGGATGCCGAAGATCTGGCCGTTCGCGAGGAGCCGGAACGGCTCGTTGGTCGCATTGGTGTTCTGCCCGCTCGTGATGACGCGGGCGATGCCGCGCGCGGCCAGCATCATGATCAGCGTCGTGATGAACGGCTGCAACCCGATGACCGAGACCAGGAAGCCGTTGATCGCACCGAGGACGACGGCGAGCGCGATCGAGAGGGCGATCGCGGTCAGCATCGCGCTGACCGGCGGCGACCCCTCGAGGTTGGAGAGGGTCTCCATCGCGACGGCGCCCCCGACGGCCATCATCGAGCCGACGGAGAGGTCGATGCCGCCCGTGGCGATGACGAAGGTCATGCCCAGCGCGATCATGATGATCGGCGCGGAGACGCGGAGGATGTCGAGCACGTTGCCCGTGAGCATCCCCGTCGTCGGGTTCACGCTGATCGCGAGATAGGCGGGGTTCTTGATCGAGTTGATCAGCAGCAGCAGCGCGATGCCGACGATGGCCCAGAACCAGGGCGTGCGCAGCGCGATCTTGACGCGGTTCATGACGCGCTCCCTTCATGGTCGGCCGCGGATCCCCCGGCGGCGACCTCTTCTGCGAGGGCGTCGGCGGTCTTCTCCGCCTCGTCGCCCGATTCGGTGGCGATGACCGACACGATGCTCTCGGCGGTGACCTCGGGACCGTTGACGACCTCGCCCACCTTCTGGTGGTCCTTGAGGATGACGATGCGCTCGGAGAGGCGGACGACCTCCTCGAGCTCGGACGAGATGAAGACGACGCCCATCCCGCCCTCGGCGAGCTCGGCCACGGTCTCCTGGATGTCGGCCTTCGCGCCGACGTCGATGCCGCGCGTGGGCTCGTCGAGGAGCAGCAGGTCGGGGTTGGTGGCGAGCCACCGGCCGAGCAGCACCTTCTGCTGGTTGCCGCCCGAGAGCAGGCGGATCGGACGATCCGGGTCGTTGGGGCGCACGCTGAAGCGCTCCATGTAGGTCTTGACCAGCTGGTCGACCTCGCGCGCAGGAACGCGGCGCATCCAGCCGCGGCGCGCCTGGACGGCGAGCATGATGTTCTCGCGGACGCTCAGGTCGCCGACGATGCCGTCGTCGCGACGGCTTTCGGTCGAGTAGGCGATGCCGTGCGAGAGGCCTGCGACGGGAGAGTTGAGCGAGACCTTCTTGCCGCGGATCCGGATCGTTCCGCTGTCGGCCTTGTCGGCCCCCGCGACGAGCCGCGCGAGTTCGGTGCGACCGGCGCCGAGGAGGCCCGCGAAGCCGACGACCTCGCCGGCGTGGATCTCGAGATCCGTGGGCTCGATCGCTCCCTTGCGGCCGAGGTCCTCGGCGGCGAAGAGCGGGGTCACGGTGCGGTCGCGCTGCTGGGTCTGCCGGTTGGAGCCGAGCGCGCGGAGCGACTCGAAGTCCTTGCCGATCATCTTCGAGATGAGCTGCGTGCGGTCGAGATCGCGCTTGAGGTACTCGCCGACGAAGGTGCCGTTGCGCAGGACCGTGATGCGGTCGCTGATCGCGTACACCTGGTCGAGGAAGTGCGAGACGAAGAGGATCGCGACGCCCTGGTCGCGAAGGCGGCGCATGACGTCGAAGAGGACCTCGACCTCGTTCGCGTCGAGGCTGGAGGTGGGCTCGTCGAGGATGAGAACCTTGGAGTTGGTGACCATCGCGCGGCTGATGGCGACGAGCTGCTGCATCGCGATCGAGATCGATGACAGGGGCGCGCGGGGGTCGAGATCGCCGAGGCCCATGCGGGTGAGCGCCTCGCGGGCCCGGGCGTGGGTCTTGCGCCAGTTGATGCCGGTCCAGTCGTGGACCTCGTGCCCGAGCATCACGTTCTCACCGATGGTGAGGTTGGTGCAGAGGTTGACCTCCTGGTACACCGTCGAGATGCCGGCCGCCTGCGCGGAGGCGGTGCCGTTGAAGTGCCGGACCTGTCCCGCGACCACGATCTCGCCGGAGTCGATCTGGTAGACGCCGGTGAGCGCCTTGATGAGGGTGGACTTGCCGGCGCCGTTCTCGCCCATGAGGGTGTGGACCTCGCCGGGGAGCAGCCGGAAGCTGACGTCGTCGAGGGCCTTCACTCCCGGGAAGGTGATGGACGCGTTTCGGACCTCGACGATCGCGATCGGTTCAATCATGGCTGCACGATTCCTTGTTGCTGCATTGCGGTGGAACTGCGTGAAGACGAGCACGAGCGGGGGCCGCCGGAACGGCAACCCCCGCTCGCATCACTTCTCGTCTCGTCGACGCGGGATCGGGTCAGAAGCCCTTGCCGTCGTCGATCGCGGCCTGGCCGGCCTCGGGCGAGTCGAAGGTCTCACCCGGAACGATGATGACCTTCTCGACGTCGTCACCCGCGAGAGCGGAGTTGACGGCCTCGACGGCGAGGTCACCGAAGAAGGGGTTGTACTGAGCGACGAAGCTCAGCTCGCCCGCAGCCAGCGCCTCGAGAGCCGGCGTGGTGCCGTCGATCGTGGCGATCTTGACGTCCTCACCCGGGACCAGACCGGCGGCGGTCACAGCCGCGGCCGCGCCGATGCCCATCTCGTCGTTCTGCGCGAAGATGAACTGCAGGTCGGGGTTCTCGCGGAGCACGGTCTCGATGACCGACTTGCCCTCGTCAGCGGTCCAGTTGGCCGTCTGCGCACCGATCTTGTTCCAGCCCTCGGCACCCGAGATGGCGGCCTCGAAGCCCTCGTTGCGCTCGTTGACGACCGACAGGCCGGGGACGCCCTCGAGGGTGAAGTAGTTCGCGCCCTCCGGGTAGGTCGCGACCGCCCAGTCGCCGACGGTCGCCGCGACGTCCACGTTGTCCGGGGCGATGCGCGTGACGTAGAGCTCGTCGCTGGCGTCGACGCCGCGGTCGAGCAGGATGACGGGGATCTCGGCTTCCTGGGCCAGCTCGAGCGAGTCCTCCCAGCCGGACGCCTCGGTCGCGGTGAGGAGGATCGCGTCCACCTCGTCGTTCACGAACGTCGCGAAGGCGTCGATCTGCGACTTCTGGTCGGTCGGGCTCGAGGCGGGCGCGTACTTCAGGTCGAACCCGGCCTCGGTGCTGAACGCGTCCTTGATCGCCTGCTCGTTGGCGTCGCGCCAGCCGCCCTCGGGGCCGACCGCGACGAAGCCGACGGTCGTCAGTTCGCCGTCACCGCTGCCGCTGTCGCCGTCCGAGCCCGCGTCGCCGTTGCCGCCGCTCGCGCAGCCGGCGAGGCCGAGCGCGAGCGCGCCGGCGCCGACGAAGCCGATAAGGGCGAGCATCCGCTTCTTGTTAGCCATCTCTTCTCCTCCTTGAGACTCCCCGACGCTCCTGGTCGGAGAGAAGTCCCTGTGCCCCAGCGGGACACTCTCGGGTGTGTGCGACTCCATTGTGCGCGCTAACATCCCCGCGCGCAACTTATTTCTGGAGATTCGTTACTTCTCCGTTACCGCGAACATTAACAGGTCCACGTGAGCGGCAACATCCCCGCGCCGCGCGGGCTCGCCGAACGCCCCGGCAGAGCCGGGGCGTGACGGGCGGCGCCCGCTCAGGACCGGGGGGCGGCCGTCGACCCGCGCACGATGAGGCGCGGCTCGATGATGTCGTGCTCCGGGGTGTCGTCGCCCTCGATCGCAGCGATGATGAGCTGCAGGGCGAGCGATCCGAGTGCGGCGAAGTCCTGGCGCACCGTCGTCAACGGCGGCAGGAAGTGGCGCGCATCGGGCAGGTCGTCGAAGCCGACGACGCTCAGGTCGTCGGGAACGCGCAGTCCGCGTTCGGACAGCCCGTGCACGAGACCCAGCGCCATCTGGTCGTTGGCGGCGAACACCGCCGTCGCGTCCGAGAAGTCGTAGGTCTTGCCGAACGTGTAGCCGTAGTCGGACGTCCAGTCGCCCACGACCGGCGGCGCGATCGGCAGGCCGACGTCGGCGAGCGCGTCGCGCCAGCCCTGCTCGCGGGCCCGGGCGTCGTACCAGTCCAAGGGTCCCGAGAGGTGCACGATGGAGCGGTGGCCGAGCTCGATGAGGTGCATGACGGCCGCCATGGCACCGGCGCGCTGGTCGACCGCCGCCGTGTGCATCTCGGCGTCGGGTTCGGCCTTGATGACGAGGGTCGGCAGTCCGGTGCTCTGCTGGCGGAGCATGTCGAGCGACGAGGCGCGCGGAGCGATCACGCACAGTGCGTCGACGCCCTGGGTGACGAGCTCGACCACGCCGGTGTCGATCTGGGACTCCTCGTCGTCCGAGACGGAGAAGGCGCTGATGGCGTACCCCGCATCGCGGGCGGCGCTCTCGATCGCGCGCAGGGTGCTGTTGGGCCCCCACTGGACGGGGCTGTCGACGAGGACGCCGATCCGCATCGCACGACGCGTGGCGAGGGCCCGCGCGATCGAGCTGCGCGTGTAGTTCATCTCGTCGATCGCCTGGAGCACGCGCTCACGTGTCGATTCGCGGATGTTCGGGTGTCCGTTCAGCACCCGCGAGACGGTCATGTGCGAGACACCGGCCTGCTTGGCCACGTCGTAGATGCTGGGGCGCTGCCAGCCCCTGGTCGCCTGTTCGGTCACTGTGGATCACCTCCCTTTCTTGCTGACCACATCGTAGGGGGGCGCGCCGGCCGCGGCCGACGCACCGCCGACACCCGGGAGAACGGCTGCCGCGGCGCCCGGAACGAGCCAGAGGACGAGGCCCGTCGCGGCGAGGAGCGCGGCCGCGCCGCCGGCGGCGATCCAGCCGACGGGCACGGTCTCCGGGGATGAGGGCGGCGCGGCGCCGGGTTCGCCCGACCCGCCCGGGCCGGAGCCCGCAGGTGGAGAGGATTCCTGCGGCGCCACGCCCAGCGCGGTCGGGGTCGGTGTCGGCTTGCCCTTGCCCGGCTTGCCGTTGCTCCCGTTTCCGTTCCCGTTCCCGTTCCCGTTTCCGTTCCCGTTCCCGGGGTTCCCGTTTCCGTTTCCGTTCCCGGAGTTGCCGTTCCCGGGGTTGCCGGAGTTGCCGATCCCGTTCCCGGGGTTGCCGTTTCCGTTCCCGTTACCGGGGTTGCCCGGGCCGCCGGGGTTGCCCGGATGACACGGGTGGCCGGGCATGCCCGCCCACGGCGGCGGCCCCGCATTGCCGGGTCCCCTCGGTGGCCAGTCGCACTTCAGCGGCGTGATCAGCACCGTGACGCTGACGCCTTCAGGGTCCGTGTCGGGCTCTGCAGCCGACGCGAGCGCGCCCGGCACGGTGAGCGTCCCGAGCACGAGTGTGAGCCCGATGGCTGCTCCGGCGATCCTCCCCCTGGACCTCACGACGCATCCCCCGCCTCTCCGGCCTCGCGGCGGCCGGCTTCCTTGGCATCGGCGAGCATCGTCTGCAGGCGTCTGCGCGAGCGGATGCGTCCCCACACGAGCGCCCACACGACGAGGGCGAGGCCTGCGAGGACGATGAGCTGCGGCCACGGCATCGCCCAGACGGTGATGTCGGCGACGACCGGCTCGATGGCCGAGGTGTCACCCGCCATCGTGAGCATGGTCGGGGTGACGACGACGCTCACCGGCACGGCGAACAGCGGCCAGACGTCGTCGACGAGCACGGTGAAGCTGCGGCTGTCGCCGGGGAGGAGCTCCTGAGGATTCTCACCCTCGGCGGGGAAGCCGGCGCTCTGCCCGCCGGCGTTCACGGATCCCTCGATGAGCAGGATGGTGTTGCCGGTGTTCTCCACGTCGAAAGTGACGGTGAGCTCTCCGGGCCGCAGCGGATTCCACGAGGTGGCGTAGTCGCCGACGACGGCGTCGACGACGGCTTCCGGGGTGATCTCGCCCGTGACCCGCGTCGTGACCCGGAAGCCGACGCGGCTCTCCACGCCCACGCTCGCTCCCCCGTCGCCGGTCTGGGTGGAGAGCACGGACGCCGTGATGCCGGCGGCGTGGTCCCCCGGCTCGGCGTTCTCGGGCACGGAGATGTCGAAGGGCACGACGGCGGTCTCGCCCGCCCCGACGGTGACCTCTTCGGGGATCGTGATCCAGGTGCCGGCGTCCACCGACTCCTGGTCGGCTGGGAGGATGTCGAACCGCCCGTTGCGCGTGTAGAAGCCGTCGGCGGCGGTCAGGCGGAAGGTCACCTCGACCTCGCTGACGTTGCGCACGGCGAAGAGGTCGTCGGCGGTCTCGCCCGGGTCGAGTTCGATCTCGACCGCACGGCGGCCGTCGGGTCCGCTCTCATCGGCCGGCGTGACCGACCAGCGGATGGTGTCCTCGTCGGTGTCGTCGGCGATCGCCGGCGCACTCGCCGACGCGAAGCCCAGAGTGAGCGCCGCGGCCAGCAGGAGGCGGCCGATCGTAGAGGAGCGGGACGAGGTGTGCAGCAAAGGTGGGTCCAGACGTCAGGGTCGGGGCCGTGAGATCACGGCCCCGACCCGATTCAACACGAGAGACGCGTTACTCGGCGGGAAGGGCGTCTTCCCACAGCGTCAGCGTGAGGGTCGCGGAGTACGCGCCCGGCGTGACGTCGACCGGGGTCTTGAGGAACAGGTCGGCGTTCGCCGTCCACGAACCGGTCGGCAGTTCGCCGTAGTTCGGCGCCATCGCCAGCAGCTCCTCGGCGACGAGACCGACGTTGTCGGGTCCTTCGTCGAGCACGGTGTCGACCTGCTCACCGGCGACCACGTCACCGTTGCTGTCGTCGCTGGTCAGCTTCGGAGCCCAGCCGAGGTGCTCGGGGCCGATCGCCTCAGCGCCGGTGGCCGTGAACTCGGACGACTGACCGGTGACGTACCAGTACGTGTCGGCCGGGACCTCTTCGCGGTCATCGCTGACGGTCACCGTGGGCAGCACACCGTTGAACTGACGCACCTCGGCGTCGGCCGACTCGACCTCAGTCAGCGCGGTCGAGTTCGACTGGACGCTCATGGTGAGCGCGCCCACCGGCTCGAGCGCCTCGATGTTGACGTTGACGTTGACGTTCTCGTCGTTCACCTCGTCGGCGATCGCGGCGCCCGCGACACCGATCAGCAGCATCCCGCCGAACGCACCGGCGGCGGTGCGTGCGAACAGTCCTCGCTTGTTCATTCGTTTCTCCAATTCCCGGTCGGCACCCCTGCCGATCCGAAGTTGCGAGCGACCGGACCATCCGGTCGTCGGGACTCGCTGGAAGCCTCAGCCGAAGCCGAGAGCCCCCGTCTGACGTGGGTCATGTCCGGCGCCGACGGCACCGTCCTGGTCGCTCGACGCCCGGGTACCCCGCATGGCCGCGGAGGAGACCGCGACTGCGGTCTGCGCCGTACGGCGAGTGGAGTGACTGAGCATGTTGCACCTTTGCTCTCGGATCCGACGGTGGATCGACTGGCTCGTAGGAAATGTTACCGGCAACAGTTAGCGAGAACAAGACCCGAAACCGTTTTCGGTAGGTGAGTTCTCATCCGCACGTCAACGCAGGGTGCGCCGCCGTGACGGTGACGGTCACCGGCACACCGGAGACGGTCGCGGATGCCTGCACCGACGCCACGCCCGCCGACAGCTGCGCGCCGCGGGTGGTGAACGCCGCCGAGGTCGACTTGCCCGCAGCGAGCGAGGCGATCTGCTTGCTGCCCGCGGCCGTCGTGATGGCCAGCGCGACCGGGACCGCAGCCCCGTTGCGCACCTGGACCGTGAGCGACGCCTTGCCGGCGACGCAGCGGACGGCGGCGGTGGCGGTCACGTCGAGCGGCGGCTGCGCCGGCGCCCGCACGATCTCGATCCGATAGGTCGACGTCGTGGTGTGGTCCTGCGCGGTGCCCTTCAGCGTGATCACCGTCGGGCCGCTCTCCGCGAGGGTCACCGTCCGCGGCAGCGTGTCGTCGATGAGGACGTCACCGAGGAACACGAGCCCGCTGGGCACGGCCGGATCGGCGTCGAACGTCGCGGTCGTCGCGTCCGTCGGCACGGTGGCGGTGTACTGGTACACGCCGTCCGTGAGCGCCGGAGCGAGCGAGCCATCATCGAACGAGAGGCCCGCGAGGTCGGCATCCGTGTCATAGGTGGTCTTGGAGGTCGTGTAGACCCCGAAGACGCCGCCGACGTAGCTCGTGCCGTTGCCCTGGAAGCGGACGGTGACCACCGGGATCTTCTGGCCGTTCGCGTCGAGCACGTAGTTGCCGCTCTGATCGCGCTTGTAGCTGTCCTTGGCGGCGATGCCCGCGAGGACGGATGCCGGGATCTCGTCGTACTGCACGTAGAACGTGGTCGAACCCGCCGCATTCGTGATGCGCTCGTTCTTCAGCAGCACGTCGTTGAGGTACACGCTGTGCGTGCGTCCGTTGTCTCCGCCGAAGTAGCGCACGCCGAGGTAGTTCTTCGGCAGCGAGGGGTCGACGATCATGTCGTACTGGAAATACGCGTCGGTCGCGATCTGCCCGTCGCGGAAGGGCTCGCCGAGCCACACGCCGACGCCGGACTTGTTGAACTTGTAGTTCTTGTCGGCCTCGATGTTGTTGTTGTCGAACGACGTCAGCGAGTCGATGGTGGTCTCGTCGATCCGGAGCTGCTCCTTGCCCTCGCGGATCAGCGCCTGCGCCTGAGGCGAGTCGGGCTCGATGAGGTCCATGTAGATCGCGTAGCGTGCGCCGTACAGCGAGTACCAGGGCTCGAAGGTGAGCGCCTCGGTCGCGGCATCCGCATTCTTCACCTTGAACCGCATGGTCTCGATGCCGTTGGCGTTGTCGCCGTCCGCGATGCGCACCAGGTTCTCGGCGATGTCGCTCTTGAACTGCTCGGCGTCGCCCGTGACCACGTCGTTGCTCACCGACTTGTCGGCGGTGCTCATGCGCACGAGGACACCGGCCACGTACGTGGCGTCGACGTTGGTGCGGTTGAGCTCGGTCGCCAGCAGCACCGGGCCGTAGGCGAAGGCCACCCAGTTCGGGTTCTCGGTGTCGTCGATCACGCGCACCTCGGCGGGGAGCGTGTAGACGAGCTCGTCCCCGTCGGCGACCTCGACGACCACGTACCCGTCGTCGGTCAGCGCCTCGACGTCCTGGCTGACGCCGTTCACCGTGAGGGTCGGCGTGGCGGCAGCCCAGCCGGGGACGCGCAGACGCAGGGTCGTGCCCTCGGCGAGGTCGCCCCCGTCGATCGCGCCGACGGTGTAGGTCACGGTCTCCTCCGCCGGCACGTTCGCCGTCTGGCGGAGCCGCAGGTTCTGCGCCTCGTCGGTGTAGACCGAGGAGCGGAACATGTTCACGTAGACCGTCGAGCCTTTGCGGAAGTAGATCGAGTCGCCGAGCTTCGTGAAGCTCTCGGTCGCGGTGCCGTGGTCGCACCAGAATTCGTCGTACGGACGCCCGAAGACCTTGGCGTACCCCGCCTGCATCGGCTGGAAGTACGTCATCATGCCCGTCTCGGGGTTCTGCTGCGCGAGGATCGCGTTGATGTAGGCGTGCTCGTAGAAGTCTGCGTACTTCACGTCGGGCGCCACCTGGAAGAGCGCCCTCGTCAGCTTGAGCATGTTGTACTCGTTGCAGATCTCCGACGTCGAGTTCTCGCCGTAGCCCGAGGTGGTGCCGTTCGTGGCGTGCTCGTGGAGCTCATCGGCGCCGTGGAAGTGCTCCGACTGGCTGTTGCCGCCGTTGGCGTACGTGTGGTCGTCGACCACCATCTGCCAGAAGTTCTCGGCCGCGGTGCGGTACATCCCGAGGTTGCTCTTCTCTGCCGCCGTGAGCTGCGCGTAGAGGTGCGGGTTGTCGGTGAAGACCGTGTAGCGCTTGAGCGCTCCGATGAGCTTCGGGATCGTGGTGTTCGCGTGCTTGCCGTCGAGCACGTCCTGTCCGGCGGCGAGCGCCTGGAACAGCGTCAGTTCATCGAAGTACTCGGCCGCGCGCTTGTGCGTCGGGTCCTCGGTGATCGAGTACAGCTCGTACAGGGCCTCGTTCATGCCGCCGTACTCGGTGTTGAGCATGACCGACGGGTTCGCCTGGCGGCCGGCCCAGTTGCGCACCCACGTGCCGAAGCCGCTCGCGACGGAGAGCGCCTTCGCCGACACCGCGGCCGGAGCCTGCTCATGCGCGTCGAGGAGACCGGCGAGCACCTTGTGCAGGTTGTAGAACGGCACGAGCAGACCGCCGCCGCCGCTCGGCAGCACGCTCGTCGAGAACGGCGACACGTAGCCGGCGTTCGTCGGGTCGAGCGCCGCGTACGCGGTCTGCGCGTTCTTGAGCCCGTCGACGGCCGTCGTGAGCTTCGCGAGCAGCGCGGCCTTGGTCGCCGGCTCGGTCGTCGTGGCGTACGCCTGCGACAGCGCCGAGATGTAGTGGCCGAAGAAGTGGCCCTGGAACCGCGTGCCGCTCGTGCGCTCCCATCCGCCGTACGGCGTCGCCGTGCTAGGCAGGCCCGCCTGCGTGTAGAACGCGTGCAGGAAGCGGTCCGGATCGAGGCTGAGGAGATAGTCGATCATCTTCTCGTTGCCGTTGACGAGGTAGGGGTCCTCGAGCAGGACCTGGTCCAGCTCGGTCGTCTCGAGATACAGGGAGGTGGATGCCCCCTCCTGCGGCACCTGCACCTCGAAGGTCTTCGTCGCGGCCGCGCTCCCGCCATAGGTCGCCGACGCCGTGAGCGTGACGGTGGCGGCCGCGCCCGTGGGGCGGGTGACCGTCGCGGCGCCGCCGTCGATCGCGATGACGTCGGTGTTCGACGACGTCCACGAGATCGTCGCGCCGTTGGCGGAATCGGTCGGCAGTCCGAAGTCTGCAGCGACAGAGGTCGGCACGGAGACGGCGTCGAGCGCGCTCTGCGCCACGGTCTTCGGGTCGAAGGCCGGGTCGTTCGACTGCGTGAGGGAGACCACGTCGGCGACCGTCGCGACGCCGTTGTACAGGGTGTAGTCGTCGAGCAGGCCGTTGGCGTGAGCACCGTTGTACTGCGGGCCGTTGTAGCCGAGGGTCTTGACCGTGGTGCTCTCGCCCACGATGACACCCGTGGCGGTCCCCGTGGCGGGGTACTTGACGGTCGAGATCTGCTTCACGCCGTTGCGGTAGAAGCTGACGTTCTTGGTCGCCTTGTCGTAGGTCACGACGACATGGGTCCACTGTCCGGCCGGGAAGAATCCGGCGCGTGCCGTGTCGACGGCGACCTTGTAAGGCTGACCCGACGCCGGGCCGACCGAGAGCACGAGCGGCGACGCGTCGCTCTCGCTCGTGAGGTACCAGCCCGCAGAGTTGTACGGGAGCTTGCTCCAGGCGAAGACCTGCTCGCCGGTCATCGCCGCGTTCGGCTTGAACCAGAACGACACCGTGAGGTCGGCGGGCTGCAGGTAGGCGGCGGTGCCGAGCCGGATGGCGTTGGTGCCGTTGAGGTTGAAGGCCTGGCCGTCGATGCCGGCGCCGTAGGCGGCGGTGCCCTTCTGCATGGTGACCGAGGCGGCATTCGTGCTCGTGTCGGTGAGGTTGCCCTCGAACGCGAGGTCGAGCACCTTCGTCGACTCGATCGACAGCGGGGCGGCGGTCGCCGCGGTGGGCGCGGTGACGACGAGGCCGGCTGCGGCGAGCACGGCCGCAGTCGCGAGCGCCACCATCCGCCGCGTGCGATCACCTCGGCGCGTCGTGGTGCCGGGAGGCTGAGTGTCGCGCGTCTTCGCCATGTGATGGGCCCCTTCGCCTCTACCGCCGCTGTTAGCGGTATCACCTCAAATGCTGACAATTGTTAGCGCGAACGGCTCGCTTGTCAAGAGAAATGTCGAATCCGCTCGCGACCCTTGCCGTGGCGTGAACGTGAGCGCTAACATTCCAGCGCGCGGTGCACGCGACCTGTCGTGCCCTCATCCCGGCCGCGCACAGCAAAGGAGCTGGAGTGATCCCCACGCCTCGATCGACTGGACGAACGGCGCGCGACCGCGTCCGTGGCCCGCGCGCTGCGCTCGCCTCGCTGGTCGGCGCCGCCCTCGTCGCCGCCGCGCTGATCTCGCTGGGCGCCACGTCGGCTTCCGGCGCCGCCGCTGCGGCACCCACGACCGGCCTGCTCGCCGAGTACCTGTTCGACCAGACGTCCGGCGCCAGCATCCCGAACCGCGTCAGCGGCGGCACCGCGGCGACCGTCGTCAACGGCACCGACGCGCAGTGGACCGGCTCCTCCCTGGTCTTCGCCGGGGGCGCGAAGACCAGCGCCACGGCGAACTGGGTGCGGCTGCCCGACAACATCCTGAGCGGCAAGACCTCCGCCACCGTCACGATCGAGACCAAGCTCGACCCGACGATGAAGAACAACTGGAACTTCCTCTGGAACATCGGCAGCGACTCGACCACCCACTACTACTTCGCGTCGGTGCGCGACAACCCGCGCACGACGATCACCACCAACGGCGGCGGCGGTGAGGTCAACGCACGCTCCGGCACCGCGCTCGACGCCAACCGCTGGTACAGCCTGACGTCGGTGATCGACGGCGCCGCGGGCCACATCACGTTCTACGTCGACGGCGAGCGCGTCGCGCGCACGAACACGGCCCTGACCCCGGCATCCATCACCGATCAGACCCTCAACGCGATCGGCCGCGCCCCCTACCCCGACCCGATGTACAAGGGCGAGGTGTCGACGTTCCGCGTCTACGACCGGGCGCTCACGGCGACCGAGGTGAACGACGTGTCGGTGGCGGATGCCGCGATCCACGCGTCCTCGTTCCAGCAGGCCGCGCAGACCATCGCCGACGGCGTGGCGGCCGTCACGTTCGACGAGGCGCAGACGACCCTGCCGACCTACGGCGGCCGAGTGTCGTGGACGTCGACCGACCCGGCGATCACGATCGGCGCCGACGGCGTCACTGCGACGGCCGAGCAGCCCGCCGCGGGCGAGGCCCCGCTGCAGGGCACGCTCACCGCGACGGCCACGGTCCGAGGCGCGACGGCCACGAAGCAGGTCGCCGTCACGGTGAACCCCGAGGCCGCAGCCGACGACGCCTTCGGCTACGCGATGGTGCATTTCATCGAGGACTCCGCCGGATATGCCGAGAAGATCTACCTCGACGTCTCGCGCGGCGACAACCCCGAGCAGTGGGACCCGCTCAACGCCGGCAAGCCGATCCTCGCGTCCGACCTGGGTACGACCGGCATCCGAGACCCGTACCTCACGTACAACCCCGAGACCGAGACCTACTACATCATCGCCACCGACCTTCGGGTCTTCGGCGGCGACCGCGGCGTCACCGGCTGCATGGAGTGGTGCTACTGGAGCTCGAAGGGCAGCACGAAGCTCAACGTGTGGGAGTCGAAGGACCTCGTGAGCTGGAGCGACCTGCGCCAGTTCGACGTCGCCCTCTCCGACGGCGCGAAGGTCGGCGAGTTCGGCATGGCGTGGGCGCCCGAGGCGACCTGGGTGCCCGACTACTACGGCCCGGGCCAGGGCGGGTTCGTCCTCTACTGGTCGTCCAACGTGTACGCGAACGCCGAGCACACCGGCTCGTCGTACTCGCGCATCCTGTGGGGCGCGACGCCCGACTTCACGCAGGAGACGTACGAGTACGGCGGCACGTTCGTCGATGCCGGCGGCAACACGATCGACACCACGATCATCCAGAACGACGGCAAGACGTACCGCATCACGAAGGACAACTCGGCGGGCAAGGGCATCTATCTCGAGTCGACCTCGGCGGTGGAGTGGTGGAAGCCCGCCGCGACGTGGACGCCGCTGCAGACGCGCATCGGCGCCGTGTGGGCGGGCGGCAACGCCGGCGGAGTCGAAGGACCGGCCGTCTTCCAGCGGCACGGCGAGGACAAGTGGTACCTCTACGTCGACGTGATCCCCTCGACGGGCTACCGGCCGATGCAGACCACGAACCTCGACGCGGGCTTCACGCAGCTCGTGAGCAGCTCGTTCTCCATGGCGCCCAGCACGAAGCACGGCGGCATCGTGGGGCTCACGAAGGCGCAGTACGACGAGATCCGCGAAGCGGATGCCGCCACCGCCGTGTCGGCGGAGCTCGGCGCCGTCGAGGTCGAGGCCGACGCGACCGAATCGGCCGTGCGCGCCGCGCTGCCCTCATCGGCCGACGTCGTGCTCGCCTACGGTCGCGGCACCGCGTCGCAGCCCGTGACGTGGGACCTGTCGGACGTCGACACCGGCGAACCGGGCACCTACGAGGTCACCGGAACGGTGCGCACGATCGGCGCCAACCTCAACCAGTGGGTCGGCACCGGCGGATCGACCGCGTGGAACGCCCCGGGCAAGCAGCTGTACAGCTCGACCGCGGTGACCGTGACGGCCGACGTCGTCGTGGCGGCCCCGGTGCTGCCGGTGACGGTCGTCGCCGACACGCGGTGCGTCTCGGGCAAGGTCACGCTCACCGTAAAGACGACGAACGACGGCGACGCGCCGGTCGGCCTCGCCGTCTCGACGACCTACGGGTCGAAGTCGGTCGCGACCCTCCAGCCCGGCAAGAGCACGACCGCGGCGTTCTCGACGCGACAGGCGTCGATCACCGGCGGCACGGTGACGGTCGCCGTATCGTCCGGCGGTGACAGCGCCGAGGCATCCGCGTCGTACGCCGCCGCCACCTGCGGCTAGCCCGTTCCAGCGGTAACGCCCCGCCGGCCTTCGCGGTCGGCGGGGCGTTTCGCGTGCCGGGCAGGCACCGAGCGGAGGACATCCGGCCGGCGGAGGACGGATTCCGCGGATCGATCCTCTGCTCGCTGTATGCCCTCCTCTCAGGACGCCTCCGGGAACCTGGTGGCGCGGGGTAGGGTGAGCCGGTGCCCCAGAACCCGCTGATCCCCGCCGGCTACGACCTCGCGTGGACCGCGGTCTCCGTCGTCATGTTCGGCCTGCTGCTGTGGGCACTGGTGTCGCTGGCGCGCCATGCGAAGGCGCTCACCGCGAGGCAGGCACTCGCGTGGACGCTCCTCTCGATCCTCGTGCCCATCGCCGGGCCGCTCTGCTGGCTCCTCATCGGCCGGCGCGCCACGTCGCCACGCACCACGTCGCCGCGGGCCGCCGAGCGCAGCGCCTGAACCTGCAGTCCTGAACCCGCGAGCCTGACGGCCCGCGCCGAATCTCGGAGGACTCCGCCGATTTCGGAGCATCCCTCCCGAATCCTCCGAGATCGGGTCGATCCTCCGAGATCCCGGCCGCCTCATGGCCGTGAGAGCGCGCGACTGCGCGCCGCGGGGTCGGAACCCACCCGCGGCGCGCGTCGCGACGGCCGCTCGTGCGGCCGGGTCAGGTCACCCGCACGAGGCGGGCGCGGTGCTCACCTCCGCCGTGTCGGTCACCGGCGAGCCGTCGACGGTCGCCGACGACGTGAGCGTGATGGTGCCCGCGGCGATGCCCGGCGCGCGCGTCGTGAACGACGCCGACGAGCTCTTGCCCGCCGCGATCGACGCGAACGTCTTCGTGCCGTAGGCGCCCGTCACCGTCACGGAGACGGGCACGCTCTCCCCATTGGCCACGGTGACCACCTGGACGACCTTGCCGCTGACACAGCGGGCGGCGACGGATGCCTCGACCTCGAGGCCCGACGCGGTGACGAGCACCTTCGCGGTCACGGTGCGGTTGCCCGTCGCGAGCCACTCGGTGTCGGTCATGTCGAGGATGGGGCTGCCGTCCTGACGGAAGTAGACCATCCGCACACCCGAGTCGCGCGTGCCGTTCTGCGTCGCCTTCGCGTGGAAGACGTTGATCAGGTTGCCGTCGTCGTCATAGGTGTACGAGTTGTGTCCGGGCCCCCAGTTGTTGGCGAAGACACCCTCATAGCTCCAGATGGCGTGGTCGCTCACCTTCCACGACGCGGGGTCGAGGAGGTTCGCGCCGGACGTCGCGGTGGCGAGGCCGACCGCGTAGGTCCAGTCGATGTTCGAGCCGGAGAAGGTGATCATGACCTTCCCGTCACGCTGGATGACGAACGGACCCTCGGCGACCGGTGACGTGTTGGTCGACCAGCCCTTGTCGGGGTAGACGAACGTCGAGCGCGGGCTGGTGAGGCGCCACGGCCCGGTCGTCGACGGGGCCACCTCGGCGATCTTCAGCACGGCCGGGCCCGTCGACGGTGCGACGACCCGCTCCGACCACGCGACGTAGTCCTTGCCGGCGTCCTCGAAGTGCGTCATGTCGAGGGTGATCCCCGTGCCGTACGTCGTGAGCGGCTGCCCGGCGGCGTCGACGACGCGCTGCGGGGATTCCCAGTCGGCGCGGACCAGCGGGTTCCCGCCGGGCTTCAGGCGCATCGTGTAGGACTGCACACCCGTCCACGAGTTGGCGCTGTTGGCGTTGGCCGCGAACAGGATGTACAGGTCGCCGTCGACGACGTGCAGCTCGGGCGCCCAGAGCTGGGCGTTCGTGCTCGTGCCCGAGAGCCCGTACCCGAGGATGCGGTTGTCGGGCGCGGAGCCGAGGCCGGCGATCGTGTCGGCCTGGCGGATGAAGAACTCGTCCTGGCCGCTGTCGTCGGTGGCGATGTAGAGCCACGTCTTCTCGCCGTTCGGGAGCGTGTAGCGCAGCACGTGCGGGTCGGCACGGTTCGGCAGGAGCGGGAAGATCGTGTCGGTGCGCTCGAGCGTCCCGGTGACGGTGTACTCCCCCGGCGTCGACGGGTCGACGGTCGAGGTGTCCCAGTTCACGCCGAAGTCGTGCGTGCCGCCGTCCGAGTACTCCGCGGTGATCTTCTCGGGCAGCTCGACCTCGCCGCCGGCCGTGATCGTCACGTCCTCGGGCGTCTGCAGGCCCGTGTTGCGCACGCGCCCGAGCAGCTGCTCTGCGGTGCGCGCCTCGGCCGCGGTGACGGGGACGATCGACGCCGTCTCGGCGTACGTCACGTTGATGGTGCCGGTGCGGCCGCTCGGCTGCTGGCCGACCTTGACGGATGCCACCGCGCCGAAGTCCACGGTCGTGCCGGTGAGCGTCGAACCCGACGTGCTGGTCCACGCGATGCGGTACGCGTCGACGCGCGAGTCCCACTCCGCGGCGACCGCGCCGGTCGTGCCCTGGCCGGGGAGCGGCAGATAGCCGACCTCGGTCCAGTCCACGAGGTCGGGCGACGTGAAGACGAGAGCACCGGATGCCTCGGCCGCGCCGGCGTCGGACGTACGGCGCGCGATCATGCCGAAGCCCTCGTCGTCCGCGAGGCGGAACACGTAGGGCCGCGCGAGATAGCGCTTCGTGCCGTTGTTCGTCTCGGTCATGCCGGTGACGGTGGGGAACACGACGGCCGCACCGGAGTTCAGCGCCGTGAACGTCGTGCCGTCAGCGCTGAGCGCGAGGTGTCCGGCGCGCGTGACCTCGGGGTCGTCGCCGCCGCGCGTGTTCTTGGACGTGGTGTAGGCGGCGAGGCGCGACGCGCCCGCCTCGGCGATGCGCACCTCGAGCTCGGTCGTGGCCGCGTCGGCTCCCGTGCCGACGACGGCGCGCAGCGTCGCCGCGGCGAGCCCCGTTGCCGGAGCCGTGGCGATCGCACCGTCGGCGACCGAGCCGGCGCCCGAGACGTGCGACCACGCGACCGGCAGGCCGAGGGCGGTGGCCGGCAGCACGTAGCCCTTCTCGAGCACGGACGGCAGCAGCAGAGTCTCGGCCGCGCGCTCCGCCTGCTCGGCTGCGGACGGGGCCTTCAGCACGGTGACCTCGAAGTCGCGGGTCGCCGACTGCCCGCGCACTGTCGCGGTCGCGGTGAGGGTCACGGCGGTGTCTGCCGCGGGCCGGGTCACCTGACCACTCGACGCCACGATGCCCGCCGGCTGCGAGGTCCAGGTCACGCCGCCTGCCGTGGGCAGCACGAGGTCGGACTCGACCTGCGAGAGGTTCTGCACGTTCGCGGCGGCAAGATCGATGGTGTTCGCGACCTCGGCGGCGGTGGCGGCGGCATCCGTCGTCGACGCCGCGGCGATCGCCGTCGCCGGCAGCGCCTCGCTGTACACGCGGAACGCCGAGACGCCGCCCTGGTACAGGGTGTCGCCCGCGTACGCGCTCTTGCCGATGAAGTTCATCGTGTGGGTCGTGAGGTCGCTCAGCGCGACCGTGGAGTCCGCCTTCTGGGCGACGAGCGCTCCGTCGATGTAGAGCTTGAGGGTGGAGGTCGTCGCTCCGGCGTTCTTCTCGATGGTCGCCGCCACCGACTGCCACTGCCCCTGTACGAGCTTGGTGGCAGAGGTGACCGACTGCTCGCCCGACCAGTTGGTCTTCGAGATCGCGACGCGCGGCGCCACCGGCTGGATGAAGAACTGGCCGGTCGCCGAGTCGCCCGATCCGCCGATGTTCCACAGGAACTTGTTCCCCGAGAGCGCCGTGGGACTCGTCTCGATCACGATCGTCGCGGCGCTCTGACCGGCGAGCAGGTTGTTCGGCAGCTGCACGTGGTTCGCCCCCGTGAACTGCATGGACCCGCCACGCCACGCGGCGCCGCCGACGACGGCGGCGTCCCTGCCGGCTCCGGACGTGTCGTGCAGCACCGTGCCGCTCGCCTCGGAGAAGTCGTACGAGGCCAGCAGCGACGCCGGCTCCGCGGCCGTGGCGGGCGCGGTCGCGCCGATCCCGCCCGCGACCAGCGCGGCTCCGACCACGCCGGCCAGGAGCTTCCTGCGCCGCGCGGCCCCAGCGCCGCGCTCGCTGTCGATGTGTATGCGATCCACCGGATCTTCCTTTCTCAGCCGCAGGTCGCGGCGGGGTATGCGGCGTCGGCCGTGAGAGTGACGGGGGCGCCGGCGACCGTGGCCGACGCGGTGACGGTGACCGATCCGAGCGGGATCGACGCCTGGCGCGTGGTGAACGACGCCGACGCGCTCTTGCCCGCGGCGATCGAGGCGAAGGTCTTCGACCCGTACGCGCCGGTGGCCGTCGCTGCGATCGCGACGTCGTCGGCATTCGTCACGGTGACGACCTGCACGACCTTGCCCGCCACGCAACGAGCGGTGACGGATGCCTCGACCTCGAGCACCGGCGCATCGCCGACGACCACGGCCAGCGGTGCCGTACCCGACCCGGACAGCACGTCGAACCCGTCGTACGTCGCCGTGAGCTCGGCGGCCACGCCCGCGGCATCCGTCTCGGGTACGACCGCCTCGGCGACGTACGCGCCGTCCTTCGCGACGACGGGCGCGTCGACCTCGAGGTCGCCGACGCGGAACGTCACTGACCCGGCGACCGCTCCCCCGTCGGCCGCGGTCACCGTGGCGGCGAGCGCGTCGCCCGGACGCAGCGTGTCGCCGGCCTCGACGCCGTCGAGCCCGACCTCGGTCGCGACCTTCGTCAGCGCGGCGCCCTTGGCGGCCTCCCACTGGTTCAGGGTGACGGGCAGGACGCTGCCGTGCCGGGACTTCGGAAGGGCGCCGGTGACGGTGCGCCACTGCGGCGCGGCGAGCGACTCCGTGAACAGCGGCAGATAGCCGACGCCCGTGAAGTCGTCGACGAAGAGGTAGAAGCCCTCGTCGACGCCGGCGGGAAGCGACGTGTCACCCGCGTTCGCGCGGAAGATCGTCGGCCCCTCGGTGGTGCGCGTCGTGTTGCGAGCCGTCTTCGAGATGCAGCTCGCGTCGGTCTGCCACGCGTAGTCGCCGGGCACCGTCAGCGCGCGCATGTCGTCGGACGACTCCTGCACGATGTCGACGCAGCCGGTGACCTCCTTGGTGAAGCGGTAGAAGGTGCCGTCGTCCTCGATCATGGTCGAGTCGATGCGGTCGCCCGCGTCCTCCCAGATCTTCGCGGGCGAGAACGTGACGAAGTCGCGAGTCGTCGCGTACATCACCTTGGAGTAGGTCGAGTTCGGAGTGCCCGCCTTGTCGTACGGACGCGTGCCGTCGAGGTACACGCGCGACGACCAGTACACGACGAACTCGCCGGCCTCGGCGTCCCAGTACGCCTCGGGCGCCCAGGTCATCGAGGCGTTCGGGCCCGAGACCTTCACATGCCGCTGCTGCGACCACGTGCGCAGGTCGGTCGACTCCCAGATCTCGAGGTGGGCGCTGCCGAGGTCGAGAGCGCGGTCCCAGCTGCTGTTGCGTCCGATCGAGAGGTCGGTCGCGATCAGGTAGAAGCGGTCTCCCTCGGGCGCACGCAGGATGAACGGGTCGCGCAGGCCCATCTCGCCGAACGTGGACGTCACGAGCGGCGCGCCGCCGCCGAGCACGTCCCACGTCATGGCGCTGTTGCCCTGGGATGCCGCGAGGAAGATGTTCTCTCCGGCGACGGTGTCGGCCGTGAAGTATGCGAAGAGATAACGGCTGTCGGCCGCCTCGCGCGGGAGCGGCTGAACCGCGACCTCGAAGGTGCGAGTGAGGGCGCCGGCTCCCGTGCCCACCGTCGCGGTGAGCGTGACCTCGGCGGGCGCCTCGCCCCATGCCGGGCGGGTGACGACGCCCGCGGCGGCGGCGCCGGTGGCGGCATCCGTGATCACCGCGTCATCGGACGACTGCCACACGACCGGTGAGCCGGCCGCACCGCGGGAGGGCAGCGTGACGTTGCCGCGCACGGAGGCCGGCACCCGCAGTGCGTCGCGGTCGGCGGCGACGTCAGCCGCGGTGAGCGCGGGCACCGTGACGGTGAACGTGCGCGGAGCGGATGCCGCCTGCCCGCGCGTCTTCGCCGACGCGGTGAGCGTCACGACCGCCGCCGGCTGGCCCGGCGCCGGGCGGGTGACGGTTCCGTCGGGTGAGACGACCGCCGGGTCGGACGATGCCCACGACACTCCGTGCAGCGAAACCAGCTGCAGGTCGGCCGTGACTGCGGACGTGTCGCCGAGGTCGAGGGCGGCGAGCTTCGCGCCTGCGGCCGCGGCGAGCTCCGCCGCGTGCGGCGCGGCGTCGAGCTCGGACAGCGCGACGACCTCGGTGTCGCTGAGGGCACGGTCGTACACGCGGAATGCGCCGACCGAGCCCTTGAAGAGCGTGTCCGGCCACGGCGCACGGCCGATCGTGTTGAGCGTCTGCGTGATGTCGGCCGGCGTGAGGGTCGTCTTGACGACGCCCGCCCGCTGCCCGTCGGTGTAGAACGTGAGGGTGTCGGCGTCGGCGTCGATGACCGCGGTGAGGCTGTGCCAGCGGTTCGCGGTGACCCCGTACGCGGTGCCGTTCTTCTCGCCCGCCGCGGAGCCGACGGTGATGCCCGAGCGAGGCCCGCGCACGTTGGCGAACCAGTACTGCTGTGTGGCGTCGTTGCCGATGTTCCACAGGAAGTGGTTCGACGTGAGCATCGCCGGGTCGGACTTCACATCGATCGACACGGTCGCCGAACCGGCCCCCGCGAGGATGTCGTCGGGCAGCTCGACCCAGTTGCCGGTCGACGTCTTCGCACCGCCCGTGAACCGCAGCGTGCCCGCCTCGGACCGCTGGTCGGCGACGAAGTTGCGGATCACGGCGTCGCGCGGGTCGCCGGCCGACGCGTCGCCGTCGGCCGTGTTGCGCAGCGCGTCGCCCGACGTCTCCTCGAAGAGGTACTCGGCGACGAGGCCCTCGCGCAGCGGCTCCGCCGCGGTGGCCGACGCGGAGACGGGCAGCAGTCCCGCGGCGACGACGCTCGTCGCCGCGACGACGGCGAGGGCGAGGGCGCGCCGCGGGGCGCGGGTGGGTGCGGTCATGTGGGATTCCTCTTTCGGGTCGAGGGGGGAAGGATGCCGCGGCCCGGGCGCGCGCGCACCCGGGCCGCGTCTCTCAGCCGCAGCTGGTCGCAGCGAACGCGACGTCCTGGTCGTACCCGACGGGTGCGCCGTCGACCGTCGCCGACGCGTCCACGCCGACCGTGCCGGACTCGATCGACGGGAGGCGCGTCGTGAAGGCCTGCGACACGGTCTTGCCCGCCGCCACCGAGAGGGTCTTCGCGCCGTACGGCGACGTGGTCTTCACCGTCAGGCCGAAGGCCTCGTGGTTCGTCACCGAGACCGTCTGCACGACCTTGCCGGCGACGCAGCGCGCCGCCACGACGGCCGACACGTCGAGCGCCGGCTCGGGCTCGCCCACGACCGTCACCGTCACCGACACCGCGCGGTTGTCGGGTGCGACCTCCTCGTCGGCCTCCATGTCGAAGATCGGCAGGCCGTCGGCGGCGAAGTGCACGCGGCGCACGAAGGTGTCGCGTCCGGTCAGTCCGTTGTTGCTGGTGCGGGCGTGGAAGACGTACAGCAGGTTGTCGTCCTCGTCGAACGACCACATGCCGTGGCCGGTACCGAGCTGCCAGGCACCGTTGAACAGGCCGGACTTCTGGATCGGGTAGTTCAGCTTCGACCACGCCGCCGGGTTCGTCAGGTCGACGCCCTCACCCGCCGTGGCGGTCGCGAGGCCCGTCGTGTACGTGTCACCCACGGTGGAACCCGAGTAGATCAGGTACAGCTTGCCGTCGCGCACGTGCACGTTGGGGCCTTCGGCGATCGTGTTGTCCCATGCGTACTCGGGTGCGAGGATGCGCACCGGAGCGGACGTGAGCCGCGTCGGGTTCGCCGGGTCCATCTTCGCGATGAAGATCGAACCGAGCATCTGCCACGAGTAGTACGACTGCCCGGAGTCCTGGAAGTACGTCATGTCGAGCGAGATGTTCTGCACCGGGTTGAGGATCGAGCCGTCGGAGCGGACGACCTTCTGCGCCTTGGTCCAGTTCGCCGGCACGGCCGGGTTCAGGTCGTTGCCCTGAGCGTCCTGCTTCAGCTGGATGATGCTGGCGCGTCCGGTCCACATGTCGGGCCGCCCGTTCGAGCCGTTGTAGCAGGGCATGAACAGGATCGAGAGGCGGTCCGCGATGACGTGGAACTCCGGCGCCCAGAAGCATCCGGTCATGACCCCGCCGTCGGCATCGGTGTCGCCCGCACGGAGCAGGTCGATCTCGGTGTTGCGTCCGGCGTCGATCGCCTCGTCCGACAGGTCTTCGATGTCGTCCGCGATGCGGATCGGCATGTGCGGCCCGTTCGCCGGGTCGATCGGGTTGAGGTTGAGGTCCTCGGTCGCGATCATGAGGAACTTCTCGTCGCCGTTCCAGTCGAACCGGAAGATCGACGGGTCGGCACGCTCGTCGGCGAACGGCGTCGCGTACTCGGGCTGCTTGACCGTGCCGGTCACCTCGTACGTGCCGGGGGTGGAGGTGTCGACCGCATCGACGGATGCCTCGTCCCACGCGATCGCGCGCGTGTCGTCGGAGCCGTCGCTGTAGGTGAGCTCGACACGCTCCGGCAGCGCGCCCTCGAGCGAGGCGCCGGTCTCGAGCTCGACGTCGTCCAGCGCGGCGACGCCGGTGTTGACGACGCGGCCGAACCGCACCTGCAGTGCGTCGGCGACCTCCTCGGTCACCGCGATCGCGTTCCCGCTGGCGTAGTCGGGCACGGAGGCGCCGGTCACGCCGGCGGTCGCGGTGACGGATCCGCGCAGCACCGCGCCGCGCGTAGAGGCGTCGGTCAGATCGCCGAAGGTCGTGTACATCGCGGCACCGGCATCAGACGTCCACGTCACGACGTAGCGGTCGGCTGCCGAGTCGAAGACGACGGCGGGCTCGTTGACGCCGCTCGTCTCCCCCAGGTTCACCAGACCGACCTCCTGATACGAGCGCAGGTCCGCGCTGCGCGCGAACAGCAGACTGCTCGACTGCGTGCCGTCGGCCGCGCCGCCGCGGGCGGTGCGCGTGGCGACGATGCCGAACTGGCCGTCCTCGAGGTAGAAGAGGTGCGGGTTGCGGAGGCTGCGCAGGATGCTCTCGGACGTGCCGTTCGCCGGCGGGGCCACCGAGGTCTTCGGGAAGAAGATGCCGTAGTTCTCGTTCAGCGGCGACCAGGCGCTGCCGTCCTCGAGCGCGAGGTGCATGCTGAGGGCGACGTCGGCGTTGTTCGCCTCCGACACCGTCGTGGGTGTGCGGTGGTACGCGAGCAGACCGGGCGCCGTGGCGGGGAGCACGCGCACGGCGAACGTCCGCACGGAGGTGGCGCCGGTCGCGGCATCCGTCACCGTCACCTCGATGCCGGCGTCGACGGGCTCGTCCGACGCGGACTCGACGGCCTCGCCGACCTCGACGTCGCCCGTGACGTCGGTCACCTCGACGGTCGCGCCGCTCGGCGCGGCCGGCAGTGCGGTGCCCGACCGCAGCACCGACGGGATCACGAACTGCTGTGCGAGCCGATCGGCCCGCTCCTGCGCGGTCTCGGTCGACGGCAGCACGGTGACCGTGACGGTCTCGCTCGCGCTGATGCCTCGCACCGATGCCGTGGCGGTGAGCTGGACCTGGACAGCAGGCTGGCCCGCGAGCGGCGGCGTCACCGCGCCGCTCGTCGAGACGACGGCGGGATTGCTCGAGGTCCACGTGACGCGGCCGTTCGCGGTCGGCAGGTCGATGTCGGTGCTGGTCTCGCGGTCGCCGAGGTTCAGGCCGTCGATGATCGCCTGCGCCTGCGCCTGCAGCTCGGATGCGTGGGCCTGGGCGTCCTCAGCCGACACCTCGGCGATCTCGACCGCGCTGAGCGCACGGTCGTACACGCGGAAAGCCGACACAGCGCCCTGGAACAGCGGGTCGGGCCACGGTGCGCGGCCGATCGTGTTGAGCGACTGGTCGACGACATCGCCCGGCGTGGCGGAGACGCTGCCGTGCGCCGCGCGCACGCCGTCGATGTAGAGGGATGCCGTGCCCGCCGCGCCGTCGACCACCGACGTCACGTTGACCCAGGTGTTCGCGGTGAGCCCGCACGATCCCGACTGCACGAGCTGCTCGGCGGCTGCTGCCTTGATGCCGACGAGCGGGGAACGGCCGGAGCCGCAGTTGAGCGACGCGAAGAAGTACTCCGTCGCGGACGACTCGTTGCCGATGTTCCAGAGGAAGTGGAATCCGTTCAGCATCGCTGCGGATGCCTTCACCTCGGCGGTGATGGTGGCCGACTCGGCACCGGTCAGGAGGCTGTCAGGAAGCTCGACCCAGTTGCCGGCCGAGGTCTTGGCGCCGCCCCGCAGCGTGAGCGACGACCCGGTCCAGTCGGTGGCCTGCACGTTGCGCACGGTGGCGGCTCCGAAGGTCGATCCGGCGGCCGTGTTGGGCACCGTCGACCCGGCGGTCTCGTCGAACAGGTACTCGGCGACGAGGCCTTCGTCGGGTGCGGCGGCGGTGGCGCTGCTCACCCCCAGGCCCAGGATCATCGCGCCGATCGCTGCTGCCGCGATCGCTGTCTTCCGGGTGCGGGAGGACACTCTCATTCCACTCTCCATCAAGTGAGGCCGAACGTCGTCGAACGGGTGTTATCGCTCACGTTAGCGGTAACCAAACGGACGGCGCCACTGTTCGTCGAGGAAAGGACCAAAATCCGCACGTGCACTCGCGGAAACCGGGTCTAGGAATGTGAGCGCTAACGCGCTACTCTTGCCGACAATGCCCGCGAACCCGAGCGGGCCACAGGCCGCGATGGAGAGGTTTGAGATGGCGACGACGTCATGGCGACGGATGGGAGTGGCGGGTGCGGCGATCGCGGCACTGGCCCTCGGTGTGCTCGCACCCCCGGCAGCACACGCCGACCCGGTTCCGGAAGATCCGAACCTGGTCCTGCATTACGACTTCAGCACCCCCGGTGCGGTGACGGATGTCACCGGCAAGGGCAACAACGGCACGATCCTCGGCACCGGCGCCACCGTCGCCGACGGCGTGCTCACCCTTCCCGGCGGCGCGTCGAACAGCGGCGCCGGCCACGTCCGCTTCCCGGCGAACCTCTTCGACGGCAAGGACACCCTGACCGTCTCGACGTGGCTCCGCAACGAGACCGCCGCGGGCAACTACGCAGCGATGTTCTTCGGGTCCACGGCCAACCCGCCGTCGCAGTACTGGCTGCTCAATCCCCGCAACCCGCAGAGCCGCTTCAAGACGGTGATCACCAACGGCAGCGCCCCGTCGGCGCCGTGGGGCACCGAGTACGGCATCTCGCCGACCAACGCCGCGCAGGGCGTCGCCGGCCCGACGACCGGCACGGCGTGGGGCATGTACACCACCGTCATCACGCCCACCTCGATCACCGGCTACTACAACGGGGCGCTCGTGGGCACTGTCGCGACCACCCGCACCGTGTCGCAGTTCGGCACCGGGCTGGTCGGCTACATCGGCCGCTCCTCGTACCCGGACATCTTCTACAAGGGCGCCGTCGACGACGTGATCGTGTCGACGTCCGCCTACAGCGCCGCGCGCGTGGCCGAGCTGTACCACCTGAGCGAGCGGACCACCCCCGCCCAGACCCAGGCCGCCCTCGCGGCCGATGCCGACGCGGTGTCGCTGCCGGACGAGACCATCGCGAACCTCGCACTGCCGGCAAGCGGCGCGAACCAGTCCCGCATCGCGTGGTCCTCGTCGACGCCCGCGGTCATCGCGGCCGACGGCACGGTGACCCGTCCCGCCGCCGGCCAGGCCGACGCGACAGTCACGCTCACCGGCACTTTCACCCTCGGCGGCGAGTCGCTGACGCGCACCTACGAAGTCACCGTCCCCGCCATCGACCCGCAGCGCGACCTCGACCGCAGCGCCGACGCGTTCGACCTCGGAATCGAGGTCGTCGCGACCGACATCGTGCTGCGCGACGCCGTCGACGACATCGACGTCTCGTGGGAGTCGTCGAACCCGGCCGTGATCTCCGAGACCGGCGCTGTCACGCGCTCCGCGGTCGAGACCGACGTGGAGCTCACGGCGACGTTCACCCGCGACGGGCTGACCGCCGAGCGGACCTACACGTGGATCGTGACGACGAGCACGATGATGCCGAGGAACGCGACGAAGTACGCCCAGTTGCCCGCGAGCGCGGCGACGATGAAGCCGACCAGGGCGAGCAGCGAGAACCACTTCACGAACGGCTGCACGCGGCCGGCGAACCGCGGGAACCGATTGCGGATGAACAGGCCGGCCGCGAAGGGCAGGCCGATGATCAGGAAGATGTCGAGCAGCATCGCCCACGCGTTGAGCTCGACCGCCTCGAGCAGCGTCGACGCCGTCGGGTGCAGCGAGCCCCAGAAGGCGACGCTGAGCGGCAGCGCGAAGATGTAGATCACGTTCGAGACCGCCGTCATCGACACCGACAGCGCGACGTTGCCGCCGGAGCGGTGCGTCAGCACCTGCGAGATGTTGCCGGGCGGGCAGCACGCCACGAGGATCATCCCGAGCGCCATCGACGGCGTGACGGGCAGGATCAGCGTGAGCCCGAACGTCACCGCCGGCAGCACGAGCAGCTGCGCCAGGATCGCGATCACGAACGGCTTCGGCTTGCGCGCGACGACCTTGAAGTCGTCGACCGTGGTGTCGAGCGCGATGCCGAACATGATCAGCCCGAGCACGACGTTCAAGATGACGAGCGTGCCCGGATTGAAGTTCAGGACGATGTCGTCGGGATTCATGCGGGCACCTTCTTCGAACGACGAGCGGATCGGATGCCGCGCCCGCCGTCCGGCGCGGAGGAGCCGCCGCGCAGGCCGGCGGCCGCGGCGCGGACGGCACGGCGGTAGGCGTCCTTGTTGACGTAGTACGACATGCGCTCGAGTCCGAGGTACTTGTAGCCGCCGGTGAGGTCGGGCCACGGCTCGCCGGCGACCCGCTCGCGGAAGGCGGCCGCCGCGGCCGGGTCGCGCTCGAGCGCGGCGAGGTACTCGGCGATGAGCTCGGCCTGCTCGTAACGGCCCTGCCAGCCGATCCCCGACGCCTCGATCATGCCCATCACGTACAGGCCGTTGAACGACGGCGGGAAGACGTTGAGGAACAGCTTGGGCGACCATCCGTTCCAGTGCAGGGCGTCGCGCTCGACGAACGGGTAGTCGAGCGTGTACCCCGTCGCGAGGAGCACGAGGTCGTACTCGCCGCTCGACCCGTCGCGGAAGTGCACCGTCCGGCCGTCGAACCGGTCGATGTCGGGGCGGATCGCGAGGTCGCCCTGACCCAGGTGATTGAGGATGAGGGTGTTGACGATCGGGTGCGACTCGTACAGCTTGTAGTCGGGCTTGGGGAACCCGAACCGCACCGGGTCGCCGGTGAACGCCCGCAGCACGCGCTTGTCGACGAACTGCTTGAGGCGCGCGGGCAGCGGCCTGCCCTGGTTGAGGGTGTCGCTGGGGCGCCCGAACAGGTAGCGCGGGACGAAGTAGTACCCGCGCCGGACGCTCATGTCGACGGAAGCCGCGTGGTGGACGGCGTCGACGGCGATGTCGCAGCCGGAGTTGCCGGCCCCGATGATGAGGACGCGCTTGCCGGTCAGCTGGGCGGCGCTCTTGTAGGCGCTGGTGTGGAGCAGCTCGCCGGCGAACTCGCCCCGGAACGTCGGCACGTTCGGTTCGGCCAGCGTTCCGTTCGCGAGGATGACGCCGTCGTAGCGCTCGGCGAGCGCGCCGTCGGGGCCGTCGGCGCGCAGCATCCAGCCGCCCTCATCGCTCTCTTCGAGCGAGGTGACCTTCGTGTCGAAGCGGAATCGGCCGGTGAGCCCGAACCGGTTCGCGAAGTCGCGGAAGTAGCGGATGAGCGTGCGGTGGCTCGGGTAGTCGGCCTGGGTGTCCATGGGGAACTCGGCGAACTCGGTCGTCGTGCGCGACGAGATGAGGTGCGCCGACTCGTACATCGTCGAGCGCGGATTCTCGATGTCCCACAGGCCGCCGACGCCGCGAGACGCCTCGTACCCGTCGAACGCGATCCCCGCCTTCTGCAAGGCGCGCGCGGCGGAGAGTCCGGACGGACCCGCGCCGATGATGGCGTAGCGAAGCTCGCTCATTCGTCTCCCACACGTCGTCGTGGCGGCGTGACGGCGCCGACCCCAGCCAGGAAACCTTAAGCGTTACGAGGCACTAACCGAAATCGCGAGTGGCCAGGGCCATCGCCGTCAGGACCAGAGTGCCAGGATGCCGCGCACGAGCACCACCGTGGCGCCGGCCCAGGCCAGTGCGAGCATCGCGATGCGGGCGATCCGCGGTGCGACATGGCGACTGAGGATCGTGCCGATCGCGATGCCTCCCGCGGTCGCCGCGATCAGCAGCCAGACGTCGTCGACGGGGGTCGCCGGAAGTCCGCGCAGGGCCACCGAGACCACGCTGAACGTCGCGAAGATCACCTGGACGCTCGCGGCGAACCGGCGCTGCGGCCAGTGGTCGCCGACGGCGTAGGCGGCGAGGGGCGGGCCGGACAGCCCGCTCGCGACGTGCATGAACCCGGCGGCGGATCCGGCGACGACCGCACCCGGCCGACCGCGCAGCGACGCGGCCAGCGCGGGGATCCACCCGGCGACGAGCGCGAAGTACGCCATCGCGGCGATGAGCAGCAGGAGCGCCGCGTCGGGGAGGACGCGCACCAGGAGCGCCCCGAACGGCGCGGCGATGAGCCCCGGCCAGATGAGCCACCACGTGCGGCTCCACTCGATGTGGCGCCAAACGAGCGGGATCGCCGTGAGGGAGGCGACGAGCGCGAGCAGGACGCCGATCGTCACGCCCTCGAGCGGCCCGTACAGCAGAACGATGGGTCCCACCAGCACGAGCACGAAGCCGAGGCCCGTGATGCGCTGGATGACCGCCGCGACGAACGCCGCGAGGCACGCAAGGAGGATCGTCACTGCTGGAGCTGGTCCGCGAACGACAGCAGGAGCGCGGTGAGCTCGGCATCCATCTCCTCATCCGTGATGGTCGCCTCGCGGTCCCCGGCCTGCGGGCCGTAGTCGCCGAACGCGGCATGGTTCGCCCCCTCGATGACCTCCATGCGCGCGTCCTCCGGGAGCATCGGCCGGGCGTCGGCGATCTTCTCGGGCGTCGACAGGCCGTCCTCGCTCCCCGCGATGCTGAGGACCGGAAGGCCGGATTCGGACAGGTCGGCCGCGCAGTACGAGGCGAACAGCACGAGGGCGTCGGCGTCACCCGCGAGCTGGCACGCGCGCACGCCCCCGAGCGAATGCCCGCCGACCGCCCAGGTGTCGACGCCCGGGGCGAGGTCGGTGAAGGCCGCGAGCGGGCGAAGGTCGAAGAACGCGAGGTTGAGCCACGGCTTCGTGATGACCACGGTCGCCTCGCCCTCGGCCACGAGACCGGCGAGGTTGTTCGCATACGCCCAGGGATCCACTTTCGCGCCGGGGATGAAGACGAGCCCGACCTCGGACTCCCCGTCGGCGGGCTCCATCACGATCGCGCCGGCGGTGTCGGTGATCGAGATCGCGGGGTCGGACTGCACCTCGGCGAGCGGCTCCGGCTCGGCCGCCATGACGCCCACCTGGCTCCAGATCACGATGCCGGCCGCTGCGAGCACGATCAGCGCGCCGATCGACCCGAGGATCCACCAGAGTACGCGGAGCCCGCGCCGGCGCCTCTTCTTCGGAGGGGTGGCGGGAGCGGGCGAGTCCGGCGAGGGGTGTTCGGTCACCCCACGAGCGTATTCGGGCGCTCCTGAGAGCACTCCGGGCGAACGTGCGCGATCAGCCGCCGATCTCGGCCTGTCGCGCTTCCACCACGGCGACGACCTTCGGGAAGAGCGGATGCTGCGAGTCGAGGCCCGTGGTCGCGGCCGTGAAGGTCGCGGCGTCCTGCTCGCGCAGCATCCGCTGCAGGTCGACGGACTGCGGGTCCTCGGCGTCGTCGAACGCGAGGAGGGCGCGCATCGCGGCGACGAGGGCCTCGACCGGCAGCCCGCGCTCGGCGGCCTCGGCCGCGGGGCCGACGAATCGCTCGTGCCGGGAGAGCTTGCGCAGCGGCTGGCGGCCGACGCGCCACACGGTGTCGGGCAGCGCCGCGTTGCGGAACCGGCTGAGGATCGTCTCGCGGTAGGCCGCGAGGTCTGCCGGGTCGAGTCCGTGCTTGGCCGCGAGCAGCGCCGACGTCTCTTCGAGGGCGGCGGCGACGCGCGGGGCGATCGCCTCGTCGGCGAGGGCGGCGGCGATGGTGTCGATGCCCGCCTGGGCACCGAAGTAGGCGGTCGCCGCGTGCCCGGTGTTGACCGTGAACAGCTTGCGCTCGATGTACGGTGCGAGGTCGTCGACGAAGTGCGCGCCGGGGATGACCGGAGGCTCGTCGCCGAACGGCGGGCGCTCGATCGCCCACTCGAAGAACGGCTCGACGGTGACGTCGACCCCCGCGCCCTCGGGCTGCGCGGGGACGATGCGGTCGACGGCGGTGTTGGCGAACACCGCGCGCGAGGTGAGGGCCTCCCAGCCCTCGCCCGCCGACTCCTGCATGAGCTCGCGCAGCAGGTCGGTGGCGTTGATGGCGTTCTCGCACGCCATGATCTGCAGCGGCGGGGCGGCCGGGTCGCGCAACCCGAGCCCGGCCACGATGTGCGGCGCGACGAACTTCAGGATCGTGGGCCCGACGGCCGTCGTCACGACGTTCGCGGTCGCGATCTCGTCGACCACCTCGTCGGGGTGCTCGGCGCTGTTGATCGCCCGGAACCCCGTCACGACGGTGTCCTCACCCCCCTCGCCGACCTCGTGCACGGTGTACGAGTCGACCGCGTTGATCGCGTCGACGAGCGGGGCGGCCACGTCGGAGAAGACGAGCTCGTACCCGCCCTCGTGCAGCAGCAGCCCGACGAAGCCGCGTCCGATGTTGCCGGCGCCGAAGTGGACGGCCTTCATCACACGCCCGCGGCGGAGACCAGGGCGAACAGCTCCTCGGGCGACTGCGCGTCCTTGAGCTTCTGCACCTCGTCCTCGTCGGAGAACAGGATCGCGATCTGCGACAGGATCTCGAGGTGCTCGTCGCCCTTGCCGGCGATGCCCACGACGAACGTGACCGGCTCGCCGTCCCAGTCCACGCCGCCGTCGTACCGGACGACCGACAGCGCCGAGTCGAGGATGGTGTGCTTCGTCTCGTTCGTGCCGTGCGGGATCGCGAGCTCGTTGCCCATGTACGTCGACACCGTCTGCTCGCGCTGCTGCATCGCGTCGAAGTAGGCGCTCGTCACCGCGCCGGCCGACTCGAGGATGTCCGCCGCCTCCTTCATCGCCTCCTCACGCGTCGCGCTCCCGCTGTGGATCCGCACCTGTCCGATGCTCAGTACGTCGCGTGCCATGTCTTCCTCGCCTTTCGTGATGGATCGGATGCCTCAGCCGAAGACCACGGAGCCGGGGGCATCTCGCCGCCCGGCTCCGCAGCCGTCCTCAACGCCTATGCACCATCCTGGTGCTGGTCACGGACGAGGTCCACGACCTCGTCGTACTTCGGCGAGTTCATGAAGTTGTCCACCGACACGTGGACCGCATTCGGCGTCTGCTTGCGCGCCCGGTCGGTGAGCTGGTTCTGCGTGATGACCAGGTCGGCGGAGGCATCCAGGTTCGCGATCGCCTTGTTGACGACCGTGACGTCCTCGATGCCGGCCTTCTTGATCTTGTTGCGCAGCACGCTCGCGCCCATGGCCGACGAGCCCATGCCGGCGTCGCAGGCGAACACGATGTTCTTCACCAGCTTCGTCGTGAGCACGCCGCCGTCGGCGAGACCGGCGGTCTCACGTTCGGTCTCGAGCTTGTCGAGCGCCTCGTCCGCCTGGTTGAGTGCGGCCGTGTCGCGGGGGTCCGCTGCGCGGAGTGCGTCCATCGCGGCCGACGCCTTGCCCTTGTTGGCCTCGGTCTGCGCGATCGCCGCACCGAAGGTGTCGGCCTCGGCGAGCAGGTCGCGCTTGCGGGATGCGCGCAGGATCACGGCGGCGACCAGGAAGGTCACGGTCGCTGCGAGCAGCACGGACAGGTACACGACCATGAGGTTCGCGAATCCCCCTGCCGCGGGACTCACGGCTGCGGCCGTGACAGCGATGATGCTTCCGGGCGCGGCCGGGAACGCCAGGCCGCCGTTGAGCAGCATGTTGGTCGTGACGCCGGTCGCGCCGCCTGCGATGAGGGCGAGGATGGTCATCGGCTTCGACAGCGCGTACGGGAAGTAGATCTCGTGGATGCCGCCGAGGAACTGGATGATGGCCGCACCGGGAGCGGATGCCTTCGCTGCACCGACACCGAAGAACGTGAATGCCATCAGCAGACCGAAGCCCGGGCCGGGGTTCGCTTCGATGAGGAACAGGATCGACTTGCCGGTCTCCGTCGCCTGCTCGATGCCGAGCGGGGTGAAGACGCCATGGTTGATGGCGTTGTTGAGGAACAGCACCTTCGCGGGCTCGACGATGATCGAGACGAGCGGCAGCAGGTTGTACGCCACGAGCCAGCCCACAGCGGCGCCGAGGACGTCGCTGAACCACAGGATCGCGGGCCCGAAGACGAAGAAGCCGAGGATGGCGAGCAGCATGCCGAGGATGCCCGCCGAGAAGTTGTTCACGAGCATCTCGAAGCCCGGCTTGATCTTGCCGTCCCAGAGCTTGTCCATCTGCTTCGTGACCCACGCGGCGAACGGTCCCATGATCATCGCGCCGAGGAACATCGGGATGTTGGTGCCGACGATGACACCCATCGTCGCGACGGTCGCGACGACGCCGCCGCGCTCGCCGTAGACCATGCGGCCTCCGGTGTTCGCGATGAGCAGCGGGAGCAGGTACGTGATCATCGGGCCGACCAGTCCGACGAACTTGTTGAAGGGCTCCCCGTCATCGTCGAGCGCGATGGCGGTCATGGCGCCGGGCCAGTTAATCTGGTCGGCATTGCCGAAACCGCCGAGCAGAGGCGCGACCGGCTCCCACCACCCGAGCCAGCCCACCGCGATGAACAGCATCGTGATGAAGCCCCAGGCGATGAACGCCGCGATGTTGGGCATGATCATGCCCGAGAGGAACGTGCCGAAGCGCTGGACCGCGATGCGCGCGCCCCCGGGCTTCTTCACCGTGTCTGACGCCGTTGTCATTGCTGTGTCTCCTTCGTAGAGGCCGCGGCCTCCTGGGCCGCGGTTCGGGCGGACGCCGCATCGTTCGCGGCGAGGGCGGCCTCGGCGATGACGCGTGCATCGTCGAGGGAGTGCTGGAGCAGGGTGGCCCGCACGTCGGCGAGAGCCGTGGGGGCCATAGAGAGGCTCGTCGCGCCGAGACCGACGAGCACCACCGCGAGCAGCGGATCGGCCGCCGCCTCGCCGCAGATGCCCACCGGCTTGCGGTTCACGCGCCCCGCATCGCCCACCTCGCGGATGAGCCGCAGCACCGCGGGGTGCCACGGATCCTGCAGCGACGCCACCGAGCCGAGCAGCCGGTCGGCGGCCATCGTGTACTGGGTGAGGTCGTTGGTGCCGATCGACGCGAAGTCGGCGTACGACAGGATGCGATCGGCGAGCAGTGCCGACGACGGCACCTCGACCATGACACCTGCCGTCTTGATGCCGTAGTCCCGCGCGAGGTCGGTGAAGTACACCGCCTCTTCGACCGTCGCGACCATCGGTGCCATGACCCACAGGTCGGCCGGGCCCTCCGGCGTCCGCCGGGTCGCGGCATCCGCTTCGGCCAGCGCTGTCAGCTGCTCGCGCAGGATGTCCTCGCTCGCGCGGAGTGCGCGGATGCCGCGGAGTCCGAGCGCGGGGTTCTCCTCGTGCGCGTCGTTGAGGAACGCGAGCGGCTTGTCGGCTCCGGCGTCGAGCACGCGCACGACCACCTTCTTGCCGGGGAACGCCGACAGCAGCGTCGTGTAGGCCTCGCGCTGCTGCTCCACCGTGGGCGCCTGAGCCGACGACAGGAACAGGAACTCGGTGCGGAAGAGCCCGACGCCCTCCGCTCCGAGCGCCACGGCGTCGACGGCGGCCTCGGGCTTGCCGAGGTTCGCGAGCAGCGGGATGGGCGTGCCGTCCGCCAGGGCGCCGTCGGTGATGGGCGCCGACGACGCGGAGGCGCGGTCCTCGGCCCGGCGCTGCGCGCGCTCGAGCTCGTCGGCCGTCGGCTCCGTCGTCACCACGCCGGCCGCGGCATCCACGATCACCGTCTCGCCGTCGCGCAGATTCTTCGCCTCGACGGCGCCGACGACCGCGACGATCGACTTCTCGCGCGCGAGGATCGCGGTGTGCGACGTCGGCCCGCCCTCGGTCGTGACGAGCGCGAGCACCTTGTCGAGATCCAGCAGCGCGGTGTCGGCGGGAGCGAGATCCTTGGCGACGAGGACGAACGGATGCCCCGGGTCGGGCACGCCCGGAGCCGGCTCCCCGCGCAGCCGTGCGATCACGCGCTGCGCGACGTCGTCGAGGTCGGCGGCGCGCTCGCCGAGGTAGCCGCCCAGCGCCGTCAGCTGGTCGCGGAACGACGCGAAGGCGTCGAACACGGCGAACTCGCCGGTCTTCCCGGCGTCGACGCGGGTGTTCACCTCGTCGGCGAGGCTCGGGTCCTCGGCCATCATCGCCTGCGCCTCGAGCACGTCCTGGGCCGCGCCACCGGCCTGCGCCCCGCGCTGCTCGAGCTCGCGCGCCACTGCGGCGACAGCCTCGGCGACGCGCGCTTTCTCCTCGTCGGCGCCGAGCGCACTCGGCGCGTCGGACGGCGCCGGTGCCGGCTCGGCCATGCGGGCGACAGGGCCCTGGGCCACCCCGAGTCCGATTCCCACTCCACGCAGCTCGGTCATGGTCACGCCGCGTCGTGGTCGGTCGTCAGGAGCTCGGCCAGCTGGTCGAGCGCGGCCTCCGCGCCGTCGCCGTCAGCCGTCAGCGTGACGTAGTCGCCCTGCTCCACGCCGAGGGCGATCACGCCGAGGATGCTCGCCGCGTTGACCGGTGCGCCCGAGTCCTTCGCGACGGTGATCGGGATGCCCGCCTCCTTCGCCGCCTGCGCGAACAGCTTCGCCGGCCGCGCGTGCAGTCCGTGGGAGGAGCCGATCCGGACGGTCCGTGAGATGGGTGGCATGGTGTGACCTCTCTGTCGTCAGTCGCTGGTGGCGGTGGGGATCGAGTCGGCGGGAGCGGCCGGGCGTGACGTGCCGCCCGCGGTCGGAGCCGGCCCCCCGGAGGCCCCGACCGCGTCTCGGACGAGTGCGAGCGTCCGTGTGCCGTCCTTGTCCGCGAAGATGTCGGGCGGCAGCAGCACCACCGTCGTGCCCCGCGCGGCCGCATCCCGTTCGATGCGCTCGAGCGCATGGACGAGGTGCGGGCCCACGAGGACGACGTCCGCGGCATCGAGGTCGATCGGAAGCGACTGCTCGGTGCCGGCGAAGGCGGAGTACGCGAGACCCTGATCGTGGGCCGCATGGCGCACGCGCTGGGCGACGAAGGTGCTCGACGCACCCGCCCCGCAGACCACGAGGATCCTCATCGATCCGCCTTCATGTGGCCATTCTTGTGAAAAGGCTGGGAGCCGACAACCAGTCCTTCTTCCGGTGGGGCGGAAACCGGCGCCCCCGGAAGGCGTCGCGCGGGGCTCCGACCCGCGGCCCGTGGTTGACTTGCACCACCCGGCCGACGAGGCCCGCCCCCGACGCAAGGACACCCGTGACCAGAGCGCGACAGGACCGACTCCTGGCCCTGCTGACGCGCGACGGCGAGTGGGCGACGGCGGCCACGCTCGCCGACGCGCTGGGGGTCACGCCGCGCAGCATCCGCTCGTACGTGACCGCGGTGAACGCGCGTGTCGCGCCCTCCGTGGCGATCGAGTCGGGTCCGCAGGGGTACCGCGCCGGACAGGGCGCGGCGGCTGCGCTGCGCGCATCGGGACCGGATGCCGGAACCCCGCGCGACCGGCTGCACACGCTCGTGCGCGCGCTCCTCGACGCCCCCGACGGCATCGACACGTTCGAGTTCGCCGACCGGCTGCACGTGAGTCCCGCGACGCTCGACGCCGATCTCGCGCGCGTGCGCGGACTGCTCGGCGGCACCGAGCTGACGCTGGAGCGCTCGGCATCGCGCGCGCGGCTGCGGGGGACCGAGATGGCGCAGCGCCGCCTGCTGAGCAGATTGGCGCACGACGAGATGGATGCCGGATCCTTCGACATCGTCGCGTTGCGGCGCACGCTCGGCGAGGGCTCGGTCGGCGCCGCCGCGTTCGGTCCGTTCAAGTCCGACCTCGTCGCCGAGCTCGGGGCGCTCGGCTACTTCGTCAACGAGTTCGGCATCGCCGACGTCGTCATGCACATCGCGATCGCCGCCGACCGGGTGTCGCAGGACCGCGGCCTCGAGGGCGCGCCGACCGAGGCCCGCGCGGCGCAGCAGGAGGTCGCGGCGATCATCGGCAGGCTTGCCGAGAAGCACCTCGGGGTGGAGCTCGGCTCGGGCGACCTGCAGCATCTGGCCACCTTGGTGCTCACGCGGGTCGTGGCGCCGGGCGCCGAGACGCCCGCCGATCACGCCCGCTCGCGTCTCGACCCCGAGGTCGAGGCGGCGGTGCGCGACGTCGTGGGCACCGCGTCGGCCGAGTTCCTCGTCGACATCGCGCACGAGGACTTCATCCTGCGGCTCGCGCTGCACGTGCAGAACCTGCAGCACCGCGCCCGTGAGCAGGCGTGGTCGCGCAATCCGCTCACCCGATCGCTCAAGACGACCTACCCGATGATCTTCGAGGTGGCCGTCTTCATCGCCAGCCGTCTGCAGGAGCGCCTCGGCATCCCGCTGCCCGACGATGAGATCGCGTACATCGCGATGCACGTGGGCGGCCGCCTCGAGCGCAGCCGGCGCGCCGACCAGCTCCTGACGGCGACGATCGTGTGCCCGGGCTACTACGACCTGCACGAGCTGCTCCGCTCGAGCGTCGACCGCTCGCTCGGCCAGGCGATCGAGGTCGTCGGAGTCGAGACGCGGGTCGACCCGGACTGGGACTCGATCGACACCGACCTGGTGCTCACGACGATCGACCCGGCGGAGGCGTCCGACCGGATCGTCAAGGTGCAGCCGTTCCTCACCGACGCCGACATCGAGCGCGTGCAGGCCGCGGCGGGACGGATCCGCCGTAGCCGCCGCCTGGCACGCCTGCGCACCGAGCTCGAGCGCTACTTCGCGCCGTCCGCCTTCGTGCGCGGGCTCGACGCGCGGGTTCCGGATGCCGCGTCCGGCGAGGAGGGCGTGATCCGACTCCTCGGCGCGAGCCTCATCGAGCAGGGTGTCATCGACGAGGACTACGTCGAGCGCACCATCGAGCGCGAGCGACTGTCGTCCACCGCTTTCACCGACGCGCTCGCCGTCCCACACGCTCTGGGCATGACCGCGACGCGCACGTCGATCGCGATCGGCATCGCCGACCCGTCGATCCCGTGGGGCGAGGGCCGCGTGCAGGTGGTCGCGCTCGTCGCGTTCTCAGAGACGGACCGCGAGGCGTTCCAGACCGTCTTCGAGCAGTTCGTCGAGGTCTTCTCCGAGCGCGACAGCGTGCAGAGGATCGTCCGGCGCGCCACCGACTTCACCGGCTTCCTCGATGAGCTCGTCGCCGTCATCGACGGCTGAGCCGCGGCATCCGTCACCCGCGGCGCAGCCGCTCCTCGAGCCCGAGCCGCACAGCCGGCCACTCGGTGGGCAGGATCGAGAACACCACGGTGTCGCGAAGACTGCCGTCGGGGCCGAGACGGTGATTGCGCAGCACGCCGTCCTGCTTGGCGCCCAGCCGGGCGATCGCCGCGCGCGACTGGCGGTTGTGCCAGTGGGTGCGGAACTCGACCGCGATGGCGTCGCAGGCCTCGAACGCGTGGCCGAGCAGCAGCAGCTTCGACGCGGTGTTCACGGCGGTGCGCTGAGCCTCCGGTGCGATCCAGGTGTGACCGATCTCGACGTGGCGGTTGGGCTGGTCGATGTTGCAGAACGTCGTCTCGCCGACGACCCGTCCGGTGTCGAGGCGGCGCACCGCCCACGCGTTCATGTGCCCCTCGGCCTGCCACGCCAGCCGCTGCTCGACGTCGACTCCGGCGGCATCCGGGCGCGGCACCGACGTGTACCAGGCGTGCTCGAGGCCCACCACGGCCTCGGCGAGGTCGGCGACGTGGTCGGTGCTCAGCGGCTCCAGGCGGACGTATGCGTTATCGAGGGTCACCGGCTGCGTGAGGAGCATCCCCCGAGCCTAGGACCCGCGAGTGGATGCCGCGGCTCAGGCATCCTTCGAGTGCATGGCCGCCTCGGCGGCCGCCGCCCCCGCGGCGGGGTCGTGCTCGGCGGCCTGCGTGGCGGCACGGGCGGCGGCGATCGCGCGCTGCCCCGCCGGGAGCCACACGGCCAGCCCGATCACGACGAACGTCAGCACTCCCGCGGCGACGAGCAGCGTCTCGATCGGCACGACGTCGGCGAGCGGTCCGAAGACGACCATGCCGAACGGCATCGCGACGGCCATCACGATGCCGAGGAATCCGAACACGCGCCCCTGGCGCTCGGGCTCGACCGTCTCCTGCAGGAGCGTCATCGACGGGGTCGAGAAGAACGGCACCGCGAGGCCGACGAGGAACATGAAGCCGAAGAACATCCACACGTTCGGCGCGAGGCCGAGGCCGATCGAGAGCACGCCGAAGACGAGCGACGACACCACGATCAGGCCGATGCGGCTCCGCTTGGCGAAGAACGACGCCACGAGGATGCCGCCCAGCATCATCCCGACGCTGAAGGCGATCTCGAGCACCGCGAGGTTCACGACGTCCTGCGCCTCGCCCGCCGGGAACGAGCGCACGAGCATGAGCGGCGTCAGGTTCGACGGGGCGACGGTGAGGACGAAGATGATCGCGAACACGACGAGCAGCCAGCGCACGAACGCGTGGTGCACGATGTAGCGAACGCCGTCGACCAGGTCGGCGAAGTAGCCGGTCTGGACGTCGGACGCGCGGCGGACGGCACCGACGGGGATGAACGCCAGGATGCCGATGCCGATGGCCGCCGTGACGACGTCGATGAAGAAGATCGGGATGAGGGACGCGGCCGTGCCGCCCGTCGCCGCCGACGACCATGCGTAGATCGCGCCGGCCGCCGCAGGAGCCAGAAGCGCCATCGCCGACTGGATCGAACCGTTGATGCCGTTGACGCGGATGAGGTTGCGGGTGGGCGTGATCTGCGGGATCAGCGCCGACACGGCCGGCATCTGGATGCCGGCACCCGCTGAGCGGATCGCGAGCACGAGGAACAGCAACCAGACGGCGTCGTACCCCGTCGTCATGATGAGCGCGAGGCCGAGCGTGGCGAGGGCGATCACCGCGTCGGCGCCCATGATGAGGTACTTGCGGTTGTGCCGGTCGGCCCACACACCGCCGAAGATCGAGACGACGGCCTGCGGGAGGAACCCGAACAGGGCCGCGAGCATCATGTAGATGCCCGAGCGGTACTCGATCGTGAGGTACCAGAAGACCGCATACTGCACGAGCATCGAGCCGAGCAGGCTCACGGTCTGCCCGGTGAGGAACAGGATGACCTTGCGGAGCCAGTGCGGCGGATCCGCGGTCTCCGCCGCCGGCGCAGGGTCGCCGACCCCGGGTGTGGTGTCGACCGCGCCGGCGAGGCTCGCTCCGCTCAGCGCGGAGCCGGTGGCGGCGACGGATGCCCCGGCCGCAGCATCCGGTTCGTTCTCGCTGTTCGCGCCCGCCACCGCCTGCTCCTCAGCCGCCGACCTGAGCCAGCAGCTCGCGCGCACCCGCGGCGAGCCGTTCGATGCGCTCGGACGCGTCCGCCGCCGAGTCGCCGCGCACGTCGAGGTAGAGCTTCAGCTTCGGCTCGGTGCCGCTGGGACGAACGATGACGCGCGACCCGTCGACGAGCCACAGCCGCAGCACGTCGCCCGGCGGCAGGCCGTCGACGCCCTCGAGCAGATCGTCGACCCGCTCGACCGCGACATCGCCGATCGCGACCGGATGCTGCGCCCGCAGCGCCGCCATGATCGTCGCGATCATCGACACGTCGTCCACGCGCACCGAGACCTGGTCGCTCGCGAACGCGCCGAAGGTCTCGTCGAACTCGTCGAGCAGATCGGCGAGGGACGCGCCGCGACCGCGTGCCTCCGTGACCATGCCGAGCATCGCCACCGCGGCCGAGATGCCGTCCTTGTCGCGCACCGTCTCGGGATTGACGAGGTAGCCGAGCGCCTCCTCGAAGCCGAACACCATCCCCGGCGCGCGCGAGATCCACTTGAAGCCCGTCAGCGTCGCGTGGAAGTCGAGGCCGTAGTGGGTCGCGACCGCCTCCAAGCCGGGCGACGAGACGAGAGAGCACGCGAGGGAGCGGCCGGCGACGTCGCCGGCCTCCGCCGCGAGCCGGGCCGCGCGCCACCCGAGCAGCAGGCCGATCTGGTTGCCGGTGAGGCGGCGCCCGCCGTCCGGAACCGCGTCGTCGGGGATCGCGACCGCGAGCCGGTCGGCGTCGGGGTCGTTCGCGATCACCAGTTCGGCGCCCACCTCGCGGGCGCGCGCGAACGACAGGTCCATCGCCCCCGGCTCCTCGGGATTGGGGAAAGCCACCGTGGGGAAGCGGCCGTCGGGCTCGAGCTGTGCGGTGACCGGCTCGGGAGAGGGGTACCCGGCCGCCTCGAGGATGCGCGACAGCGTCTCCCAGCCGACGCCGTGCATCGCGGTGTAGACCCACGTCATGCCGGCGGCGCCGTCGGGGGCGGGCGCGACCGCCGCGGTCGCGGCGACGTACTCGTCGACGACCGACTCGCCGGCGGTCTCGTACCCGAGCGACCGGGGCAGGGCGCTGATGTCGCCGTCGGCGGCCACCCGCTCGATGTGCGCCGCGATGTCGGCGTCGGCGGGGGCGACGATCTGCGAGCCCTCGTCGGGTCCGCCGAGGTACACCTTGTAGCCGTTGTCGTTCGGCGGATTGTGGCTCGCGGTGACCATCACGCCGGCCGCCGCGCCGAAGCGGCGGACCGCGAACGCGAGCACGGGCGTCGGAAGGAGCCTCGGCAGGAGCACGGCGCGCAGCCCCGCTCCGGCGAAGATCTCGGCGGAGTCCTGGGCGAAGACACGCGAATTGCGTCTGCCGTCGTACCCCACGACGATCGTGGGGGACGCGGCATCCGGCCCCGCCTTCTCGAGGACGTACGCGGCGAGTCCCGCCGCCGCCTGCGCGACCAGTACGCGGTTCATGCGGTTGCTTCCCGCGCCGAGCTCGCCGCGGAGTCCCGCCGTGCCGAACGCGAGTCGGGTCGCGAACCGGTCCTCGAGGTCGGCCGTCGCCGCGTCGTCGCCCGCTTCGGCGGCCTCGATGACCGCGCGCAGCTCGGCGCGGGTCTCGCTGTCCGGATCCTGCGCGAGCCACGCGCGGGCGCGGTCGAGGACGGACGCCTCGTCTGTGGCGCCCGCCGGAACGGCGTCGGGCGCGGGCTCCTGGCGGTCGGGCGCGGCCGCCGGAACCTGCTCGTCGTTCACAGCGCGCCGATCACTCGTGCGAGCAGCGACGAGATCACCGGCTCGGCCTCGCGGCCCGCGTCGATGACCTCCTGGTGGCTGAGCGGAGTGGTCTGGATGCCGGCGGCCATGTTCGTGATGAGTGAGAAGCCCAGGATCTCGAGGCCGGCCTGGCGGGCGGCGATCGCTTCGAGCGCGGTCGACATGCCGACGATGTGGCCGCCGATCGTCTTCGCCATCCGCACCTCGGCGGGCGTCTCGTACTGCGGTCCGCGGAACTGGCAGTACACGCCCTCGTCGAGGGACGGGTCGATCGTGCGGGCGAGGTCGCGCAGGCGCACGGAGTACAGGTCGGTGAGATCGATGAATGTCGCGCCCTCGAGCGGCGAGTCGCCGGTGAGGTTGATGTGGTCGCTGATGAGGACCGGCTGGCCCGGCGTCCACGTGTGCTTGATGCCGCCCGCGCCGTTGGTGAGCACCATGGTGCGCACCCCCGCCGCAGCGGCCGTGCGCACGCTGTGCACGACGCGGCGCACGCCGTGCCCCTCGTAGTAGTGCGTGCGGGCGCCGATGACGAGCACCCGTCGGCCCTTCGGCGTGAGGACGCTGCGCAGCGTCCCGACGTGGCCCTCGAGGGCGGGTCGGGAGAAGCCGGTCACGTCGGTCGCAGGGAAGGCCGCGGTCGTCTCGCCGATGAGATCCGCCGCCTTGCCCCAGCCGCTGCCGAGCGTCAGGGCGATGTCGTGGCGCTCGACCCCGGTCAGGCGGGCGATGTCATCCGCTGCGGCGGCGGCGATCTCGAACGGATCGGCGGCGAGGTCGTCGAGAGGATTGGCGGTGCTGTCAGACATGCCCCCCACTCTAGGAAGGGCCGCCCCCGAGGGCCAGCACGCGCGGTCGTCAGGGTGTCGTGGTCGAGGCGTCCCGCGGGGGAGAATGGACGTCATGTCCTTGAGCTTCGAGCGCACTCAGAGCGTCGCCATCATCGGCGGCGGACCCGGCGGCTACGAAGCGGCGCTGGCCGCCGCCCAGCTCGGAGCCGAGGTGACCGTCGTCGAACGCGCCGGCATCGGCGGCTCCGCGGTCATCACCGACGTCGTCCCCTCGAAGACCCTCATCGCCACCGCCGACGCCGCCGTCGCGATCGCCGGCGCCAGCGACCTCGGAGTGCAGCTGTTCGCCAAGGGCGAGGACGGCAAGCCGCTCAAGCCCGAGATCGCCATCAACCTCGCCGCCGTCAACAAGCGTCTGCTCTCGCTCGCACGGCAGCAGTCCGACGACATGCGCGCCTCGCTCGCCGAGGCCGGCGTCCGCATCATCTCCGGCCACGGTCGCCTCGAGGGAGAGAACGCCGTCGTCGTCTCCACCGGCCCGGGCGGCACGGACTTCGACCGCATCGAGGCCGACACGCTTCTCGTCTCGACGGGGTCGTCGCCCCGCGAGCTGCCGACGGCCAAGCCCGACGGGCAGCGCATCCTCACGTGGACGCAGCTGTACGACATGAAGGCGATCCCCGAGCACCTCATCGTCGTCGGATCGGGTGTCACCGGCGCCGAGTTCGCCGGCGCGTACATGAATCTCGGCGCCAAGGTCACGCTCGTGTCGAGCCGCGACCAGGTGCTTCCGGGCGAGGACTCGGATGCCGCGGCCGTGCTCGAGCGCGTGTTCAAGCGCGGTGGCATGACGCTGCTGTCGAAGAGCCGTGCCGACAAGGTCGAGAACCTCGGCGACCGCGTCGTCGCGACGCTCAGCGACGGCCGCACCGTCGAGGGCAGCCACTGCCTCGTCGCGGTGGGCTCGATCCCGAACACGGCGGGCATCGGCCTCGAGCAGGCGGGCGTGCAGATGACCGAGTCCGGCCACATCCAGGTGAACCGCGTCGCGCGCACCTCCGTGCCGAACATCTACGCCGCGGGTGACTGCACGACCTTCGTTCCGCTGGCATCGGTCGCGTCCATGCAGGGGCGCACCGCGATCTTCCACGCGCTCGGCGACGTGGTGATCCCGCTCGAGCGCCGCCGCATCACGTCGAACATCTTCACTGCGCCCGAGATCGCCACGATCGGGTGGCAGGAGAAGGACATCGTCGAGGGCGGCATCAACGGCGTCGTGCACAAGCTCCCGCTCGCGGCCAACCCGCGCGCCAAGATGATGGGCATCAAGGACGGCTTCGTGAAGCTCATCGCGCGCGAGGGGAGCGGCACGGTGATCGGCGGCGTCATCGTCGGACCCCGCGCGTCCGAGCTGATCTACCCGATCGCGATCGCCGTCGAGCGCCGGCTGACGGTCGACCAGGTCTCCCGCGTCTTCGCGGTCTACCCGTCGCTGTCGGGCAGCATCACGGATGCCGCGCGCGCGATGCACGTGGTCGACCACAAGGTGTACGGGGGCTGACCCTCCCGGCGCGGCCGCGGCCGCGGGCGCGGCATCCGCTCGCCCGCCGTGCCGACCGATGTCGCCGGCGCGTGGAGTCGGGAACCGAGGAGATCTCGCGGATCGAGGACGGATCGTGCCTGCAGATCCTCGATCGGGGGATCTTCCTCGATCCGGGGGAGAACGGCGTCAGCTGATCGTGAGCAGCTGGTGCCCGGCGGAGACCGTGGTGCCGGCGTCGGCGTTGATCGCGCCGATCACACCGTCCTTATGCGCCTGGATGGGCTGCTCCATCTTCATCGCCTCGAGGACGACGACGAGGTCGCCCTTCACGACCTGCTGGCCCTCTTCGACGGCGACCTTGACGATCGTCGCCTGCATCGGGGCCTTCACCGCGTCGCCCGAGGCTCCGGAGACCACCGACGGTGCGTGCGAGCGGCGCGACGGCGGCACGGCGGCGGGGCGACCGGCGACACCGGGCGCAGCCACGACGCGATCGGGCAGGCTCACCTCGAGGCGCTTTCCCGCGACCTCGACGACGACGGTGTGGCGGTGCTCGCTGGGCTTGGGCGACTCGAGTTCGCCGTCCCACGGAGCGATGTCGTTCACGAACTCGGTCTCGATCCAGCGCGTGAACACGCCGAAGACGCCGCCCTCCGCCGTGAACGCGGGGTCGCGGACGACCTTGCGGTGGAACGGGAGGACCGTGGGCATGCCGGCGACCTCGAACTCGTCCAGCGCACGGCGCGAGCGCTCGAGCGCCTCGGCGCGGTCGCGGCCGGTGACGATGATCTTCGCGAGCAGCGAGTCGAAGGCGCCCGAGACGCTGTCGCCGGCGGTGACACCGGAGTCGAGCCGGATGCCGGGGCCGCCGAAGGTCTTGAAGACGTGGATCGGGCCGGGCTGCGGCAGGAAGCCGCGGCCGGGGTCCTCGCCGTTGATGCGGAACTCGATCGAGTGGCCCTCGGGCGTCGGGTCGCCGTAGCCGAGCTCCTCGCCCTCGGCGAGGCGGAACTGCTCGCGGACCAGGTCGATCCCGGTGACCTCTTCGGAGACCGGGTGCTCGACCTGGAGGCGGGTGTTGACCTCGAGGAAGGAGATGGTGCCGTCGGCGCCGATGAGGAACTCGCACGTTCCGGCGCCGATGTAGCCGACCTCCTTGAGGATGGCCTTCGACGCGTCGTACAGGGTCTTGTTCTGCTCGTCGCTCAGGAACGGCGCGGGTGCCTCCTCGACGAGCTTCTGATGACGGCGCTGCAGCGAGCAGTCGCGCGTCGAGATCACCACGACGTTGCCCGCGGCATCGGCCAGGCACTGCGTCTCGACGTGCCGCGGCTTGTCGAGGTACTTCTCGACGAAGCACTCGCCGCGGCCGAAGGCGGTGATCGCCTCGCGGGTCGCGGACTCGAACAGCTCGGGAACCTCGTCGATCGTGCGGGCGACCTTGAGGCCGCGGCCGCCGCCGCCGTACGCCGCCTTGATGGCGATCGGCAGACCCACCTGCTCCGCGAAGGCGACGACCTCGTCGGCGCCCGCGACGGGGCCGGGGGTGCCCGGAGCGAGGGGAGCGCCGACCTTCTCGGCGACCGCACGTGCAGTGACCTTGTCGCCGAGGGCCTCGATCGCCTCAGGGCTCGGACCGATCCAGATCAGGCCCGCACCGATGACGGCGCGCGCGAAGTCGGCGTTCTCGGCGAGGAACCCGTAGCCCGGATGCACCGCGTCGGCGCCCGAGCGGCGCGCGACCGAGAGGATCTTGTCGATCGACAGGTACGTCTCGGCGCTCGTCGCGCCTTCGAGCGCGTACGCCTCATCGGCGAGGCGGGCGTGCATGGCGTCGCGGTCCTGGTCGGCGTAGACGGCGACGGACGACTTGCCGGCGTCGCGGGCGGCGCGGATGACGCGGACGGCGATCTCGCCGCGGTTGGCAACGAGAACCTTGGCGATCTGGGGCATGCGTGCCAGCCTACCGACGGTGCGGGGCCTGGTTTTGAGTGGTTCGCACAAGAACCGGCGAAAAACATGGGCGCGCGTCCACAACGTCGACAGGCGAGCGGATGCCGCGACTCGCCGCGCCGGCTGCGGTCACCCCGCGCGCTCGCCGCCTTCCGGCTCGCCGAGGTCGGTCCTCTCGAGCGAACGGTCCGTCGTGTTCCACAGTGACGGCCAGTCGACATCGAGCTCGCGCACGAGCCGGCGGAGGGTCGAGACCGACATGCCGACCACGGTCGACGGGTCACCCTCGACCCGCGTGATGAACGCCCCGCCGAGACTGTCGACGGTGAAGGCTCCCGCGACGTGGAGGGGTTCCCCGGATGCGACGTACGCCTCGATCTCGGCATCCGTCACGTCGTCGGCGAAGGTGACGGACGCCTCGGCCACCGCGTGCACCTCGCGCGGGGCCGTTCCCGGCGCCACGCGCACGACGGCGTGGCCCGAGTGGAGCACCCCGGTGCGGCCCCGCATCGCATGCCAGCGCGCGATCGCGTTGTCGGCCGTGAGGGGCTTGCCGAGCACGTCGCCGCCGAGCTCGAACATGGAGTCGCCGCCGATCACGACGCCGTCGAAATCGGGGATGTCGTCGGCCAGCCGTGCCGCGACGTCGGCCGCCTTGCGGCGCGCGAGGAGGAGGACGTGCTCGTCCGGCGCGAGCACGCGGTCCTCGGCGGCCTCGACGGCGGCGATCACTCCCTCTTCATCCACGTCGGGCGCGACGGTGAGGGGGCGGATGCCGAACTGCTGCAGGAGCATCAGGCGGGCGGGCGAGGTCGAGGCGAGGCACACGCGCATGGGTCCACCGTAGGCTCTCCCTCGTGACCGATTCGACAGCAGAGGCCGGGCGGACCATCGATCTCGAGATCGGCGACGTCGCTCACGGGGGAGTGTTCGTCGCACGGCACCAGGGTCGTGTCGTCTTCGTTCCCGACGCGCTGCCCGGCGAGCGGGTGCGTGTGAGGATCACCGACACCAGCAAGAGCTCGTTCTGGCGTGCTGAGGCGCTGGAGGTGCTGGATGCCTCGCCCCACCGCCGCGCGCACATCTGGCGCCAGGCCGACATCTCCGTCGCCCCCGAGCAGCGTCCCGGCGGCGCGGACTTCGGTCACATCGCGCTCGAGCACCAGCGGGAGCTCAAGCTGCGGGTCCTGCGTGACGCCCTGCAGCGGTTCGGCGGGATCGCCGACCCGGTCGCGACGATCGCGCCCGCCGGCACCCCCGGCGGTGCGGAGTCCACCGACGGGACCGGCTGGCGCACCCGGGTGAGCCTGCACGTCGACGCCGACGGGAACGTGGGCCCCTACGCGGCGCGCAGTCACCGCGTCATCCCGGTCGACGACCTGCCGCTCGCGACCGCCGCCGTCGAGCGGGCCGCGATCGACCTGCGCACGGGAGAGCCCGGCCGCATCGATCTCGTCCAGCCGGCCGACGGCCGGGTGCGCGTGCTGCCGCGGCCCGAGGCGCCGCGCGCAGGAAGCGGCCGCAGGCGCAGCGTGTCGACACGTCCTGCGCGATCGCCCGAGGTCGTCATCGAGCGGGTCGGGTCGCGGGAGTTCCGTGTCGACGCCGGCGGCTTCTGGCAGGTGCACCGCCTCGCCGCCGAGACCCTCGCCGGTACCGTTGCCGACGCGCTGCGCGGTCTCGGGTCGCAGGTGGAGTGGGGAGCGGATGCCTGGCACCTCGACCTGTACGGCGGCGTCGGGCTCTTCGCCGCGACCATGGGCGACGTCGGCGGTGCCGCGGCACGGGTGACGACCGTCGAATCGGATGCCCGCGCGACCGAGCACGCCGGAGAGAACCTCGCCGAGTGGGTGGGCGCCCGCGCCGAGACCGCGCGCGTAGATCGCTGGCTCGCCCGGGTCGAGGCGGAGGCGTCCGCGGCGGAGCGCGAGCGGCTGTCGCGCGGCGTCGTCCTGCTCGATCCGCCGCGTGCCGGCGCTGGCAGGGCGGTGGTCGAGTCCGTCGCCGGCCTCGGCCCGGCGGCGGTCGTCTACGTCGCGTGCGATCCGGTGGCGCTGGCGCGGGACCTCGCGACGTTCCGGGCCGCAGGGTACGAGGCATCCGTCGTCCACGCCCTCGATCTGTTCCCTCATTCGCACCATGTCGAGGCCGTGGCTACCCTGACGCGGCCCTCCGGCGACGTTAGGCTGACGACATGACCCGGGTTGCGCTCATCGACGACCACGAGTCCGTCAGGCTCGGGCTCGAGGCCGCCTGCGCCCGCGTCGGCGCCAAGGACGTCGTGTTCTCGGGCAGCACCGTGACGGACTACCTCAAATGGCGTGCCTCGACCGCGTCGGCGCCGGCCGATGTCGTCGTGCTCGATCTCACGCTCGGAGACGGCACCACGGTCACCGAGAATGTGCGGCGCCTCGTGATGGATGGTTCGAGCGTGATCATCCACAGTGTCGCGGACCGTCCCGCGGCTGTTCGGGAAGCGCTCGCCGCGGGCGCGGCGGGTGTCGTCAGCAAGTCCTCGCGCATCGATGACGTCATCGCCGCCGTCAGCACCGTCGCCAAGGGTGAGCCCCTCAACAACGTCGAGTGGGCGAGCGCGGTCGAGGGCGACAGGGAGTTCGCCGACGCGCAGCTGTCGGCCCGCGAGCGCGAGGTGCTGCGGCTCTACGCGGCCGGCCTCCCGCTCAAGGTCGTCGCCGACCGCCTCGGCGTGGCGTACTCGACCGCCAAGGAGAACATCACGCGGGTCCGCGTCAAGTACGTCGAGGTGGGGCGTCCCGCCCCCACCAAGGTCGACCTGCTGCGCCGGGCCATGGAGGACGGGATCCTCGCCGAGTCGGCCACCGATCCGGAGGACATCGCCCGTGGCGGTTGACGCACCGGCAGCTCTCGACAGCGCCTGGGGCCACATCCCGACTTCGCGGGAGGCGACCGCCGGCATCGGCTCCTTCACGAGGACCCGCGTCGAGCGCATCATCTCGATCGTCGCCGGATTCGGCTCGCTGGTGCTCGGGCTGCAGGCGTTCCTGAGCGCGCTCGGCCCCTCGGAGGAACGGCCCGGATGGCACGAGCCCCTCGTCATCGGCGTCTTCGCTCCGCTCGCGGTGATGATCATCGCGTGCTTCATCGGACGCGGCGTGCGCATCGCCGCCGGTGTCTTCGCGTTCGTCTACATCCTCGCGCTGCTCGCCTGGCCCATCGCGACCGCGGGGACGGACCCGCCGGCGACGCCGCAGCCGTGGATCTGGTATCTCGTCAACATCGCCACCCTCGCTGCGGTGCTCGCCTTCCCGTTCCCTCTGCAGATCGTCTGGACGATTCTCGCGCCGCTGCTGTTCGGGCTGGTCCGACTCATCCAGGGCGACTTCGCGACGGAGTTCTGGTTCGCGAACGGCCTCGACGTCTCGTTCGCCCTGATCCTCGGTGGCGTGATCCTCACGCTCGGCTGGGTGTTCCGCTCCGTCGCCGCCAACGTCGACGAGACGCGGGCACGGGCGGTCGCGTCGTACGCGCAGGCCGCGGCGGCGGATGCTGCGGAGCAGGAGCGCATCGCGGTCGCCGCGCTCATGCACGACAGCGTGCTCGCCGCGCTCATCGCGGCGGAGCGAGCCGACACGCCCCGGGCGCAGACGCTCGCGGTCGGCATGGCGCGTGAGGCGCTGACTCGCCTCGCCAACACCGAGCAGGACGCGCACGAGGGGCCGGACGAGCCGCGCGACGCGCACTCGATCGCCGATGACATCGACGCGGCCGCGCACGAGCTCGGCGCCGAGCTGATGGTCGACCGGGCGATCTCCTACGACGGGCCCCAGGTCCCTGGTCGCGTCGCGCGCGCCCTGGTCCTGGCCGCGACGCAGGCGATCGCCAACGCCCTGCAGCACGCGGGGGGTGTCGGGCTCACCGTCGCCGTGTCGGCATACGGATCCGAGGTGCACGTCGAGGTGCGCGATCGCGGAGAGGGCTTCGATCTCGACGACGTGCCCGATGACCGACTCGGCATCCGCGCGTCGATCTTCGCGCGCGTCGCCGCCGTCGGCGGATCCTCCGACATCGACTCCGGTCCGCACGGCACGACCGTCCGTCTCGAGTGGCGGGAGGGCGTCGCATGATCAGCGTGAAGAACGTCCTCGTCGCCCTCGCCGTCGCCTTCACGGCCTACCTGGCCGCGCGCGGGCTGTGGTGGACGGCGCCCGTGCCGTACCCGCTCATCGTCGTGGCCACCCTGGGCATGTACCTCGCCACGACGTGGCTCTGCATCTTCTGGGAGCCCGCGCGCACGGGCACTCCGGAAGAGGAGGAGCACATCGGCGATGTCGACCGTCCCCGCGCGCGGCTGCCGATCCCTGCGCAGATCCTCGCGCTCGTCGCTGCGGTCCTCGTGCCCAGCGCGATCTCGTTCGCCGTCGGTCCGGAATCGGTGACCGCGGGCTTCGCGACCTGGTACCTCGGAGGCATCGGTGCGCTGATGACGATCGTCATGGTGCGCCGGCGGCCCTGGACCGCGTGGGCGGGCATCGCGATCCTCACGGTCGGATCGATGGTCTGGATGGGCCCCGCTGCGGCGCTGGCCCTCGGGCTCGTCGGGTCGATCGTGTGGGTGACGTGCGCGCAGCTGCTGGTGCGCTCGCTCGACCGCGCCGCGCGCGACACGTCGCGGCTCGCACAGCTGCAGCGCGCGGCTTCCGCCTGGCAGGCGTCGCAGGTCGGTCGCCAGCGCGAGCGCCGCGTGCAGGTGCAGCAGGCCCTCGCGGTCGCAGGCCCGGTGCTGACGCGCACCGTCGCGACCGGCGGGCGTCTGACCGACGACGACCGGCTCGAAGCCCGGCTGGCCGAGGGGCGACTGCGCGACGAGATGCGCGGCCCGCGTCTCCTCGACGACGAGGTGCGCGCCGAGCTCGAGCGCGCGCGACGGCGAGGCGCGAACGTCACGGTGCTCGACGAGGGCGGGCTCGAAGGGCTCGACGAGACCTCCCTCTCCGTCATCCGCGGGCAGCTCGCCGAAGCGCTGCGGTCCGCGAGCTCCGACCGCCTCTACATCCGCACGTCGCCCGACGCACGCGTCGCGGTCACGGTCGTCGGCCGTTCGCCCTCGGTGGGAGGGCCGTCCGAGGAGGACGGCGTCGACCTCTGGCGCGAGATACCGCACCCCGGCGTGGCCTGAAGCCGGCGCGCAGGTACATCCGAAGCCGCTCGGGCCGCTGATCGTCGCGCGAGCGGCGTGTCCGGCGCGTGGCATCCGCAAAAAACTGCTCCCCGTCTCGGTGGGGGAGGGGAACCGAGGCGGGGAGTGAGAGGAAGGAGGCGAGGGGCGGCGAAGCCGCCCGCCCCTCGCCTGGCGGACTGTTACCCGAAAACAGTCCGCGTGGCCGAACTCGGATCCACCGCAGCGCGGAGAGCGAGTCAGCCGAACGCAGAAGCGTTCCAGCGATACAAGTATCGCCGGGGGGTGAGAAGTCCGTCTGTAGGTATTTCGGGGGACATTCGTGCGCGGATTTCGGCGTCGTCCGCAGCACCGGCACCGGGTCAGCCCGAGTAACCCCGCCAGCCCAGCTCACGGCGCAGCGGGGCGCGCAGATTGCGCTGGGTGAGCGACCATGCGGAGCGCACCGCCGCGTCGTCGGCGACCGCCTCCGCGGCCTCGCCGACGTAGGCCTCGCTCACCACGGCGATGAGCGCGGCCAGCTCCTCCTCGGTGGGGGTGCCGCGGAGGACGTCGATCGTGACGCCTTCGGCGTCGCCCTCGGGAAGGCTCACAGGGGGATGTTCCCGTGCTTCTTGGGCGGCAGGCTCGCGCGCTTGCCGCGGAGCGCCCGAAGCGCCTTCGCGATGGACACCCGCGTCTGCGCCGGCTCGATGATGCCGTCGAGCTCGCCGCGCTCGGCGGCGAGGAACGGCGATGCGACGTTGTACGTGTATTCGTTCGCGAGACGCGTCCGCACCGCCGCGACGTCTTCGCCGGCGGCCTCGGCGCGCTTGATCTCGCCGCGATAGAGGATGTTCACCGCGCCCTGACCGCCCATGACGGCGATCTCGGCGGTGGGCCACGCGAGGTTGATGTCGGCGCCGAGCTGCTTGGACCCCATCACGATGTAGGCGCCGCCGTACGCCTTGCGCAGGATCACCGTCACGAGCGGCACGGTGGCCTCGGCGTACGCGTAGAGGAGCTTCGCGCCACGGCGGATGACGCCGGTCCACTCCTGGTCGGTGCCGGGGAGGTAGCCCGGAACGTCGACGAGCGTGACGATCGGGATGGAGAACGCGTCGCAGAAGCGCACGAACCGGCTGGCCTTCTCGCCGGCCTCGATGTTGAGCGTGCCGGCCATCTGCGAGGGCTGATTGGCGATGATGCCGACGGAGCGGCCCTCGATGCGGCCGAAGCCGATCACGATGTTGGGGGCGAACAGCGGCTGCACCTCGAGGAAGTCCTCGGCGTCGACGATCCCGCGGATGACCTGGTGGATGTCGTAGGGCTGGTTCGGGGAGTCCGGGATCAGCGCGTTGAGAGCGCGGTCGGCGTCGGTGGTCTCGAACTCGAAGCCCGTCTCGTAGACCGGGACCTCGGCCAGGTTGTTGTCGGGGAGGAAACCGAGCATCGAGCGGACGTAGTCGATCGCGTCCTCCTCATCCTCGGCGAGGTAGTGGGCGACGCCCGAGCGGGTGTTGTGCGTGTGCGCGCCGCCCAGCTCCTCCATGCCGACGTCCTCGCCGGTCACCGTCTTGATGACGTCGGGACCGGTGACGAACATCTGGCTGGTCTTGTCGACCATGACCACGAAATCGGTGAGCGCGGGGGAGTAGACCGCCCCGCCGGCGGCCGGGCCCATGATGATCGAGATCTGCGGGATCACACCGGACGCCTGGGTGTTCAGACGGAAGATCTCGCCGTACTTGCCGAGCGCGACGACGCCCTCCTGGATGCGCGCGCCGCCCGAGTCGAGGATCCCGACGATCGGGATGCCCGAGCGCAGCGCGAACTCCATGACCTTGATGATCTTCTCGCCGGCGACCTCGCCGAGCGATCCGCCGAAGGTCGAGAAGTCCTGCGAGTAGACCGCGACGGTGCGCCCATGGATCGTGCCCACGCCCGTGACCACCGAGTCGCCGTACGGCCGGGACTTGTCCATGCCGAACGCGGTGGTGCGATGGCGGACGTACTCGTCGAGCTCGACGAAGCTGCCGGGGTCGACGAGCTGCTCGATGCGCTCGCGGGCGGTGCCCTTGCCCTTCGCGTGCTGCTTCTCCTGGGCCACGGCCTCGGCATCGAGGACGGCTTCCTGGTAGCGCGCGCGGAGGTCGGCGATCTTGCCGGCGGTCGTGAAGAGGTCGGGCTGATCGGTCACGCATTCCACCCTATCGGCGGGGTTTGCCGAACGGTTGGAGGGTTCGTACAAGGGGAACAGGGATGTGCTGTCTGTCAGTCGACCTGCGGCCGACCGGCCCCTGAACGCACCGACCGACCGAGGCGCGAACTCTCACGCCGCTCTCATTCCCTGCGCGAACGCTTGCCGCTAGGGTCGTCGGCATAGTGACTGGTGTGAATAATGTCGTGAAGAGGCGGATGCTGCGGACCGTCGCCCTCGTCGTGGCGCTGGGCCTTCTGGTGCCGACGTATGCGGATGCGGGCGGGGCCCGCGCGCTCGATACCGACGCGGTGCCCACGCCGCAGCCGACCGACATCGTCGAGGAGACGTCGGATCCCGGGCCAGATGCCGAGGGGGCCACCCCAGCCCCGACGCCGGCTCCGACCGAGACGGCGATTCCCGAGCCGGACGGGCAGGCGCCGTCCGCGCCCGAGCTCGCGCCGGAGACCGTGGCGCCCGAGGCGGAAGACGACTCCAGCTCCGCACGCATCGATGCCTCCGCCCTCGCGGTGCCGGCACCGGCCACGACGCGGATCAGCGTGGGCGCCGATCCCTACGCGGCGGCCGTCAACGCCTCGCGCGCGCTGTTCCCGGGGGGCGCGTCGACGGTCATCCTCGCTCCTGGTGCGTGGCCCATCTACGGTGCGGTGGGTGCGGGCCTTGCGGCCGACCGTCAAGCGGCGATGCTGTACACCACCCCGACGGCCATTCCCGCAGCTGTGCTCACCGAGCTCCGCAGGCTGGCTCCTGCGACGATCCTCGTCGTCGGCGGACCGTCGTTCGTCTCGGAAGCCGTGGTGACCGCGGCGCGCGGCGTTTCCGCGAACGTGACCCGGATCTCCGGGGCGAACATCTACGAGACCGCCCGCAACGTCTTCGCGCAGCAGACAGCCGCGGCCGACACCGTCTACCTGGCCGGCGCGCTGACGATGGCCGATGCCCCGCTGGCGACCACTCTCGCCTCGGTCGGCAAGAAGCGGGTTCTCGTCGTCAACGGACACGCTGCGCCCCTCGACAGTGCGACGGTGCAGGCGCTCCGGGCGGCGGGCACACGATCCATCGTGATCGTCCAGAGCACCGCGACGATCACCGCAGCGTACGAGACCGCGCTCAAGAACGCGGGATTCGGCGTCTCGCGCGTCACGCGGACCGATGCCATGTCGCTGTCAGCGACCGTCGCCTACCAGGCGGGGGCCGCTCGGACCGTCTCGCTGATCGTGAACCCGAACCGCGCCGCCGACCTCGGGATCGCCGCGGCGGTGACGGGCGCGACTGCCCAGCCGCTCTACTACACCTTCCCGGAGTGCGTGCCGGACGGCATCGCGACCCACATCACCAACGCAGGCAAGCCGCTGCTCCTCCTCGGCGACACGATCGCCCTCGCTCCTGCGGTCGCAGCGAACACGAAGTGCTCGACCGAGAAAGCGCGACTCGAGTCGGCGCTCAACGCGGCGGTCCGGTCCACCATGTCGAACTACGCGGGCAGCTATCACGTGACCGTTCGGCAGGTGGGCGGCATCGGTCAGATCACCAGCGTCGGAGGCGGGACCCGCAAGGAGCCTGCGAGCATGATGAAGCTGTTCGCGGCGTACGCGGCCTACAAACGCATCGACGAAGGGCGCGCGCGATCGAGCACCGTACTGCCGTCCGGTGTGACGCTCGGCGTCTGCATCTACGTCATGATCCACGCGTCCGACAACTACTGCCACTCGGACATCGTCCACTGGATCGGCCTCGCGGAGGTCAACCGCATGATCCGCGCGGCAGGGTTCACGAACACGAGCTACGGATCCGTCCCTCGAGGGACGAGTGTGCTCTACGCCGGCAATCGCACCACTTCCAACGATCTCGCCTGGCTGGCTGAGCGCCTCTCGAAGGGAACACTCCTCTCTCCCGCCGCCACCAAGGCGATGCTCACCGTGATGCGCATGCAGATATGGAAGTCGCGCATCCCGTCGGGCATCCCCGCCGGAGTGCCGCAGGCGAGCAAGCCGGGAGCGCTCTGGATCGCGTCCGGACTCATGCAAGGCGACACCGCTATCGTCACCGGCCCGCGATCGACGTACGTCCTTTCGATCATCGGCGACAACGGTCCGCCGCAGGCGGCGTTGCGTGCGATCTCCCGGACGGTGTACACGCACCTCAACGGCTCCTTCGGCACAGCGGCGAGTTATCCCGTGCAGCAGATGGTCACCCGGACACCGTCGCTTCTGCGGACCTCGCCCGGAGGATCGGTGGCGGTCACAATCCCCGCCGGCGTGCTGATCCAAGTCCACGATGCGCAGAGGAACTGGTACCAGGTCCAGTACGGCTCGCGGAAGCTCTGGGTCCAGTACACCGGGCTGCGCAACCGATGACGCCGCAGTAGCGTGAACCGTATGTCCATTCCCTCGGACGGCTATCCCCGGTCCGCCGAAGTCAGCCCGCGCGTGCAGGTGGTCGACACCACCGACTCCACGAACGCCGACGTGGTCAAGCACGCCGGCGAGGCCCCTGACGAGTGGCCGCACCTCTCGCTGCTCCTCACCACCGATCAGCGGGCGGGGCGCGGGCGGCTGGACCGCACGTGGACGACCCCGCCCGGAACGGCCCTCGCGCTGTCCGTCATCGTCCGGATCGGCGGCATCCCTCCGGCTTCACGCGGCTGGATCCCTCTGGTCGCGGGGGCCGCCATGACACGGGCGATAGCCGCCCAGCTGCGCGGGCGCGGGCACTCCGTCCGGCTCAAGTGGCCGAACGACGTGCTGCTCGACGGCTACAAGGTGTGCGGCATCCTGGCAGAGGTCGTCCCCGGTCAGCCCGACGCGGTGGTCATCGGGTCGGGCGTCAACACCCGGATGCCCAAGGCCGACCTCCCCGTCGAGACGGCCACCTCGTTCGAGGCGCTCGGCCTCGAGGTCGACGACGACGCCCTGATCGCCGAGTACGTCACCGCGCTCGCCGAGCACCTCGACGCCCTCACCGGTGCGCGGGGCAACGCCGCCGCGGCGGGCGTCCTCGCCGAGGTCGAGGCGCTGTGCTCGACGCTCGGCAGCGACGTCGCCGTGTCGCTGCCCGATGGAGAGGTTCTGCGCGGCCGCGCGCAGCGCATCGACGACGACGGACGGCTCGTGGTGGTGCAGGACTCGGAGTTCGAGAGCGCGGTGTCGGCAGGGGACGTCGTCCACGTCCGGTGACGGCGAAGACCGCGCATGACGCGAAGCGGCGGTGCGTGAGCGCCGTGTCGGCGCGGGCGCGCAGAATGGCTCTATGACGCAGCCGATCAGTTACGGCGGCCGGCCGATGACGCCGGTGCCCGGTGCGCCGACGCCCGAGCTGCGCGTCGCGCGATTCCGCGGCCACGCTCGGCGGCTGACCTGGTCGGCGCTCGTCCTCATCGCGGTCGCCGGCGCGGTCGGGTTCTTCTACGGCAATCTGCCCGCCCCGCTCGAGAACTGGATGCTGCTGGCCGGGGCGGCAGCGATCATCCTGCTCCTGGTCGTGCTGCCGTTCCTCAGCTGGTGGGCGCACGTGTACACGATCACCACGCGACGGGTGCTCGAGCGCTCGGGCGTGTTCGGTGCTCGCCGCCGCGAACTCGACCACGTGCGCGGATACGCCATCCAGGTCCGGCGAGGACTCCTTCAGCGCATGTGGGGGGCAGGCACCCTCACCCTGACGAACGGTGTCGATGCTCCGCTGCGGCTCGTCAACGTGCCGAGTGTCGAGCTGGTCCATGAGGCGCTCGTGGACCAGGTCGAGGTCAACCAGATCCTCGCGCACCGCGACGCGCAGCCGCCGCTTCCGCCGCCTCCGCCGCCGCCTGTCCGCCGCTGAGCGCTCGTCCGCCGCGCGACCGTGCGGGATGATGGAGTGATCGCGCAGAGAGAGGTGGCGGAATGGCATTGCGAGTCGGAGTGGTCGGCGGCGGACAGCTCGCCCGGATGATGATCGCCCCCGCCGTCGAACTCGGCCTCGACCTCCGGGTGCTGGCCGAGGAGGAGCGGATGGCGGCTTCGCTCGCCGCCACGGAGGTCGGCGACTATCGCGACGCCGACACCGTCCTCGCGTTCGCGAAGGAGGTCGACGTCGTCACCTTCGACCACGAGCATGTGCCGCAGGATGTGCTGGCGGTGCTGGTCGACGCGGGCATCGCGGTCCACCCCGGACCGGACGCCCTCGCCGTGGCGCAGGACAAGCTCGTGATGCGCGCGCGGCTCGCGGAGCTCGGGATGCCGCAGCCGGACTGGGCGGCTGTCACTGGACCCGATGAGCTGCAGGCGTTCCTCGACGCGCACGGCGGACGCGCGGTGGTGAAGACGCCGCGCGGAGGATACGACGGCAAGGGCGTGCGGGTGGTCGGCGCGGCGACCGAGGCCGACGACTGGTTCGCCGCACTCGCGGAGGACGCGCGCGGCGGCGCCCTGCTCGTCGAGGAGCTCGTGGACTTCTCGCGCGAACTCGCGCAGCAGGTGGCGCGACGTCCGTCGGGTGAGATCGCCGTCTACCCGGTGGTCGAGACGATCCAGCGCGACGGCGTGTGTGCCGAGGTGCTGGCGCCGGCACCCAAGGCGAGTGAGCGTCTGCTCGAGGTCGCGGCGCGGATCGGTGTCGAGATCGCACAGGGGCTGGGCGTGACCGGGATGCTGGCGGTCGAGCTGTTCGAGACGACCGACGAGCGACTGCTGGTCAACGAGCTGGCGATGCGCCCGCACAACAGCGGCCACTGGACCCAGGACGGAGCCGTGACCAGCCAGTTCGAGCAGCATCTGCGCGCGGTCCTCGATCTTCCGCTCGGCGACTCTTCACCGAGCGCGCCGTGGTCCGTGATGGTCAACGTGCTCGGGGGCCCCGAGCACGACTCGCTCGACGACCGGTTCGCGGCGGCGATGGCCGAGTGCCCGGATGCGAAGATCCACACCTACGGCAAGGCGCCGCGTCCGGGCCGCAAGGTGGGCCACGTGAACGTGGCGGGGGACGACCTGGACGACGTCGTGTACCGTGCGCGGGCCGCGGCATCCTTCTTCCTCGACTGACCGACCCGGCAGGCACCCGACGCGTCCCGCGATCGCGAGCCGGGCCGCGCCGTTGCGGGGTTCTTCCAGCCTCGCCCCCTAGCCTTGTCGGGTGACCCGGCCGCTGCATTCCTCCGACGCGCCGCTGGTCGGCGTCGTCATGGGCTCCGACTCCGACTGGCGCGTCATGAGCGACGCCTCCCAGATCCTCACGGACTTCGCCGTGCCGCACGAGGTCGAGGTCGTCTCGGCCCACCGAACGCCCGACAAGCTCATGCGCTACGGGCGCGAGGCGCGCTCGCGCGGCCTCCGGGCGATCATCGCGGGGGCCGGCGGCGCGGCCCATCTGCCGGGCATGCTCGCCTCGGTCACCGCCCTCCCCGTCATCGGCGTGCCGGTGCAGCTCGCGACGCTCGACGGGATGGATTCGCTGCTGAGCATCGTCCAGATGCCCGCGGGCATCCCCGTCGCCACGGTCTCCATCAACGGTGCGAAGAACGCCGGACTGCTGGCCGCCCGCATCCTCGCCACCTCCGACGCAGCCCTGGCTGACCGCGTCGAGGAGTACGCCCGCACGCTCGAGGCGCAGGTCGAGGAGAAGAACCGGCGGCTCAAGGAGTCGCTGTGAGCGTCGCGAGCGCGGTGCGCCCCACGCCCGGGGTGCGCGCGGTGCAGCTGGTCGAGGAGCGACCGCTCCGTTACCCGGACACCGGCTCGCGCGCGATGATGTCGCGGCGCGGTTGGTGGCTGGTGGTGCTGAACTTCCTGCTGCCCGGGTCGGCCCAGGCGCTGGCCGGAAACCGACGACTCGGCAGGCTCGGCCTCGCCGCGACGCTGCTGATGTGGGTGCTCCTCATCCTCACCGTGCTCTGCGCACTCCTCTGGCAGTCGGTGTTCCTGACCGTTGCGACGAACTGGTTCGCACTGCTGCTGGCACAGGCGGTGCTGATCGCCTACGCGCTCCTCTGGATCATCCTCACGATCGACACGCTGCGGCTCGTGCGCCTCGTCAAGACCGGGGGAGCGGCACGCTTCGGGATCGCCGCGCTCGCCGTCGGCCTCCTCGTGGTCGCGAGCGGGACGGCAGCATATGCCGCGAGCATCGCGGGCACGACACGCGACACCCTCGGGGCGATCTTCGGTGTGAGCGGCCCGGCGGTCGAGCCGTCCGACGGCTACTACAACATCCTGCTCCTCGGCGCCGACAGCGGAGCGGGCCGCGATTCGATGCGCTTCGACAGCATCTCCGTCGTCTCGGTGAACGCAGAGACGGGAGCGACGACGATCACCGGCATCCCGCGCGATATGCCGCACTTCCCCTTCGCGGAGGGCCCGATGCAGGATCGCTACCCCGACGGTCACGAGGGCTTCTCCGACCCGACCTGCGGGTGGGGCAGCGGCATCAACCAGCTGCGCACCGAGGTGGAGGTCTGCCAGGACGGCACCGCGCTGTATCCCGACGCCGTGGCGAACGGCTCCGAGCCCGCCATCGAGGCCACGAAGGACGCCGCCGAGGGCATCCTCGGCATCGAGATCCCCTATTACGTCTTCATCGACATGCACGGGTTCGCCTCGCTCATCGACGCGCTCGGGGGCGTGGACGTCACCGTCGACGAACGACTGCCCAAGGGCGGCGGTCCCGCGTACGAGGGGCAGCCGGTCGACGAGTGGGCGACCGGCTGGATCGAAGCCGGTCCGCAGCACATGAACGGCGACACCGCCCAGTGGTACGCGCGATCGCGGTACACGACCGACGACTTCGACCGCATGCAGCGGCAGCGCATCCTTCAGCAGGCGATCCTCGCGCAGTTCACCCCGCAGACCGTGCTCACGCGGTTCCAGGATGTCGCGGCAGCAGGTGCCGACATCGTGAAGACCGACCTGCCGCAGTCGCTCATCCCCTTCCTCGCGGACCTCGCGCTCAAGGCGCAGGAGCAGCCGGTCCAGACGATCGAGCTCACGCCCGAGGGTGGCATCGACGAGTACGCCCCCGACTACGCGTACATCCAGGAGCTGGTCCGTTCGAAGCTCCACCCGCCGACGCCGACCTCGACGCCGGAGGGCTGAGCCGTGGTCGCGACTCTTCGCGTCATGCTCGATCAGCTGGTCGTGCCCACGGAGCCCGTGCTGGCCGAAGCGTCGCGGGACCTCACTCGCGCCCTCGTCGCCGGAGCCCCGGCAGGGTGCGAGGTCGAAGGGATCGCCCCCGCGGGCGGCGGGGCGGTCGAGATCGCGGGCATCGCAGGCGTGCGGCGCACGGCGCTGCCCCGGCGCGAGCTCGCCGCCGCGCTGCAGCTCGGCGTGGGAACCGGGATCGGCGGCGGGATGATCCACTCGCCGACGCTGTTCGCCCCGTTGGTGCGTCACGATCGTGTGCACGACCACGATCAGAGCGTCGTGACCGTGTGGGATCTCCGCCCCTGGGAGTCGCCGGGGGAGCTTTCGCGGTCGGCTGTGGGGTGGTACCGCGCGATGCTCAAGCGCGCCGTAAAGTTCGCCGACGCGGTCGTGGTGCCGACGCACTCGATCGCGCAGCGGCTGAGCGAGATCGCGGCACTCGGTGACCGCATCCGTGTGATCGCCGGCGCGTCGCCGCTGGGCTTCTCGGTGCCGACGGACGAGGTCGGCCGCCGGCGGGCGCTCGACCTTCCCGAAGGGTTCGTGCTGCTCGCGGGCGGCCCGGTTCCGTCCGACGCGCTCGAGGCGGGATTCGCGGCGATCGCCACGTCGGGGGTGGATCTTCCGGTGGTGGTGATCGACGTCGAGGACGGTCACGAGCCGGCGGTCGCCGACCTCGCCGCCGGTGCGGGCCTGCCGGAGCGGCGCCTGCATGTTCGCGGTGCGCTCGACGCGGCGGACCGTGCCGCCGTCTTCGGGGCCGCCCTGGCGTTCATCGCACCATCGCGGCTCACCGGTTTCCCGTGGCGCGTCGTCGACGCCCTGACTCTCGGCGTGCCGGTGATCGCGTCCGACTCCGGGGTGCACCGCGAGATCATCGCCGAAGGCGGGGAGATCGTCGACGAGACGGATGCCGCGTCCCTCGTTGACGGACTCGCTGACGCCGTCGCGCGAGCGCTCGGCTCGACGGCCGCCGCCGACCGTCTCGCCGTGCTCTCGGGAGACCGCGGACGAGCGTTCTCGTGGCGCGAGGCGGCCGACAAGGTGTGGCACCTGCACGCGGAGCTGTGACTGAGAGCGCGCCGCGAGTTCGCTCATGACCGGCGTGTCCGGCGGGGATTCAACGGCAGAGTTGTCACCATTCGCCACTTCCGTCACACTGGTCACATGGCGGGGGCTGAGTGGAGGGGCGCGCGTGCGTCCGTGACGACGTTGACAGGTGCGTTGATCGCGAGCGCGGCGGTGATCATCGGACTCGTCGCGGCCCCGGCCGCGACCGCCGCGCCCGACCCGTCACTCGCCGCGGGTTCGCCCGCGAGTACGGGAATCGTCGCGGCCGCCGACCTGTCCGGATTCCAACCGGGGAACATCATCTCGGACGGCGTGTTCTTCAACCGTTCGACGATGAGCGAGGCCCAGATCCAGAGCTTCCTCCAATCGAAGGTGAAGGCCTGCCAAGCGGGCTACACGTGTCTGAAGGACTACTACGACACCTCTCGGACGACGACGTCGGACGCGATGTGCGGGGCGTACTCGGGTGGTGTGCGGGAACGGGCGTCGCGCATCATCTACAAGGTGGCCCAGGCGTGCGGCATCAACCCCCAGGTGATCCTGGTCATGCTCCAGAAGGAGCAGGGGCTTGTCGCTTCGACTGCTCCGTCCGCGTACAACTACCGCGCTGCGATGGGCCAGGGATGCCCGGACACCGCCGGGTGCGACACCCGCTATTACGGGTTCTTCAACCAGGTGTACGGCGGCGCGTGGCAGATGAAGCGCTACGCGAACCCGCCGGGCACCTCGCAGTTCTTCACGTGGTACGCCCCCGGGAAGACGTGGAACCTTCTCTACCACCCCAACCGCGCATGCGGGTCGGCGCCCGTCGCGATTCAGAATCAGGCGACGGCGAACCTTTACTACTACACGCCCTATCAGCCCAACGCCGCGGCACTCCGGGCCGGCTACGGCACGGGGAACAGCTGCTCGTCGTACGGCAACCGGAACTTCTACAACTACTTCACCGACTGGTTCGGATCGACGCGCGGCGTCGACGGCCGTGCGAAGATCGCGGCGGCGTACAACGCCTCGGGTGGCGCGAGCGGCCCGCTCGGTGCGCAGCTGGCCACTCGATCCTGCGCGATGGGTGCCGACCGGTGCTGGCAGGACTACCAGCGCGGAGCGATCGGATGGACCGAGGACGCGGGCGCGTTCCTCGTGACCGGCGCCGTGTGGGACCGCTATCGGTCGGCAGGGGGCCCGCCGGGGTCGTGGGGGTACCCGACGTCCACTCAGAACCCGATCACGAGCCCCACGGGGAACGGAAGCGGCCAGAACTTCCAGAACGTGCAGGTGCTCTCGAGCGCGGCGGGCGTGTTCGCCGTCGCGAACGAGGCGCTGACCACTTACGCCGCACTGGGATGGGTTCGCGGGGAGCTCGGGTGGCCGACGTCCGCTGAAGCGTGCCGCTCGGGGGCCTGCGCACAGGCGACGCAGAACGGCTGGCTCGGTCACACGGGGTCCAACTCCTACGCCGTCACCGGGGACACGGCGGGTCTGTACCGTGCAGCGGGCGGCATGAACGGCTCCTGGGGTTACCCGACCTCCGGGCGGACGGCGCTGACGACGGCGAACGGCGACGGCGCCGGCCAGAACTTCGAACGCGTCCAGCTTCTGAGCAGCGGCGCGGGCACATTCGCGGTGCCGGTGAACGTGATCGCCGTCCATGCGGCCGCGGGCTGGGTGAGAGGCGATCTGGGCTGGCCGACGGCGTCGCCGCAGTGCTCGACCGCGACCTGCGTCCAGGCCTTCCAGGGCGGGTACGTCGCCGGTGTCAACGGATCTCTGCATGCGGTCTCCGGCGGGATCGCCGCCGGGTACCGGACCGCGGGCGGCCCGTCGGGCGCCTGGGGCTACCCGACCTCGGCGCAGAGCTCGCTCGTCGGCCCGAACGGGTCGGGAACGGGGCAGAACTTCCAGCGAGTCCAGGCGCTGTCGGGCCCTGCCGGGACGTTCGCCGTGCCGTCGGCGATCCTCACCGACTATGCGAGCCATGGCTGGGTCCGGGGTGCGCTCGGCTGGCCGACGGCCCCAGCGGCCTGCGACGGCACGGACTGCACCCAGACGTTCCAGAGTGGCGTCATCACGCGCGCCGGCACAGTGACGCGGATCGTGTCGGGGGCCATCGGCGCTGCCTATGTCGCAGCGGGCGGAGTGGCGGGCAGCTGGGGTGCGCCGACGAGTTCCGAGAGTTCGATCACCGGTGGCGCGACGACCGGGAGCGGACAGAACTTCAAGAACGTGCAGGCTCTCCGAAGCTCGGCGGGCGCGTTCGCCGTGCCGAACACACTGCTGAAGGCATACGCGGCGGCGGGATGGGTGCGCGGAACGATCGGGTGGCCGACAGCAGTCGCGAAGTGCCCGAGCGCCACGTCGTGCTCCCAGGACTTCCAGGGCGGCCTCGTGATGGCCTCCGAAGGTGGTGTGTTCGCGGTCGGGGGCTCCGTCGCCACTGCCTATCGGGCCGCGGGAGGCGCGGCGGGCGCGTGGGGCGTGCCCACGTCTGCGGAGAATCCGATCTCCAGTCCTCGCGGAGCGGGTTTCGGGCAGAACTTCCGCAACGTGCAGGTGCTGCGCAGTGCGGCGGGCACGTTCGCGGTTCCGGCGACGACCCTTCCGACTTACTCCGCGGCGGGCTGGGTGCGAGGTGCGCTGGGCTGGCCGGTCTCGGCTTCCACGTGCGACACGACAGGGTCGTGCGTGCAGGGCTTCCAGGGCGGCCGCATCGTCGTGCCGGCCGGCGGTGCTCCTCGCGTCGTTCTCGGAAAGGGCTGACCGTCGCATGCCTCAGGCCCTCGTGACCGGAGGTTCGGGATTCGTGGCCCGGGCTCTCCTGCGCGCACTCCGAGATCGTGGCTGGCGGGTGGCGGCGACGCGACGCACCGGTCCGGAAGTCGAGGACGGCGACGGCATCAGCTGGCACAGCCTCGCCCCCGGCGTCGATGTGCGATCGATCGTGCAGACCACCGCGCCGGATGCCATCTTCCATCTCGCCGCGCACCAGGCGCGTTCGCGCTCCGAAGACGACGTGGAGGCGTTCCTGGATGCCAACATCGGGCTGGGGGTGCGGCTGCTCGACGCGGCTGTCGGCAGCTCGAGCGTGGTCGTGAGCGCTATGAGCTACTTCCAGTACCGTGACGGGGCGCCGACCACGCACTCCCTCTACGCCTCGTCGAAGCAGGCGTACGCGGTGCTGGCCGACTATTACCGCGAGGGCGAGGGCGTCGACTCTCGCGGAGTCGTCCTCTACGACAACTACGGGCCCGGGGATCAACGCCCCAAGCTCGTCCCCGCGCTCGTGCGCGCTGCTCGCAACGGCACGCCGGTCGTCGTCGGACCGGTGGGTCAGGCCCTCAATCTCCTGCACGTCGAAGATGTCGCGACCGGCCTGATCGCGGCGGCTGCGCCTGGAGGCGCAGCCATCACCACCGTGCGCGCGGCGTCCGCGACGACTGTGGGCGACGTGATCGCGGCGGTCGGCCGCGCCGCCGGCCGGCCCCTCGACATCATCGTCGACGAAGCGCGCTCGGTCAGCGACCTCCCGCTGCGCTCAGGCGATTGGGACACGCCGACGGGCTGGAATCCTGTGTGGCAACTCGAGGCGGGGTTGCGTCAGACCTACGAGGCGGCTCCGGCTAGCTGACCAGCGAGCGGTCACCAGGTTCGCCAGGGCGCCTGACCCTCGTCCCACAGAGCGTTCAGCATCTGGGACTCGCGATACGTGTCCATCGGCTGCCAGAATCCGCGGTGCTGATATGCGACGATCTCGCCGTCCTCCGCGAGCCGGTTGAGCGGCTCCTGCTCGAGCACCGTGGTGTCATCGCCGAGGTAGTCGAAGATCCCCGGCTCGAAGATGAAGTAGCCGATATTGATCCACCCCTCGACCTGCGGCTTCTCCTTGAACCGACGCACGGTTCCATCGTCTTCCAGATCCAGGACGCCGAAGCGGCTCGGCGGCTGGACGGTGGTCATCGTGGCGAGCTTTCCGTGCGCCTCGTGGAAAGCCAGAAGCGCGGACAGATCGATGTCGGCGATGCCGTCGCCGTAGGTGCACAGGAAACGCTCATTCTCGACGTACCGACGAACGCGCTTGATACGGCCGCCGGTCATCGTGCTCGCGCCGGTGTCGGAGACGGTGACCGTCCAGTCCTCCTCAGCGTGACCGCCGTGGTACGTGATCCGTCGCACGTCGCCGAGCCCCACTGTGAAGTCCTGATTGAGGGCGAGGTAGTTCAGGAAGTACGTCTTGATCGACTCGCTCTTGTATCCCGCGCAGACGACGAAGTCCTGCAGCCCCTGTTGGCCGAGCACCTTCATGATGTGCCAGAGCACCGGACGGCCGCCGACCTCGACCATCGGCTTGGGGCGGAACTCGGTCTCTTCACGCATCCGCGTGCCGAGGCCTCCGGCGAGCAGAACGGCTTTCACGTATCTCCCATGGGTCGACGCTGGCGATGAGCGGACTCAGCCTATCCCGCCGCGGCTGCCCGTCCCCGGGGACGCCGGGCGTCGGCGGGTAGGATCGACAGGTCCCCGCACGCCATTTCGGAGTATCCCTTGACTTCTTCCCCCGCCGAACGCGGCCCCATCCTCGACAGCGTTCGCGCGTACGCCGAGACTTCGCTCGCACCTCGGGAGTTCATCCCCGGCGAGACCACGGTCCCGGTGTCCGGCAAGGTTCTCGACCCCGATGACATCGCCGCACTCGTCGACGCCTCCCTGGACGGCTGGCTGACCGCCGGCCGGTTCCACGTCGACTTCGAGCGGGCGCTCGCCCGATACGTCGGCAGTCGGAGCGCGCTCTTCGTCAACAGCGGTTCGAGCGCCAATCTCGTCGCCCTGAGCGGTCTCACCAGCCCGAAGCTCGGCAAACGCGCCCTGCGCCCCGGGGACGAGGTGATCACCGTCGCCGCGGGCTTCCCGACGACGGTCAACCCCATCATCCAGAACGGCCTGCGCCCGGTGGTCGTCGATGTCGAGCTCGACACGTATGACGCGATCGCGGATCGCCTGCGCGAGGCCGTCGGCCCGCGGACGCGCGCGATCATGATGGCTCACACGCTCGGCAATCCCTTCGATCTCGACACCGTTCAGGAACTCTGCAAAGAGAACGACCTATGGCTTGTCGAGGACTCGTGCGACGCGCTCGGATCGACATACGACGGTAAGCGCACGGGCAGTTTCGGCGACACGGCCACGGTCAGCTTCTACCCCGCGCACCACATCACGACCGGTGAGGGCGGTGCGGTCTTCGTCAAGTCCCCGCTCGTGCGCAAGCAGGTGGAGTCGTTCCGGGACTGGGGCCGAGACTGCTATTGCGAGACCGGCCAGGACAACACGTGCCAGAAGCGGTTCGAGTGGCAACTCGGCGGCCTGCCGCGCGGCTACGACCACAAGTACATCTACAGTCACATCGGCTACAACCTCAAGGCGACCGACATGCAGGCGGCGCTCGGGCTCTCGCAGCTGGGCAAGCTGGACCGTTTCGTCGAGGCGCGCAAGCGCAACTTCGCCTATCTCCACGCCCGGCTGGACGGAGTCGAAGGTCTGATCCTGCCGAAGGCGACGCCCAAGTCGGATCCCGCATGGTTCGGGTTCCCCCTCACGCTCGACCCGCAGCATCCTGTGTCTCGCGAAGAGCTGATGCGCTTCCTCGATTCGCGCAAGATCGGCACCCGGCTCATCTTCGCGGGCAACCTCACGAAGCAGCCGGCGTACCGCGACATCGACTTCAAGATCGTCGGCGACCTCACGAACACCGACATCGTCATGAACCGGTCGTTCTGGGTGGGCACGTTCCCCGGGCTCACCGTGCCCATGCTGGACTTCATCGCCGACTCCATCATCGAGTTCGTCGAAGCCGCGGCGCGCTGACATGCATGTCCTCCTCACGGGACACACGGGCTTCAAAGGCGCGTGGATGACGCTGCTCCTGCGTGCGAAGGGGCATCGTGTGAGCGGAGTCGCGCTCGACCCTGAGGAGGGATCGCTCTTCTCCGCGGCGGCAATGGCCGATCTGTACGAGCGCGACCTGCGCCTCGATGTGCGCGACGCCGACGGCGTGAGGACCGCCATCGGCGAGGTCGCCCCCGACGTGGTCGTGCACCTCGCTGCCCAGCCACTCGTCCTCGAGTCGTACCGCGACCCGCGAACGACTTTCGAGTCGAACGTCATGGGGACCCTCAATGTCCTCGAGGCGGTCGCGGCGACGCCCAGCGTGCGGGCGCACCTCGTCATCACGACCGACAAGGTCTACCGCAACGTCGGACGCCGCGAAGGCTATCGCGAGGACGAGGCACTCGGTGCCGCCGATCCGTACAGCACGTCGAAGGCGATGGCGGATCTCCTGGCTCAGTCGTGGATCCGGAGCTTCGACGGACCGCCCGCAGCGATCGCGCGCGCGGGGAACGTCGTCGGGGGCGGGGACCACAGCAGGGACCGCCTTCTTCCCGATCTCATGCGCGCCTTCGCGCAGGGACGGCAGGCCGAGATCCGGCGTCCGGAGTCGGTCCGTCCCTGGCAGCACGTGCTCGACTGCGTGACCGGCTACTGGGCGATCGTGGACGCGCTCCTCGAGGGGCGCGGGACGGGTGAGTGGAACATCGGCCCCGGCGTCGAGAGCTTCGTCACCGTCGCCGAGGTCGCCGATCTGGCCGCGGCGAACTGGGGGGACGGCGCGCTGTGGCGCGTGGGCGATGTCCCGCCGCAGTCCGAAGCCGGGCTGCTCGCACTCGACAACGCGCGCGCCGAGCGCGAGCTCGGCTGGCGCAACGTGCTCACCTACCCCGAATGCGTCACGTGGACCGTGGATTGGCATCGCGCCGTCGAGGGCGGCGAGCAGCCCCGCCTCGCCGCGCAGAGACAGGTCGAGCGGTTCCTGGAGAGGCAGGGATGAACGTGCCCGTCGACGACTTCCTGACCATCGGCGTCCCGACCTATCAGCGCAAGGACAGCGTCCTCGCACGCGTGGAGGAGCTGTGCGCGCTTCCCCGCGATCTGCCCGTGCGGTTCCTCGTCATCGACAACGCATCCGACGACGGGACGTACGAAGCGCTTACGAGCCGGTTCGCCGACGACCGGCTCGAGGTCCGCCGGAACGACTCCAACGTGGGGTTCGCAGGCAACGTCCTCGCTTTGATCGAGCACTCTCGCACGGAGATGCTGATGTTCGTCTCCGACGAGGACACCGTCCACGAGTCCGGTCTTCGCGACCTCCTCGCGTTCTGCCGATCCGACAGACGGCGCATGGTCTCGCCGTGCGCACAGGTGGGCGCCAAGGTCAGATACCGGGGCCGGCCGGAGACGCGCCTGATGCAGCCCGACGAGTTCGAGTCCGCCGCCTTCTACATCTCCGGCGTCACCTTCGACACCGCCTTCCTGCGCGCCGCGGCGGCGGAGATCGCGGGTCTCATCGACGACAACTCCGCGGCCCGGATGTACCCGCAGGTGCTCCTGAGCGCGCTCGCGGTGGAGGCGGGCGGCGCGTGGTTCCTCGACAGCCTGGTGACCACGCAGGTCGAGCAGCGCGAAACGCACATCGTCGATCCGGCCGCGGGCCGGTACTACGGCGTTGTCGGACGGTGGTCGCAGATGCTGGGCTACGAGGACTTCTTCGAGCGGATGCTCTCCTCCGGCGCCGATATGGAGCGCACCACCGCGATGCGCGAGAGCTACCGCCGCGGCTTCCGGGCGCGACTCACCAACGCGGTCGTGCGGGAACTGCCCGAGCTGGCCCCGTATTTCAGTCCTCCCGCTGCGCCGATTCCTCCGATCCACCGCCGCGTGCTGGGGCGGGTGCGCCGCGCCCTGCGCCGCACTCGCTGAGGCGCCTTCCCCGCAGGGTGCAGGAGGCCCTCGGGTCGTGCGCCTACAATGTGAGGGTTGTCGCGAGGGCGCCTCCCTCCCACCCCTCGAGAGTCAGAAGCCGTGACCGATAGATCCGATCTGTTCGAGCGCGTCCCCCGCGCGGACTTCGACGTCCCCGGACGCAGCAACGGCCTGTGGGATGTCTTCCGCTGGCACTACCTGCTCCGGCTCCTGATCCGCACGGGCGTGACGACCCGCTACCGCAATTCCGTCCTCGGGTGGACGTGGTCGTATGTCCGACCGGCGGCGCAGTTCATCGTCTTCTGGATCGTCTTCGGCGTCTTCCTCGACCTCAACCGTGTTCCCAACTACGCGGTGTATCTCTTCTCGGGGATCATCGTCATCAACCTGTTCAGCGAGGCCTTCAAGAACGCGACGAGCTCCATCGTCGGAAACGCGCCCCTCGTGCGGAAGGTCTATCTGCCGCGGCAGCTGTTCGCGGTCTCTGCCGTCATCGTCGCGTTCGTCCATTTCCTTCCGCAGGTCGCGCTGCTGCTCGTCGTCGTGCTGTTCCTCGGCTGGCTGGTCAAGATGTCGATCCTCGGCATCCTCGCGATCCTCGCGGGCGCCCTGATCATCGTGCTCTTCGCACTCGGCCTCGGCCTGCTGTTCGGCGCGGTGAACGTGCGTTTCCGTGATGCGGAGAACATCGTCGAGCTCCTCCTGCTGCTCGCGACGTGGGCGTCGCCTGTTCTGTACTTCTGGACGATGGTCGCCGAGGTGCTGCCGGACTGGGCTCTGCGGCTCTATCTCCTCAACCCGATCACGCAGGCGGTCGAGCTCTTCCACTTCGGATTCTGGACACCGGTCACGACCTCCGACCTGCCGCTCCCGCCGGACCTGGGCATCAACACCCTCTGGACGTTCCTCATCGCAGTGGCCTCGATCGTGGTCGGACAGTACGTCTTCCGTTCCCTCGAAGGAAGGTTCGCGCAGGATCTATGACCGCCTTCGCCTCGCCCGCCGCCCGTCCCAGCATCATCGTCGACGGAGTTCGCAAGCGCTTCACCCTCAACCACGCGCTCTCGCTCAAGGACACCGTGGTCGCATGGATCCGCGGACGCAAGCTCTCGTCCCAGTTCGAAGCGCTCAAGGGCATCGACCTCGTCGTGGACGAGGGCGAGTCCGTCGCGGTCCTGGGGCTCAACGGATCGGGCAAGTCCACCCTGCTCAAGCTCATCTCGGGTGTCATGAGTCCGGATGACGGAGAGGTGCTGACCCGAGGCCGCGTCGCCGGTCTCATCGAGGTCGGCGCAGGGTTCCACCCCGAGCTCTCCGGGCGCGAGAACGTCTTCCTCAACGCTGCCATCCTCGGCATGAGCCGGAAGGAGATCGAGGCGCGATACGACGAGATCGTCGCCTTCAGCGAGATCGAGCCCTTCATCGACCAGGAGGTCAAGCACTACTCCTCCGGCATGTTCATGCGGCTCGCGTTCTCTGTCGCGATCCATGTGGCCGTCGATGTCCTGCTGGTCGACGAGATCCTCTCCGTCGGCGACGCGCCTTTCCGTGAGAAGTGCCGGCTGAAGTTCGAGGAGCTGATCGCCGCGCGCAAGACGCTGCTCGTCGTCAGTCACGATCTCGACATGGTGCGCGACCTGTGCACTCGTGGGGTCGTGCTCAACAAGGGGAGCGTCGTCTACGACGGGCCCGTGGAGGGCGCGATCGCGCTGGTGCAGTCGTGATCGCCGCCTGGCTGGGCGCGGTGCCCGCTCTCGTCGTCGCCCTCGGGGTGCTGCTCCTGCCCGGCGGCGGGATCGCGTGGCTCGCCGGCTTCCGCGGGGCCGCTCTGCCGGCGGTGAGTGCGGGCGTCTCCGCCGGCATCATCGCTCTGGCGAGCCTCGTGGCGCCGATCCTCTCGCTCCGCTGGTCTCCGCTTCCGGTCGTCCTGGTCGCGTCCGTCCTCACCGCCGTCGCCGCGCTCCTCGTGTGGTCCGGGCGCCGCAGGGGCCGTCAGCTGCAGCGGTTCGGAGCGGAGTCGAACCGCTGGTGGGTGTGGGCGGCTCTGGGCGCCGCTGCGGTCGCGTGGACGGCGATCGTCGCCGTCGGCATGACGTCGCCGGACCGGCCTGCTCAGCACTTCGACGCGATCTTCCACCTGAACGCGGTCCGCTTCGTCATCGAGAGCGGGAGCGCATCGCCACTCGACATGACGATGGCGTACCCGTTCAAGGATCACCTGTCCTATCCGACGCTGTGGCATGCGGTCGTGTCGCTGGTCGTGCCGGCCGCTGGGCAGAGCGTCGTCGTGGCGACGAACATCGTCTCGCTCGCCGTCATCGCGGTGCTGTGGCCGCTCGCGGCATCCTTCCTCACTGCCGCAGCATGGCGGCGCTCGCTGGCGACGGCGTTCGGCGCGGCGCTGACGCTGTGCTTCGCCCTGTTCCCGCTCGGATTCCTCAATTGGGGCGTGCTCTACCCGAACCTCCTCGGCATCGCGCTGATCCCCGTCGGTCTCGGACTCCTGCTGACCGCCTTCCGCACCCGGGCGCTCAGCGTTCGGGGATGGCAGGGGACTCTGCTCGTCTGTATCGGCCTCGCAGTCATCGGTGGCATCGCGGTGGCGCACCCCTCGGCTCTGCTGGCGGCGCTCGTGCTCAGCTGGCCGCTCGCGTTGGCTTCCGTCATCTCGATGTGGTCCGGTCCTGCCCGGCCGCGCATCGTCGCCACAGTGACGCTCGCCGCCGTCTCGATAGGCCTCGTAATGATCTGGCCCTGGCTCAACGTGACGACAGGTGAGTGGAAGCGGTACGAGTCGCTCGCCCAGGCGCTGGGGGAGGCGACGTATCTCGGGCCGGTGGGTCGCCCGCCGGCGCTGCTGCTGGCAGGACTCGTCATCGTCGGTGCCTGGATCGCGATCCGACGTCGGTCATGGGGACTCGTGGGCACGCAGCTCGTCGCGGTCGGGTTCTTCGTCATCGCCGCGTGGTTTCCGGTGGAGTGGATCCGCTCGCTGTTCGTCGGCGTCTGGTACGACGACGTGGTGCGCGTCGCCGCGCTTCTCGTCGTGGCGGCCGTTCCGCTCGCAGCGCTCGCCGCGGCGTCTGCCGTCGACGTGGTGCGACGCAGGCATCCGCGCTTCGCATGGCAGGCGATCCTCGCCGCGGTGGTCATCGCACTGCCTGTCCTCGGGGCACAGGCGCTCGTCATCCGCCACGAGCTCGTCATCATGCGGTCCATGAGCTTCGCCTTCGACGAGTCATCGCAAGGACTCTCGCCCGACGAGGCGGCGATGTTCGACAAGGTTGCCGCGCTCGTGCCCGACGGAGCCGTCGTCGCAGGCGATCCGTTGACCGGCGCCGGCCTCCTCTACGCGTACACCGGGCAGCCCGTGCTCTTCCCTCACATGCGCGGCCAGTTCGGGGCGGACGCCTCCCTCCTGGGCACCGATCTGCGCGAAGGCGGTGAAGAGGTCTGCCAGGCCATCGACCGGACCGGAGTGGAGTACGTTCTCGACTTCGGGAGTCAGCGGATCTACCCGCTCGGGCACGAGGACTTCATCGGCCTGCACGACCTCGACCAGTCGGATGTGGTCGATGAGGTCGCCGTGATCGGCGACGCGGCGCTCTACGAGGTCACGGGCTGCGACTGACCGCTCGGGTGTCAGGCCTTCTCGTCGCGGTCGGCGCGTGCCGCAGCGATGTCGGCGCTCGGCGCGCCTCGAACGGCGTCCGTGTCGGAGGTCTCCGCGTCGACGATCGCGAGCCGGCGCGCGATCACCGTGATCTTGCGCTGGAGTGCCGAGATGCGCCGATACTGCGCGAGCGTCGTTCCGAGGAAGATGATGACGAGCGCGTAGAGGATGAGGTCGGTGCCGCGACCGACGCCGAGGAGGTTCGCCAGCCAGGACAGCCACTGGGGGAACAGCACCGACAGCACGGCGATCGCGATGAAGGCGAGCAGGCCGATGCGCTGCAGTGCCTGGTGGCTGTCGCTCTGAGGACGTCGGATGAGGATGAAGCCGATGACGAGGACGGCCGCGATGAGGAGGATCTGAATCCACATATGGGGTGCTACCTGACGATCAGGTCGACGAGGATGTTGACCGAGTTGAGGACGCTCTGGCCTTTGGCCTTCGAGTAGTCGGTGTAGAGCAACTCCACCGGGTACTCCGACCAGGGCAGTTTCGTGCGGGCGAGCTGGAGAACGATCTCGGTGGCGTGAGCCATGCGATCCTGCGCGAGGTGGACGTGCTCGGCCGCGTCGCGCCTGATGACGCGCAGCCCGTTGTGCGCATCTGTCAGCCGGATGCTGGTCGTGAGGTTCGACACCCACACGACCGTCTTCAGCATGACCTTCTTCATCCACCCGGGCCGGGTGCGATCGTCGAGGAAACGGGAGCCGAAGACGATCGCCAGATCGTTGTCACGGGCGTGTCGGACCATCGCCATCGCGTCCTCGACGCGGTGCTGGCCGTCGGCGTCGAAGGTCACGATGTACTCGCAGACCTCGTGCGACAGCGCGTATTCGATTCCCGTCTGCAAGGCGGCGCCTTGGCCGAGGTTCACCGGGTGCTGGACGATCTCTGCGCCGGCCGCCGCCGCGATGGCCGCCGAGCCGTCCGACGAGCCGTCGTCGACGCACACGATGTGGGCGAAACGGCCGCGAAGCCCGTCGATGACCGAGGAGATGACGGAGGCCTCGTTGTAGAGGGGTATGACGACCCAGGTCGAGGGATCCGGCCGGTCCGCGCCGGGGGTGGGGGAGTCGTTCACGCCGTCTATTCTGTCAGGTCCGGCTAGCCTTGTTCAGGCTCGCGGCGAACCGCAGAGCGCCCGCCCCCGCCCGAGAGGATCCATCGTCGTGACGTCCCGCGAACGGCCCCGCGTCATCGTCGCGTCGCGGCTGTACTCGCCCGAGTCTTCGGCAGCGGCGTTCCGCATGGAAGCCTTCGCTCGCGCGGCCGCTCGCCGCGCGGATGTGCTCGTCCTCACGACGAAGCCTCCGAAACGAGCCGCGGTGCCCGATCCGGGCGACGGCGTCGAGGTCTCACGCGCGCCCGTTCTGCGTGACCGCGGCGGAGCCATCCGGGGATACCTTCAGTACGCCAGCTTCGACGGTCCCCTGCTCTCCCGCCTTCTCGCGCGGCGTGCAGATGTGATCGTCGCCGAAGCGCCTCCGACCACCGGGATCGTCGCCCTGCTGGCGGCCCGGCTCAGGCGGGCCCGGTTCGTCTACTATCCGGGCGACGTGTGGACGGAGGGCTTGATCGCGATGGGTGCGCCGGCGCCCATCGTCGGCCTGATGCGCTGGATGGAGTCGACGGTGGTCCGCGGCGCAGATGTCGTCCTCGCGATCTCGCCCGAAGTCGCGGATCGGCTCGAGGCGCTGGGAGCGCCGTCCGCGCGCGTGGCGATGGTCGGCAACGGGATCGACACCGACGTATTCCGCCCGGATGTCGCCGTCGCGCAGTCAGAGCAGCCGTACTTCGTCTACACGGGCACCATGTCCGAGTGGCAGCGACCCGAAGTGTTCGTCGAAGCGCTCCGTCTGCTCGGGCCCGAGGCATCCGACGTAGGCATCCGCTTCTTCGGACAGGGCTCGTCCGAGGACGACGCTCGTGCGGCGGCGGCCCGACTGGGACCCGACCGTGTGCGATTCGGCGGCGTCATCGCTCCCGCCGAGGCGGCGGAGTGGCTTCGCGGAGCCGTGGGTGCGCTGGTGAGCATCGTCCCTGGCGTCGGCTACGACTTCGCCCGGCCGACCAAGACCTACGCTGCGGCGGCCGTCGGCACACCCGTGCTCTACGCCGGTGCCTCCACCGGTGCTGACGTCGTGCGGGACGGAGCGCTGGGAGAGGTCGCGGAGTTCACCCCCGAGTCGATCGCGACCGCGATGCGCCGCCTGATCGATGCATGGCGCTCGGGGGCTTCCGAGGCCGCCCGCGCCGCGCGTGTCGCCTGGGCGCGTGAGCGCGTGTCGCTGGCGGCGGTGGGTGACCGGGCCGCAGACGCGGCGCTCAGGGAAGCCCATGACGGCAACAGGTAGACTTCTCGCGCACAGCGGGCCTCCCCGTCGCCCCGTGCAGGAGCCCCCAACGTGACACACTCAACCGCCGTGCGCATCGTCGACTCGGCTGACGTATCGCCGGACGCCGTCATCGGCGACGGTTCGTCCATCTGGCATCTCGCCCAGGTGCGGGAGCAGGCCGTCCTCGGCCGCGGCTGCATCGTCGGACGCGGGGCCTACGTGGGCACGGGGGTCGTCATGGGCGACAACTGCAAGGTGCAGAACTACGCCCTCGTGTACGAGCCTGCGCGGCTCGGCGACGGAGTGTTCATCGGCCCGGCCGTGGTGCTCACCAACGACACCTATCCGCGTGCGATCAACCCCGACGGTTCGCTCAAGAGCGCACATGACTGGGAGCCGGTGGGCGTGACGATCGAGACCGGCGCCTCGATCGGCGCACGAGCCACGTGCGTCGCACCCGTGACGATCGGCGCATGGGCCACCGTCGCCGCCGGTGCGGTGGTCGTCAAGGACGTCCCCGCCTTCGCGCTCGTCGCCGGTGTGCCGGCGAAGCGACTGGGATGGGTCGGCAAAGCCGGAGTCCCGCTTGCGCGGGACGCGGCCGACGAAGCCTGGGTCTGCCCCGCGACGGGCGACCGGTACATCGAGTCCGAAGGACAACTGACAGAGGAGAGCGCGTGAGCGAGTTCATCCCCCCCGCGAAGCCGATCATCGGCGACGACGAGCGAGAGGCCGTCGATCGGGTGCTGCGCAGCGGAATGGTCGCGCAGGGTCCCGAGGTGGCGGCTTTCGAGCAGGAGTTCTCCTCGCACTTCGTCGCAGGTCGTCCAGTGGTCGCGGTGAACTCCGGGACGGCGGGTCTGCACCTCGGGCTCCTCGCGGCCGGCGTGACAGCGGGGGACGAGGTCATCGTGCCGTCCTTCACCTTCGCCGCCACCGGCAATTCGGTGGCGCTCACCGGCGCCACGCCGGTCTTCGCCGACATCGAGCCGGAGACATTCACGTTGGATCCGGCTTCCGTCGAGGCATCCATCACCTCCAAGACCAAGGGCATCATGCCCGTCCACCTCTACGGACACCCGGCCCGCATGGGGGAGCTGCAGGCCATCGCCGACAAGCACGGCGTGGCGCTCTACGAAGACGCCGCGCAGGCGCACGGCGCGGCACTCGACGGCCGTCAGGTCGGAACGTTCGGCGACTTCGCGATGTTCTCGCTGTACCCGACGAAGAACATGACCAGTGGAGAGGGCGGCATGATCTCGACGGCGACCGACGAGATCGCCCGCAACGCCCGCCTCTTGCGGAACCAGGGCATGGAGCGCCAGTACGAGAACGAGGTCATCGGTTTCAACGCGCGCATGACCGACATCCACGCCGCGATCGGGCGTGTCCAGCTGACGAAGGTGGATGCCTGGACCGCGACCCGCCGATCCAATGCGGCCTTCCTCGACGCGAACCTCCGCGGTGTGGTCGTCCCCCCTGTCCTCGACGGTGCGACGCACGTCTACCACCAGTACACCGTCCGAGTCAGTGAGGACCGTGATGGGTTCGTGCGCGCGCTCAAGGACGAACACGGCGTCGGCAGCGGCGTCTACTACCCGATCCCGAACCATCGGCTGCCGTCGCTCGCCCACTTCGCCCCAGGGCTGGATCTCCCCACGACCGAGGCCGCGGCGCGCGAGGTCGTGTCGCTCCCGGTGCACCCGTCGCTGACCGAGGACGATCTGACTCGGATCGTCGAGGCAGTGAACGCCGTCGCAGGGGCGGGCGCCTGATGGCCGCTCTCCGCGCGGGTCTGCTCGGCGTCGGGATGATGGGGCGCCACCACGCTCGAGTGCTGCGCGATCTGGAGGGCGTCGAGCTCGTGGCGATCGCCGACCCGGGCGGAGATCCGCACGGAGTCGCGGGCGACCTCGACGTGCTTCCCGACATCGACGCGCTCATCGGAGCGGGCATCGACACCGCCGTCGTGGCGGTGCCGACGCAGTTCCACGAAGACGCGGCTCTCAAACTGGCTGCGGCAGGCGTTCACACGCTCGTCGAGAAGCCCATCGCGCACTCCCTGGATGCCGGCCGACGGATGACCGATGCGTTCGCCGCAGCGGGCCTGGTCGGCGCGGTCGGCCACATCGAGCGGTTCAACCCCGCACTCCAGGAGCTTCGCCGCCGACTCGAGGCAGGCGAGGCGGGGGCCATCTATCAGATCGCCACGCGACGCCAGGGTCCGTTCCCCGGACGCATCGCCGACGTGGGCGTGGGCAAGGACCTCGCCTCGCACGACGTGGATCTCACGGCATGGGTCGCGCAGAGCGACTACGTCGACGTGTTCGCACACACGACCTTCAAGAGCGGCCGCGAGTACGAGGACATGATCGCGATCACCGGGCGCCTGGCGTCCGGCGTGATCGTGAACCACCTGGTCAACTGGCTGAGCCCGATGAAGGAGCGACTGACGGTCGTCACCGGCGAGAAGGGCGCGTTCGTCGCCGACACCTCGACGGGTGATCTCACCTTCTACGCGAACGGCACGATCCCTCTCGAATGGGAGTCGGTGTCCTCCTTCCGCGGCGTCTCCGAGGGCGACGTCACCCGTTACGCATTCGCGAAGCGCGAGCCGCTGCGGGTCGAGCACGAGGCGTTCCGCGACGCGGTCCTCGGCAAGCCGAGCGATGTCGTCACCATGGAGCAGGGCCTCCGCACGCTCGAAGTGGTGGAAGCGGCTCTCGAGTCCGGGCGGACGGGAGTTGCGACCCGACTGTGAGTATGACGAAGCCTGAGAGCGGCGCTGAGGCGGACGGCTGAGATGAAAGCGGTCTTCAGCACTCTCCGCACCCTGACCCCGTTGCTCCCGCGTGGGGCGCGACGGTTCATCGCCGTCTACATCGTGGCGTCTTCGCTGCTGGCGATCCTGGACATCGCCGCTCTGATGCTCCTCGCTGTGGCCTTCGGAGCGATGGTGCAGGAGAACGGCATCACGCTTCCCATCCTGGGTCGCATCGCGGGGACGTCGGCGATGACGCTCCTGGTGGTGGTGTGCGGGCTCATCGTCGCGAAGTCGATCCTGTCGACCTGGCTCCAGTGGGCCGCGACGCGACGATTCGCCTCGTACGAGCTCGAGATCGGCGACTCGCTCTTCAACGTGTACATCCGCGCGCCGTGGACGGAGAGACTCCGCCGGAACACCGCCCAGCTCGTCCGGATGGCGGACGTCGGGATCGCGGCGGTTGTCGGTGGGTTCCTCGTTCCCCTGAGCTCGATCCCGTCGCTGCTCGCGACATTCATCGCCGTGCTCGTCGTGCTCTTCGTGAGCCAGCCCCTCATCGCTCTCATCACCCTGGCCTACCTCGGCATCATCGCCGCAATCCTGTTCGTGCTCGTGACGCGGCGCGCGACGATAGCCGGCCGTGTCAACCGCGACTACTCCTTCCGCGTCGCGTCTCTGATGTCCGACATGGTGAGTGCACTGAAGGAGATCACGCTGCGCGGCTCCGCCGCGTCCGTCGCCCAGGTCGTGCACGGCAATCGATCGCGCGCGGTGCGGGCGCGGGCCAACCTCAGCTTTCTGGGCGTGGTTCCCCGCTACGTCTACGATGCCGCCCTGGTGGTCGGCTTCCTCCTCATCGGCGGCGTCTCGTGGGCGATAGGCGGGCCGACGCAGGCTTTCACCTCCATCGCGCTCTTCGGAGTCGCGGGCTTCCGAATCGTCCCGTCCATGACGGGCTTCCAGTCGATCCTCACTCAGACGCAGGCGAGCGTGCCGATCGTCAACGCCGTGATCATGGACATCGTCGCCGCCGAGGCGGTGATGGACGACACGGCGGGGACGCGCCCCATCGAGGGCGAGCCGAAAGTCCTGGCGCTGTCGGGCGTCGGTTTCAGCTACCCGTCTTCGTCGACCCCTGCTCTGCGCGACGTCGACTTGACGGTGCCGATGGGGACCAGCGTGGGCCTCGTGGGCTCGTCCGGGGCGGGGAAGTCGACGCTGGTCGACGTGATCCTCGGTCTGCTCGAGCCGACGGAGGGCACGGCGACCATCGACGACGTGCCGCTTCATGAGGTGCTGGCAGCGTGGCGTTCGCGGGTCGGCTACGTCCCGCAGGAAGTCTCGCTCTTCTCGGGATCCGTCGCACAGAACGTCGCGCTCACCTGGGGTGACGACTTCGACGAGCTGAAGGTGCGACGTGCACTCGAGCGTGCGCAGCTCCTCGATGTCGTCGAGTCGCGCAAGGGCGGCATCCACGCTTTCGTCGGTGATCGCGGCATGGCGCTGTCGGGCGGACAGCGTCAGCGCCTCGGAATCGCTCGCGCGCTGTACAACGACCCCCTCGTGCTCGTCATGGACGAGGCGACGAGCGCGCTCGACACCAAGACCGAGTCGGCGGTGGCGGAGGCCATACGGAGTCTGCATGGTGAGGTCACGGTGATCGCCATCGCGCACCGTCTCTCGACCATCCGCCAGAGTGACCAGGTCTGCTTCATGCGGGACGGTACGGTTGTCGCCCGGGGGACGTTCGACGACGTGGTGCGCTCCGAGCCGGACTTCGCCGAGCAGGCAGCGCTGGCCGGCCTCGGGGCGACGGAATGACCGACGGGCCACTTCTCGATGTCGTGATCGCCGTACACGACCCGGGGCGCCGTGTGGACCGGGCTCTGGCGTCGCTGGCCGACCCGTCCGGGCGCGCGAGGGTGACGATCGTGTGCCACGGTCTGACGACGGAGACGGTGGCCGAGGCGATCGGCGAATACGACCGGTCTGCGGTGCGGCTGGTGCCCTTCGACGACGGCATCCCCTCGCCGTCCGGTCCCTTCAATCACGGCCTCGCACTGGCGACCGGCGACTACGTCATGATCATGGGGTCTGACGACTTCCTCGAGCCCGGCGCGCTGGGCGCGTGGATGGATGCCGTCACCGCGAGCCGTGCCGACGTCCAACTCGTGGCCCTTCGATACCAGGGCGGCGCGCTGCTGGCGAATCCGCTCACGCGTCCCTGGCGCCGCCGGCGTCTGAACGCCGTCCGAGACAGACTCTTCCACCGCACGGCTCCACTCGCCCTCATCCGTCGGGATCTGATCGCTCTGTGCGAAGGACCCCTGAGTCCCGGCATGCCGGTCGGCGGTGACCTGGCATGGAGCAGCGCGCTGTGGACGGCGCCCGTGCGGATCGACTTCGATCCGCGGCATCCGGCTTACGTCATCGGCGCGGACGCCGAGACGCGGGTCACGACTCAGCCGCGCGCGTTGGGCGCCGTGCTCGATCCCGTCGACGCTCTGCTCGGGAATCCCTGGGCCGCGCGGCAGCCTCGCCCCGTCCGCACGTCTCTCGTCGCGAAGCTTCTGCGGGTCAACGTCATCGGCGCCATCAGGTCCCGTCCCTCGGCTCAGGCATGGCCGCACGAGGATCGTGAGCGGATCGCTGCGACCGTCTCCGCGGCCCGCTCATACGGTCCGGCGGGGTTCGACGATCTCCCGCGTGCCGACCGGGACTTGCTGGACGCGGTCACGGCGGCAGGCGCACGTGCCGACGACATCGCCGCGGCGCTGGTGCGGTACCGCGGCGCCGGTCGCGCCGCCCGGCTCCTTCCCCGCCGGCTGTCGCGGGCATTCGGACGTGAGAGCGTACTCCGACGCTACGCGCGCTACACCGTGGACAGACGAGGGTGACATGACGGCGACCTCCCGGCCCACCGTGCTGATCCTGTCCTTCTCGCCCATCGCTTCCGATGCCCGCGTGCTGAAGCAGATCATGCTTCTCCGCGAGCGGTACACGGTGACGACGTGCGGCATCGGCGCGTTCGAGCTCGAAGGCGTGGAGCACATCCGGATCCCGGACGGTCTCCCCGCGCGAAAGCTCGACGGACGGCTCGTCACGCTCAAGCTCTACCGCGCGGCGTATTGGCGCATCCCCGCGGTCCGGTGGTCCGCTGCCGCGCTGCGCGGGCGGACGTTCGACGTCGTGCTGGCCGATGACGTGGAGGCGGTTCCGGTGGCACTGGGCCTCAAGCCCTCACGGGGCGTCCACGCCGACCTCCATGAGTACACCCCGCGCCTGCATGATGAGGATCCTGCCTGGGCGCGGCGGATCAAGCCGTTCTGGGACTGGGTCTGCAGGACGTACGTCCGGCGCGCCGCTTCATGGACCACCGTCGGCAGGGGGCTTGCACGGGAGTACGAGCGGGAGTTCGGCTTCGCGCCCGGCATCGTGGTCAACGCCGCCCCGTTCGCGGAGCTTCAGCCGACGCCGGTGCAGAGGCCCCTCCGGCTCGTCCACAGCGGCGCGTGCCTTCCCGCACGGAACGTCATGGCCGTCGTCGACGCCGTCGCCCAAGCCCGGTCCGCTGTGACGCTCGACCTGTACCTGACGCCGAACGACCCGCGGCACCTCGAGGAGATCCGCATCCGGGCCGAGGAGCTCGACGGGGTGACCCTGCATCCTCCCGTGCCCTACGCAGAGCTCATCGGGACGCTGAACGACTTCGACCTCGGTGTCCACCTCCTCGCGCCCACCAACTTCAACAACCGCTGGGCTCTCCCGAACAAGCTCTTCGACTACGTGCAGGCGCGACTCGGGGTGCTCATCGGTCCGTCGCCCGAGATGGCCGAGGTCGTGCGCGAGCGCGGGATCGGCCGCGTCGCCGACGGCTTCACGGCTGCGGATCTGGCACGGGTGATCGATTCGCTCGACGCCGACGACGTGCGCGCGTTCAAAGCGCGGTCGGAGATCGCAGCGCACGATCTGTCGGCGGAGTCGCAGAGCGCCGGATGGACAGATGCCATCCGCAGACTCGCAGGAGGAGACACGTGAGACGCCGGCTGCTGATCCTGTCCTTCTCTCCGATCGCGTCGGACGCGCGAGTGCTCAAGCAGATCGAGGCGCTGAAGGACCGGTACGAGCTGACGACCCTCGGTTATGGCCCCGAGCCGGCGGGTGTGCGCCGTCACGTGAGGCTTCCCGACGAGCGGGTGTACTGGCGCTATGACAAGCGCGCCCTCCTCCTGCGCAGATTCGCCCACGCGTACTGGAGCAATCCCGCGGTGGCATTCGTCGCGGGCGCACTCGCCGATGAGAAGTTCGATGTCGTCCTCGCCAACGACATCGATTCGGTGGGCGTGGCGCTGTCGCTGCGACCCTCCCTCGGAGTCCACGCCGACCTCCACGAGTATGCGCCGCGGCAGAAGGACGACAATCGCCGCTGGCGCCTGTTCGTCGCGCCGTTCGTCCGCTGGATGTGCCGCACATTCCTCCCTGACGCCGGGTCGGTCACGACCGTCGGGACGGGAATCGCGCGGGAGTACGAGCGGAGGTTCGGCGTCCGCGCGGAGGTCGTGACGAACTCGGCGCCATACGCCGAACTGGATCCCGCTCCTGTCGGCGAACCGATCCGGCTCGTCCACAGCGGAGCGTGCCTGCCCGGCCGGGGGATCGACCAGATCATCGAAGCGGTCCAGCGGACGACCGCGTCGGTGTCGCTCGATCTGTTCCTCATGCCGAACGATCCGGGATACCTCGCGAATCTGCGGAAGCGGGTCGCCGGTGACTCGCGGATCCGGCTGCACGACCCGGTCTCGTACGACCGCTTGATCGGTACGCTGCACGCGCACGACGTCGGAGTGCACGTGCTGCCGCCGGTGAACTTCAACAACGCGTGGGCACTGCCCAACAAGTTCTTCGACTACATCCAGGCGAGGCTGGGAGTGATCACCGGTCCGTCTCCCGAGATGCGCAGCGTGATCGAACAGCGAGGCGTCGGAGCGGTCGCCGGCGGGTTCGACTCGGCGGCCCTGGCGGAAGTCCTGGACACCCTCACATCGGATCGCGTGGCCGCCTGGAAGCGCGCATCGGACGCCGCCGCACTCGATCTGTCCGCGGGGCGCCAGGTCGAGGTCTGGGTGCGTGCGATCGACGCGCTCGTGGCAAGGGAGGTCTGACCGTGGCGCTTCCGCGAGGATCCGGTGCGATGAGGGTCCGCATCGCCCGCCTCATCCCGGATCGGCTCCTCGAGCGACTCCTTCCTGCGCAGCTTCAGTTCACCGCCGGAGTCGCGCCCGCGCGCCCCGCCGACCCGGCGATGCCCATCCGCCTCTTCATCGGCCCGGTCAACTTCGCGGGTCAGGGGTGGCAGTGGGCACGCGCCGCCGAGCGGTTCCTCGACGGAGTTTCGGCCACGTCGATGGCGTACTCGGCCGGATCCATGTACCGCTTCCCCGTGGACCAGCGGGTGTCCGCATCGGTCTATCTGATGTCTCGCCCGTGGCAGGACCGACAGCGCGCCGCCGTCACGACGGGCTACACGCACGTGATCGTCGAGGCCGGCCGCAGCTTGTTCGGCGACGTGTACCGGCAGAGCGTCGCGGACCAGGTGCGGATGCTGCAGTCCACCGGCATCCGAGTCGCACTCCTCACCCACGGCAGCGACATGCGCATCCCCTCCCGCCACGCGACCGCGCATGAGTTCTCGCCGTACGCGCCGGGAGAGTGGGAACTGACCGACACCCTTCGCGACGAGGCGGACCGGAACCACCGTCTGGCCGCCGACCTGGCTGTGCCCGTGTTCGTATCGACCCCCGGCATGCTCGACGATGTTCCTTACGGTCTCTGGCTGCCGGTCGTCGTAGACCCCGCACTCTGGGTCACGGACACGCCGCCTCTCGCGAGTGCCGTTCCGCTGGTCGTGCACGCACCCAGCAGCACAGCGGTGAAGGGCACGAATCTGATCGAGCCGACGCTCGCGAGGCTCGTCGACGATGGACTGATCAGGTACGAGCGGATCGAAGGCATCGCGGCAGACGCCATCCCCGACAGGTTCCGCAGTGCCGACATCGTGCTCGATCAGTTCCGTCTCGGCGACTATGGCGTGGCCGCATGCGAGGCGATGGCCGCCGGCCGCGTCGTCGTCGGCAACGTCACCCCCGGGATCCGCCGTCGTGTGCGCGAGCAGACCAACTGTGAACTGCCCATCGTTCAGGCTGACCCGAACACCCTGGAGACGGTTCTTCGCGGCATGGTCGCCGATCCGCAGCGCGCGCGAGCGACCGCTGCCGCGGGGCCGGCCTTCGTCGCCGAGGTCCATGACGGACGTCGATCCGCTCAGGTTCTGGCGCCCTTCCTCCATTCGGACGACTCCGGCGCGTCCCTTTCCGAAGGTTAGGCTCAGCGGATGCCCGAGCCCGCCATCGATCACATCATCGCCGTCCATGACGTGAGGCGTCCCATCGCGCGCGCCGTGGGTTCCGTGCTCGCCGGGACGAAGAGTCCGCTCCGGGTGACGGTTGTCTGCCACAACCTCGGCCAGGACGCGGTCGCGGAGGCGCTTGCCGCTCATGTCGACGACCCGCGCCTGCGTCTCGTCGAGCTCGCCGACGGCATCCCGAGCCCATCGGGCCCATTCAACGCCGGGCTCGACCTCGCCACCGCGAGATACACCTCCATCATGGGTTCCGACGACTCCGTCGAGACCGGAGCGCTCGACTCCTGGCTGGCGTTGGCCGAACGCACGGCGAGTGACGTCGTCATCCCGCGGGTCACGGTGGTCGGTCGCGGGCCGATGCTCACTCCTCCGGCGCGCGTGGGGAGGACCCGTGCGCTCGACGGCGTCCGCGACCGGCTGGCCTACCGGACGTCGCCCCTCGGCCTGGTGTCGCGCGCGCGCTTCGGAGACTTGAGGTTCCCCGCCGGACTCCGCTCGGGGATCGACGTCGAGTACGGCAATCGGCTGTGGTTCTCAGACGCACGCATCGCCTTCGATCGTCGCGGGCCGTCATATCTCGTGCACGAGGATGCTCCCGTCCGTGTGTCGACTGTCGCGAAGCCGGTCGCGGCGGACGCATCGTTCCTCGAGGGATTGCTGCGCGGAGACGTGTTCCGTTCGCTCACGTCGACGCAGCGCGACGCGGTGGTGACGAAGATGCTGCGCGGGAATGTGCTGATGTGGATCACGTACCGGCCGACGGAGGACCTGTGGAGTGCCGACGACGTGATCGCGCTGGGCGAGGTGGTGCGCCGCTGCGCCGACATCGCGCCGGCTGCGTTCCGTCCGCTCTCACGCACCGATCGCGACATCCTCGACGCCTTCGCCGCACCCACGCCCGACCTGCGCAAGGCGCTCGCGCTCCTGCCCGGACGGACCGCGATCCGCCCGCGCAATGTCGTGCCGCGCAGTATAGGCGCGTTCCTCCACAGGGAGGCACCGCCGCGATTCGGTCTCGCCTCGAAGCTCCTGGGCCGCGGTATCTGACTCAGCCGGCCGCGAACGCCCGGAAGGCCTCGACGGCGCCGGGCTTCCACACCGCCTCTGCGAGTGCGCGCTCGACCGTTGTCGGCGGCTCGATGAAGTGCGCGACGATATCGCCGACGTCGGTGAGGTCGCGGCTCAGACGCAAGGGGAAGACATCCGCCGAAGCGTAGTGCTCGGCCAGTGCGGACTCGAGCACGGCGACGTGGCAGCCGTATGCGAGCGCCTCGAACAGCATCGTGCTGGAGAAGCCGACGACGGCCCGACTGGCTGCGAGCGCGGCGCCGGCGTCGGCGGACAGGTCGAGCTCGATCCCGTCGCGCCGCAGCACGCCCTCGTGCCTGGACGCCGCCGACGCGCGTTCGACCGGGTGCGGACGGAGCGCGATCTCCCAGTCGTCGGGGAGACGGTTGCGCAGGGCGATGAGCGCAGAGTCGACGAGGTCGTGCTCGAAGTTGCTGGAGACGAACAGGAGTCGCGCGGGTCGGCTCGACCAGCTCGGCGGACGGAGGACGAGGGGATCCAGGGTGGGCTTGCCCACGGGAAGGAAGCGCCCTGCATACCGGATGTCGCGGCCCCAGTACTCGCCGTACCCCAGGATGGTGTCGGGGAGGCAGCGAGCCAGGGCCGGTTCCCGCATCAGGCCTCCCGCGTTGTAGGCGGCGTGGCTGCTGCCCATCCAGCCGTGCTGCAACTCCGTCACGTCGATGCCGCGGTCGTGTGCCAGCGCGATCTCCGCCGCGCGGGTGCCGTATGCAGCCGTCTGCATATAGAGCCGGCGCGGGCGGACGGTGTCGAGCAGGCGGGAGAACTCCCGCTGGGCATGCGACGCGCGCTGAGCGCGGCCGATGACGTCGCCGATCGCCCGCCGACGGCCCGACTCGGTCACAGGATGTGCGAGTGCATCGAACGCGTCACGCATCGCCCGCTCGACGGTCGCGCGCGCCGCGGAGTCCTGCGGATTCCGGTCGACCGCCTGCGCGATGCGTTCATTCGACAGCGCGTAGGTGTACGTGCGCGGATTCGCGGGAGTGAACGCGGTGGCGCTGAACCGGTCGAAGTACGCATCCTGCACCACCACGGCGTCGTCGCCGAGCGACCGCGCGAAGTCGTCGGTCAGCCAGTTCACGTAGCCGCCTGCGCGGGGGGTGCGCGTCCATCCGCTCGCCACGAACAGGTGGTCAGCACGCGGCGCGTGCGCGCTCGCGCGGCGGTTCGGGATGATCCGCCGTGCCGCCGTGACGAGACGATGCTTGAGGGAATGGCTCTGATATGTCGGCACCGAGGTGCCGATGTCGGTCTCCGCCAGGGCGCGCGAGAGCGGCCAGCGTGCGAGCGGCCAGAGCGGGACGTCTGTGCCGGGGATGAGCACCCGCAGGGACGACGGCGGATCGTCCTCGAGGTCGAGGAGCGCGCGCATTCCCGCCGTCTCGCTCAACAGCACCCTCCGGTCGATCTCGCGCGCCGTCGGACAGCGCCGGATGAGTCTACCCGCTGGGTGCGGGCGGGACGCCGCCGATACCCTGGGGTCGTGACTTCATCGATGGGACCCCTCCGGGCGCGCGCCGCCGGGCTCGACGATGCGGCCATGGTGCTCACCTGGCGCAACGATCCCGACACGAGGCGAATGTCGCTGCAGACGGACGTCGTCCCGCTGGACCAGCATGTCCGCTGGTTCACGGCGAGTCTGGCCGATCCGCGCCGGGTGATCCTCATCGTCGACGACACACGGACGGGTGAGCCGGTGGCCATGTGCCGATTCGACGCGGACGAGGCGATGGGGACCGTGATCGAGGCCGAGGTGAGCATCAACCTCGCCCCCGAGCACCGCGGTCGGGGCTACGGCCGCCCCGTGTTGGAGGCCGCGATCGCGGCGCTCGAGGAGTCCCACCCGAAGGTGCAGCGCCTCCGCGCAGTGATCCGCCCTGAGAACACGGCAAGCTTGCGCCTCTTCACGGCGGCCGGCTTCGTGCCCAGTGGACCCGAGGACGCCAGTCCGAGGTCCTTCGTCCGTGTTCAGTCGGAGGCGAGCAGCTCCCACGACAGGGGAGTGCCCACACCGGCATCCTGACGGAATCTGCGGCCGAGCACATCCGGCAGGTGGACGGGTGCGAGACCACCCGAGGGACGAACGGATCGGACGTTCGCCTCCGTCAGGACGTCGCCCGCCCGAACTGCGGTCGCGACGTACAGCGAGGGGCGCAGGCGCAGCGACTCCGCCTCGGCCGCCGTCGACCACGCGTGTGCCGAGCCCAGCGCCGCGACGGCGGCGCGCGATGCGTCGACCAGAGCCGCGAGTTCACTCGGCTCGAGTGAGAACGCGCTGTCGACGCCGCCGTCGTCACGGCTGAGGGTGACGTGCTTCTCGATCACGCGGGCGCCCAGAGCTGCGGCCGCCACCGACACCCCGATGCCGAGCGTGTGATCGGAGAGCCCCGCCTTGACGCCGAACATGTCGGTCATCGCCGACATGCGGCGCAGGTGCGTGTCCTCGGCGCGGGCGGGGTAGGAGCTCGTGCACGCGAGGAGGGTGAGGTCCTCGCACCCACCGCGGCGAGCCGCGTCCACCGCGGCCGCGACTTCGGCGATCGTGGCGGTGCCCACGGACATGATGACGGGCTTGCCCGTCGCCGCAACCTGCTCGATCAGGGGGAGGTCCACGATTTCGAGGGATGCGATCTTGTACAGCGGTGCATCGAGCGATTCGAGGAAGTCCACCGCGGTCTCGTCGAATGGAGTGCTGAAGGCGATCATCCCCAGGTCGCGCGCGAGCTCGAAAATGGGTTCGTGCCACTCCCAGGGCGTGTGGGCTTCCGTGTAGAGGTCGTGCAGCGTCCGCGACCCCCACAGCTCGTGCCCCTCTGACACGCGGAACGCGGGGGCGTCGACGTCGAGCGTGATGGTGTCTGCGGTGTAGGTCTGGATCTTGACCGCCTGCGCCCCGGTGTCCGCCACCGCGCGGACGATGTCGAGAGCCCGATCGAGAGACCCGTTGTGATTCCCTGAGATCTCGGCGACCACGAGGGGGAGGACGTCGCCCTCTCCCGGTATGGGGGATGTCATGCGAGAACCTCTCTCACCGCGTCGATGACACGGCTCTGATCGTCGTCCGTGAGCGCGGCGTACATCGGCAGGGAGATCTCCTCGCGGTAGTACTGCTCGGCGACCGGGCACAGGCCGCGTCGGTAGCCGAGATCCTCGAAGACGGGGTGCCAGTACACCGGGATGTAGTTGACCTGGACGAGGATGCCGCGCGCACGGAGCTCCTCGAAGATCCGCCGCCGGTCCGCGGCGGGCACGCGGAGCGGGTAAAGGTGCCACATCGGATCGACGTGGGCGTGCTTGACGGGGAGGGTGAGCCCGAGGTCCGCGAGCTCGTCGGAGTATCGCTCGAAGATGCGGGTGCGACGCTGCTTGAACATGGCCAGGCGTGAGAGCTGGCTGGTCCCGAGTGCGGCCAGGACATCGGGCAGCCGATAGTTGAGTCCGAACTCGTGCACCTCTTGGTGCCACGGCCCCTCGTCGGGCATCCGCTGCCGCTCCGGATCGCGGACCAGTCCGTGGGTGCGGTACGCGCGAGCGCCGTCGGCCAGCCGCGCGTCCGAAGTCACGACCGCTCCGCCCTCGGCCGTCGTGAGATTCTTCGTCGGGAAGAACGAGAACGTGGTGATGTCCGCGATCGATCCCACGGCGGCGCCGCGGTAGGTCGATCCGATCGAGTGCGCCGCGTCCTCGAGCAGCAGTGCCCCTCGTGCGTGCGCGATGCTGCGCAGTTCGTCCAGCTCGACGGGATGCCCGGCGTAGTCGACGGCGGCGACGACCCGCGTGCGGTCGGTCATGGCCGCCTCGGCGGCCGCGGGATCCAGATTCCCGGTCGCCGGGTCGACGTCGGCGAATTCGATGCGGGCGCCCAGCTGCGCGGCCGTGGCGGCCGTCGCGACGAACGTCAGCGGAGTGGTGAGCACCACGTCTCCCTCACCGACGCGGGCGGCGGCGTACGCGGCGTGCAGCGCCGCCGTGCCCGATGACACTGCGATCGCGGCATCCGCTCCCGCCTCTGCGGCGATCGACTGCTCGAACGTCGCGACTGCCGGGCCCGTTGTGAGCCACTCGCTGCGCAGCGCGTCGACGACGGCCGAGACGTCGGCATCGTCGATCCACTGCCGGCCGTACGGGATGGACACTCAGCGCATCCCGTCGACGAGCGCGCGGATCTCCTCGACCGAGAGCCACTCGTCGTTCGAGTCCGACTGGTACGCGAACCCGTCGGCGACGGGCTCGCCGTCGGGCATGACGAAGCCCCAGTCTGCGATCGTGGGGAGGACGATGTACCGGTCTCCTGCGCGGATCGTGCGGCGGCTGTCGTCGCCGGAGATCATCTCCTCGTGCAGCTTCTCACCGGGGCGGATGCCGACGATGTGGCGCGGTGCGCCCGGGGCGACGGCTTCAGCGATGTCGAGGATGCGCGTGCTCGGGATGCGGGGCACGTAGAGCTCCCCGCCGTTCATCTGGTCGAAGGAGTCGATGACGAACTGCACCGCCTGGGGCAGGGTGATCCAGAACCGGGTCATCCGCTCGTCGGTGATCGGCAGCGACTCGCCCCTCTCGGCGAGACCGCGGAAGAACGGCACCACCGAGCCGCGGGAGCCCATGACGTTGCCGTAGCGCACGACCGAGAACCGCGTGGTGTAGCCGGCGGCGTAGTGGTTGCCGGACTGGAAGAGCTTGTCTGCGGCGAGCTTCGTCGCGCCGTAGAGGTTGAGCGGGCTGGACGCCTTGTCGGTGGAGAGGGCGACGACCTTCTTCACCCCGGCGTCGATGGATGCTTCGATGACATTCTGCGAGCCGATGATGTTCGTGCGAACGAACTCGAACGGGTTGTACTCCGCGGTGTCGACCTGCTTCAGGGCCGCGGCGTGAACCACGTAGTCGATGTCGTGCATCGCGCGGCGCAGGCGATGCTCGTCGCGGATGTCGCCGATGAACCAGCGAAGCCGCGGGTCGTCGCCGAGGAGCTGGCGCGCTTCGTACTGCTTGAGCTCGTCGCGCGAGTAGATCACCACACGACGGGGACCGAGGTCTGAGAGGATGCGGCTGATGAACGCCTTGCCGAACGATCCGGTTCCACCGGTGACGAGAATCGACGAACCTTCGAGAATGGACAACTTGGAACCCTTCAGCTGGATGAGCCGGACTTCGCCGGCCACGGCGTTTCCAGGGTACCCTCGCCTGCGCGCGCAGCACGATTCAGCGAGCGACTCGAGCCCGGCGGTCCCGACATGCGTGTGATGCTTCGCGCCGATGCGGGAGTCACACAGGGCACGGGGCACGTCATGCGCCTGCTCACCCTCGCCGAGGCCCTTCACGAGGGAGGGCACGACGTGGTGCTCGCGACCGCGGGCATCGACATCCCGTGGCTGGCCGACGCCGTCCTGGCCAGCGGCGTGCAGGTGATCCCTGCACGTCGTGATCGCCTCGATGGCGAGCTGGTGGCGCGGCGGCGCCCCGACTGGGTCGTCGTCGACAGCTACCAGATCCCGGCGCGGGAGATCTCGATGGCCGCGCGGCTGTCGCCGCTCCTGCTCTTCGCGGACGGCCACGCCCGCGGCGCGGACGCGACGATGTACCTCGACCAGAACCTCGGGGCGGAGGACCGTCCTCTGACGGATGCCGGCCCGGGGGAGCAGCTGCGGGGCTCGGCGTACGCCCTCGTGCGTTCGGCGTTCACGAGTCGCATCCCTTCGTCGCCCGCCGAACTGCGCCACCGTCCGCCGCGGGCCGTGGTGGTGCTGGGAGGTACCGATGCCGACGACCGCACCCTGGAGATCGCCGCCGCGTGCGCAGGCGTCGACGGCGTGCATTTCACGTTCGTGGCGCAGACCCGCCAGCACCGGTCCCTCGCCGACATCGCTCCGGCCGGCACGTGGAGCATCCTGGCGCCCACGCCGGATCTTCCGGCGCTCCTCGCCGGCGCAGACGTGGTGGTGTCCGCCGCAGGCACGACCGCCTGGGACGTCTGCACGCTCGGAGTCCCCACGATCCTCCTTGCTGTCGTGGACAACCAGCAGGACTCCCTCCAGGCCGCCGTCTCCTCCGGCGTGGCTCACGGAGCGGACCTCGTCGACGCGCCCCTCGACCGCTCGTGGTTCGCCGCGGCGGTCCGTGCCCTCGTCGACGAACGATCCACCCGCGAGGCGCTGGTCGCAGCGTGCCGCCGTCACTTCGACGGACAGGGTGCGAGGCGGGTCACCGCGGCGCTCGCCGACCGCGTGCGGTGATGCCCGTCGCGGAAACGTAGACTTCTGACCCGTGAAGGTCATGAGCGTCGTCGGGGCACGTCCGCAGTTCGTCAAGCTCGCGCCGATCGCGCACGCCGCCGCGCGGGCGGGCGTCGAGCACATCATCGTCCACACGGGTCAGCACTACGACCCGCTCCTGTCGGACGTGTTCTTCTCCGACCTGGGGATCCCGGCGCCGGACGTGCATCTGGGCGTCGGTTCGGGCTCGCACGGTGTGCAGACCGGCGCCATGCTCGGCGCGCTGGACGCCGTCATCCTCGAGCACGACCCGGACTGGGTGCTCGTCTACGGGGATACCAACTCCACCCTTGCCGCGACCGTCAGCGCCGTGAAGCTCCATGTGCCCGTGGCACATCTCGAGGCGGGACTCCGCTCGTTCAACCGTCGCATGCCCGAGGAGCACAACCGCGTGCTCACCGACCACGCCGCCGATCTCCTGCTCGCCCCGACCGAGGTCGCCGTGGGACACCTCGCCTCGGAGGGTCTCGCCGATCGGACGGTGCTCGTCGGCGACGTCATGACCGATGTGCTCTTCGGTGTCCGCGAGCAGGCACCGCAGGAGCCCGGCATCATCGCCGAGCTCGGCCTTCGGCGCGGCGAGTTCTTCGTCGCGACGATCCACCGCGCCGACAACACCGACGACCCCGCCCGCCTGCGCGAGATCGTCGACGCGTTCTCGGGCCTCGACAAGCCGATCGTGCTGCTGGCGCACCCGCGCGTTCGCGCACGCGCGATCGAGTTGGGCGTCGAGCTGTCCGGCGGATCGCTGATGGTTCACGATCCGCTTCCCTATCCCGATCTGATCGCGACGGTCCTCGCGTCCGCGGGCGTTGTCACCGACTCCGGCGGCCTGCAGAAGGAGGCCTTCCTGCTGCGCGTTCCGTGCACCACCGTGCGCACCGAGACGGAATGGGTCGAGACCGTCGACCTCGGGTGGAATGTCCTCGCCCAGGGGGCGACGGAGATCGCCGCGGCGGTCTCGCGTCCGCAGCCGGCTGCGACCGACGCGACGCCGTATGGCGATGGCCGCGCCGCCGACCGCGTCATCTCCGAGCTTCGAGCCGGGATGGCACGCCGATGACGCTGGCGGTGGTGCAAGCACGCATGAGCTCGAGCCGCCTGCCCGGCAAGGTCGTCGCCGACGTCGAAGGGCGTCCGATGATCCTCCGCCAGCTGGAGCGGGTGCGGGCAGCGTCGCTCGTGTCGGATGTCGTCGTCGCCACGTCCGTCGATGCATCCGACGATCCCCTCGTCGACCTCCTCGCCGACGCGGGTGTCACGGTGCACCGCGGCTCGCTCTCCGACGTCCTCGACCGCTATCTCGGCCTCGCAAGGCTCCGCGGTGTGGACCGCCTCCTCCGGCTCACAGCCGACTGCCCGCTAACCGATCCGGCCGTGATCGATTCCGTCGTCCAGGCCCACGAGGAGAGCGGCACGGACTACGCCTCGAACGTACTCGAGCGCACGTTCCCCCGCGGTCTCGATGTGGAGTCGGTCACCACCGATGCGCTCGAGCGCGTGGCAGCGGTGGCGACACCGGCGGAACGCGAGCATGTCACGCAGGGGATCTACCGGCGCCCCGAGTCCTTCACGCTCACGTCCGTGACGCAGCACGTCGACAACTCCCACCTGCGGTGGACGGTCGATCTGCCCGCGGACCTCGAGTTCGTCCGCGCGGTCTACCGCGAGCTCGGGACGAGTTCGGGCCTCTTCGGATCGGAAGACATCCTCGAGCTGATCCGACGTCGGCCGGAGCTGGCGCATTCGGAGCCGGCCGCTCCCTGATCGTCAGATCCTGCGCGGCTTCTCGAGCAGGAACCAGGTGCAGTCGGTGCCCAGGAATCCCGGGTCTCGGCGATAGCGGAATCCATAGTCGACGAGCTGCAGGTCGTCGTAGAGGTCGAGCATCTCACCCGCGAAGTCGCGCTTGAAGAGCTTGTTCTCATGCCCGCGGTAGCTCACGTGCACCGGTTCGGGATTGTAGTACTCCACGATCAGGATGTAGCGCTCGCTCGCTTCGTAGAGCTTGGCGTACGCGGCCGGGAGGAGCTCGGGATCGAGATGGATGAGGACCCCCTTGGCGAGAGTGAGGTCGACAGTGGACTCGACGTCGTAGTCGAAGATCGAGCCCATCCACACATCGGCGATCCCCAAGGACTCGGCCGCGGCGTGGGCCGTCTCGTTGAGCTCGACGCCCGAGAGCCGGCAATGCGGCAGCAGCTCGTGCAATGCGCGCAGGTTCAACCCCCGATTCGTGCCGAACTCCAGCAGGCTGCGCACCGAATGGGCGTGACGCAGCGCATCGGAGAAGAGCGCGAGGTTGCTGGCCAGCAGCTCCGGACCGTCGTTTCGCACAACGTATTCGTCGCCGAACCGGCCACGCCAGAACTCTTCCTGTTCGGTGAACTCGCGCATGCCGCCGACGCTACACGACCATCGGCGGGGCCTCAGGATCGAGCCACGGTGGAGTCGGCGGGGGAACGGCGCGTCGCAGCACCGGCCTTCCGGCGAGTCGACTGCCAGTAGCGAAGTCGCTTCTCGACCGGGCGCTCGATGAAGGCGTGGAGCGCCCACGCCGCCGCGAGCGACGCCGCGAGCAGCGCGACGAACCACATCGCCGCGATCCATCCGCCCTGCTGGAAGCCCACGACGTTGAGCACGGCGTAGATGAGCGTCGCGTGGATGAGATAGAAGGCGTACGACCACTCGCCCAGCCGCACGGCCAGCGGAGCCGAGAGGAGCCGGGCGCGTCCCTTCAAGTCGGCGGACGCGGTCGCGACGACGAGGAGCGCGCAGCCGATCGTCACCACTTCGTTGGTGTACGGGCCGACGAGGGCGTAGTAGCCCTCGGCCGCAGGAATGCGGTCCGTCGCGATGAGCATCGCGATCCAACCGCCCAGCAGAGCCAGCGGCACCCAGATGGGGAGCCGCGGGCGCCAGCCGTGGCGGAAGGCCCACGCGAGGCACATGCCCAGTACGAACTCGTTGAAGCGGAGGATCGGCCACGGCAGCCCGGACACCCAGCTGCCGGGGTTCGTGATCATGAGGACGCGGGTGCCGATCGCGAAGACGACCACGCACACCGCCGCGATGAGCGCACCGCGTCGCGCGAGCCTCTTGAGCCCCATCGAGACGAAGGGATGCATCGCGTAGAAGAACGCCTCGACCGTGAGGGTCCACGCCGCCGGGTTGCCAGCGAAGAGGATCACCGGATCGCGTGACCACCCCTGCAGCAGGAAGACGCAGAGCAGAAGGATGCCGAGGTCGAAGGGCTTCACCCACCCCTGCGCGGGGTCGGGTTGGAGGCTGTAGAAGAGGGGATCGCGAGGAAGAGCGTGACCAGCGTCAGCGGGTAGATCCGAGAGAACCGGCGCCACCAGAACGTCCGCTTGTCGACCTCTGGACGCCAGGCCCACGTGAGCACGAAGCCCGACAGGACGAAGAAGAACGTGACTCCCAGATGGCCGAACCCGGCGACCGCCGCGATCGGACCGGGGAGGGGGACGAGATTCTGGATGTGGTGAGCGAAGACGGCGAACGCCGCCCACCACCGAAGCCCTGTGATGGCATCGAGGCGGCGCATTGACCCGTTGTCCGTCGTTGCCGTCACCGGAGGGATTCTATTACGCACCGCCTGTGCGGTCGGTGGGGACGGGCCGTGAGGCGGGACGCCTAGACTGGAACCCATGCGCATCGCCGTCGTGGCCCTCGGAAAGATCGGCCTTCCCCTCGCCGTCCAGTTCGCAGATTCCGGTCACGAGGTGATCGGCGTCGACGTCAATGCAAAAGCGGTCGAGACCATCAACTCGGGCGTCGAGCCCTTCCCCGGTGAGGCGCACCTTCAGGAGAAGCTCGCCGAACTGGTTCCCGCGGGGCGGCTGCGCGCGACCACCGACTACGCCGAGGCGATCCCGGGGGCCGACGCGGTCGTGCTCGTCGTCCCGCTCTTCGTGAACGACACGACGTGGGAGCCCGATTTCGCGTGGATGGATGCCGCGACCCGCTCCCTCGCGGAGCACCTGACCCCGGGGACGCTTGTGTCCTACGAGACGACGCTTCCCGTCGGCACAACCCGCGGCCGCTGGAAGCCGATGCTCGAAGAGGGGTCGGGACTCGTCGAGGGAACCGACTTCCATCTCGTGTTCTCGCCGGAGCGCGTGCTGACCGGCCGCGTGTTCGCAGACCTGCGCAAGTACCCGAAGCTCGTCGGAGGCCTCTCGGCGGCGGGTGCCGAGCGCGCGCGAGAGTTCTACGAAGCAGTGCTGCAGTTCGACGAGCGCGTCGACCTTCCCCGCCCCAACGGCGTGTGGGATCTCGGCAGCGCGGAGGCTGCCGAGATGGCCAAGCTGGCCGAGACGACCTACCGCGATGTCAACATCGGCCTCGCGAACCAGTTCGCGCTGTTCGCGGCAGATCATGGCATCGACGTCTACCAGGTCATCGAGGCGTGCAACTCCCAGCCCTACAGCCACATCCATCGCCCCGGCATCGCCGTGGGCGGGCACTGCATCCCGGTCTACCCGCGCCTGTACCTCTCGACCGACCCCGATGCCGATATCGTGCGCACCGCACGCCTGCTCAACGCCTCGATGCCGGAGCGCCTGGTCGGGCAGGCCGCCGACGTGCTCGGCTCGCTCGAGGGAACCCGGGCTGTGGTGCTCGGTGCGGCGTACCGTGGCGGGGTCAAGGAGACGGCATTCTCGGGCGTGTTCCCGACGGTCGAGGCGCTCAGGTCCCGCGGCGCTGAGGTGCGTGTGCATGATCCTCTTTATTCGGACGACGAGCTCCGTTCACTCGGCTTCGAGCCGTACGCTCTGGGCGACGACGTCGACCTGGCCATCCTGCAGACGGATCACGCCGACTACCGCACCCTCGGCCCCGCGCAGCTTCCCGGAATCCGGCTCATCGTCGACGGGCGCAACGCGACGGACGCAGCGAACTGGACAGGTACGCCGCGTCTTGTCGTCGGCGCGGGGTGACCTCGCCGCCGGCTTCCGATCGGTGCGCGCGGGGAGGGGTCTTCGCCCCACCCCGCGCGCTCACCATGCCGCGTCGCTCAGCCGAGCGCTGAGAAACCGCCCCAACCGGTTCCGACGTTGGTCACGGTTCCCCAGCCGCCCTTGCCGTTCCCACGGTAGAGCGTCATGGTTCCGTCCGAGCGCCTCGCCAGCACATCGGGCTTGCCCGACCCGTCGAAGTCTCCTGCGCTGATGATGGCGGTCATGCCGCCCCAGCCCGTGCCGATCTGCTTGGCCGCGCCCCACGAGCGCGTTCCGGTGGTCGGATACAGCCAGAGCGTGCCGTCAGCGCGGCGGGCGATGAGGTCGCCGCGCGTGTCGCCGTTGAAGTCTCCCGCGTAGAACAGGGCGGTCATGGTGCCCCACCCTGTGCCGATCTGCGCGGCGCTGCCGCTGAACCCGCCGGCCCCGTTGCCGCGGTAGAGCATGAGCGCTCCCGTAGGCTTCACGGCCAGGACGTCCGTGCGCCGATCGCCGTCGAAGTCGATGCCGCCGACGACGCGACGGAATCCGCCCCAGCCTTTGCCGATCGCGACGGGCGCGGCGTGTGTGCCGGCCCCGGTCCCGCGCATCAGCTCGAAGGTGCCGTCGGCGCGGATGCGGCCGAGGTCACCCATCCCGTCGCCACTGAAATCGCCGAGCGTCACGAGCTTGTCGTCTGCGCGCCAGCCCGTGCCCACGGCGGTGGCCGAACCCTGCCACCCGCCGGCGCCGTTCCCGCGATAGACGAGGAGCCGACCTTGACTGTCGACAGCGACGATGTCGGCATCGTGGTCGCTGTCGGCGTCGCCTGTGCCGGGAACTGTTGCGGACTTGCTCAGCCCGAAGATCTGCACCCAGTAAGAGGAGTAGCAGGTGCCCTTGGCGTAGCCGATCCCCACACCGGTGTACCGGGAGTTGAGGATGTTGGCACGGTGGCCCGACGAGGCCATCCAGGCGCTCACCACCGCGCCGGAAGAATAGCCGGCGGCGATGTTCTCGCCCGTGGCGGACCATCCGGCACTCGCCGTTCGGCTCGTCCGCCACGAGGCCGTGCTGTGCGCGAAGGTGCAGGACTTGGCGAGTTGCTGCGCCCAGGCCTGAGCGGCCCTATCGAGGGTGGAATCGGAGATGAGCGGCTTCAATCCGGCCTTTACGCGCTGCGCGTTGGTCTGGCTGAAGACGGTGGCGGTGTCGGCCGTCGCGGCCTGCGCGGGTGAGGCGACGGCTACGCTCGCGCCGACGACGAGGACGGCGGGCAGGATGATGGACAGAATTCGGGCGCGCATGACGGCCCTCCTTTGCACGCTGGGTCGTACAAATGACAGGGCCTGGGGATGCCCGGGCGCCCTGGGGAAGCGCTTGCGATTTACGCTAGCCGAGTGACAGGTGTGAAAGAAGTGCGCTTCTGTCCCCTCTTTGGGGGACGAATCCGATGATTTTCGGCGTGTCGTGGTGCGCGCATACCAGTGTCGGGCTATGTTAACCGCCCCGCGCCTCAAGTTTTCCCTCAGGATTTGCGCGGACGCGCTCCCGGTAAACTGTTGCAGCGCGGCGGCGCCTCCCGTCGCCGCGTCGCCGTTCCCGACGGCGTTCCACCCTGCAAAGGAACAGCACCCGCATGGACTTGCTCGTCGTCGGCTCCGGCTTCTTCGGTCTCACCATCGCGGAGCGCGCCGCGGCATCCGGTCGCAAGGTCACGGTCATCGACCGCCGCCACCACATCGGCGGAAACGCGTACAGCGAGGACGAGCCGACGACCGGTATCGAGGTGCACCGCTACGGCGCACACCTCTTCCACACGTCCAACCCCGGTGTATGGGAGTACGTGAACCGCTTCACGACGTTCACGGATTACGTGCACCGCGTGTACACCAACCACAAGGGCGTGGTGTTCCCGCTGCCGATCAACCTCGGCACGATCAATCAGTTCTTCCAGGCGGCGTATACGCCCGACGAGGCGAAGGCGCTGGTGCACGAGCTCGCGGGCGAGTTCGACGCCAAGGAGGCGGCCAACCTCGAGGAGAAGGGCATCGCCCTGATCGGGCGCCCGCTGTACGAGGCGTTCATCCGCGATTACACCGCGAAGCAGTGGCAGACCGACCCCAAGGAGCTACCAGCCGAGATTATCAGCCGGCTCCCCGTGCGCTACAACTACGACAACCGCTACTTCAACGACACGTGGGAGGGCCTGCCGACCGACGGCTACACCGCGTGGATCGAGCGCATGGCCGATCACCCCAACATCGAGGTGAAGCTCGAAACCGATTTCTTCGACGAGTCGCAGCCTCTCAACAAGGCGTCGACGGTCGGTCAGCTCCCGATCGTCTACACGGGTCCCGTCGATCGCTACTTCGACTACGCCGAAGGCGCTCTGTCGTGGCGCACCCTCGACTTCGAGGAGGAGGTGCTCGAGGTCGGCGACTTCCAGGGCACGCCCGTCATGAACTACGCCGACGCGGACGTCCCGTTCACGCGCATCCACGAGTTCAAGCACTTCCACCCCGAGCGCGGCGAGCGGTACCCCGCGGACAAGACGGTGATCATGCGCGAGTTCTCGCGCTTCGCCACGCGCGACGACGAGCCGTACTACCCCGTGAACACGCCGGAGGACCGGAGCGGGCTCGTCGCGTATCGCGAGCTCGCCAAGGGCGAGAAGGACGTTCTCTTCGGCGGCCGGCTCGGCACGTACCAGTACCTCGACATGCACATGGCCATCGGCGCGGCGCTGTCGATGTGGAACAACCAGCTCGCCTGACTCCGGGACCTTAGACTCGCATCGTGACCACCGCAGCAGTCGGCGCGCCCGGATCGCCGCGGCGGTATCTCCACTCGCTGTGGCTGCTGTCCGCCCGCGATCTCAAGGTGCGGTATTCGACGAGCGCGCTGGGGTACCTCTGGTCCGTGCTGGACCCGCTCGTCATGAGCGCGATCTACTGGTTCGTCTTCACCCAGGTCTTCCACCGTTCGGCTGGGCTCGAGCCGTACATCGTGTTCCTCATCACGGCCCTTCTGCCGTGGGTGTGGTTCAACGCCGCGGTCTCCGATTTCACGCGAGCGTTCAACAAGGACGCGAGGCTTGTGCGCTCCACCGCCATCCCGCGGTCGATCTGGGTGAACCGGATCGTGCTGTCGAAGGGCATCGAGTTCCTCTGCTCGCTGCCGGTGCTCGTGCTCTTCGTCGTCGTCGCCTCGTTCACCGACACCCCCGTCCAGCTCAACTGGGGACTCCTGCTGTTCCCTGTGGCGGTCCTTCTGCAGACGGTCCTGCTGGTCGGACTGGGTCTGCTCGTGGCCCCGCTGTGCGTCATCTGGACCGACCTGGAGCGCACGACCAAGCTCATCCTGCGCGCCCTCTTCTACGCGTCGCCGGTCATCTACGGCGTCTCGGACCTCCCCGGTGTCTTCGAGACGCTCGCCGCGTTCAATCCGCTCGCAGGGATCTTCGCGATCTATCGCGTGGGCTTCTTCGCCGAGGAGTGGGATCCGTGGGTGATCGGCATCGGAGCCGTGATGTCGTTCCTCTTCCTCGCCCTCGGTCTCCTGGTGTTCCGCCGGCTCGAGCGTCCCCTGCTTAAGGAGCTGTGATGGAGGCATCCGATCACGCCATCGAGGTGCAGGGGCTCGGAGTGCGCTTCCGTCGCAACAGGCGCGGGCGCCGCAGCATCAAGGACCTGTTCGCCGACTCCTCCCGACGCTCCAAACCGGGGGAGTTCTGGGCTCTGCGCGATGTCGGCTTCGTCGTCCGGCCCGGCGAATCGATCGGCGTCGTCGGCCGCAACGGGCAAGGCAAGAGCACTCTGCTGAAGCTCGTGGCCGGCGTCTTGATCCCGGACGAGGGCACAGTCGAGGTCGTCGGCGGAGTCGCGCCCCTCATCGAGATCACCGGCGGCTTCGTCGGCGATCTGACGGTCCGCGAGAACGTCCGCCTGACGGCGGGTCTCCACGGGATGCCGCGTGCCGAGGTGTCGCGGCGGTTCGACGGCATCATCGACTTCGCCGAGCTGCACGACTTCGTCGACACTCCGTACAAGCACCTCTCCAACGGCATGAAGGTGCGTCTGGCGTTCGCCGTGGTCTCCCAGCTCGAGGAGCCGATCCTGCTCGTCGACGAGGTCCTCGCCGTGGGCGACAAGGCCTTCCGGGAGAAGTGCTACAAGCGCATCGACGAGCTGCTCGCCGAGGGCCGCACGCTGTTCTTCGTGAGCCACAACGAGCGCGACCTGCGCCGCTTCTGCACGCGCGGGCTGTACCTCGACAAGGGGCGGCTCGCCATGGATGCACCGATCGCCGAGGTGCTCGACCGGTACAACGCCGATTACAACGCGGGCTGACCCTCGGACGCCGCGGCAGTCAGGGGCGGCATCGGTCGCCAGGAGGCGTCCTTCGCGATCTTCCGGCCGTCGCGGATGCCGCGGAACAGGTTGCTCGTCCCGCGCACCTTGCGTTCGACGAACACCAAGCGGATGAGCTCCTTCACGAACGTGAGACCCGAACCCAGCCAGAACCGCACGGGCCGGTACGCGCCGTGCTGCTTGAAGTAGTGCCTGATGTAGGCGCGGTTGCGCATGATGTAGTACCGGTAGGCATCGCTCGACGCGTTGAGGTGCCGGATGCCCATGTCCCACTGGCGGATCTCGCGCGTGCGACGCAGGACGAACTCGTTCACGATGACCGCCGTCGTCCGACGCGAGGCGAGCCAGCCGTACACCGAGTCGTCCCAGTAGATGAAGAACCGGGGATCGGGCAGGCCGACCTGCTCGACGATGTCGCGATGGATGAACATGCCCTCGAAGCATCCGGAGTTCATCTCGCGGTAGCCGGACGAGTCGAAACCCGCCGGCGCGAACGGAATGGGGATGCCGAACGGGATCGACAGGCGGTACTGCCAGTAGAACTCGCTGCCGTCGTAGTCGTACCGACGACCCTGGATGCTCTTGAAGCGCGGCGCCCACTTGCCCATCTTCGCCAGGCCGTCGGGGATCACCTCGACGTCGTCGTCCATGAGCCAGATCCACTCGGAGCCCAACTCGTGCGCGACGCGCATACCCTCGCTGAAGCCGCCGGACCCGCCGGTGTTCCTCTCCATGCGCCGGTAGACCAGCGTTGCGCCGAGACGATCGCGGAAGCCCTCGACCACCTCGGTCGTGTCGTCGGACGATGCGTTGTCGATGACGACGACGTGACCGGGCTTCGGGTCCATCTGGACGATGCTGTCGAGCAGGCGCGTGAGCAGGCCCGAGCGGTTGTAGGTGACGATCGCGATCGTCGCGGAGGCGGGATCGAACGTGGATGCCTGCGCCGTCATCGGGTCTCCTCGAAGGTGCGCTGCCAGGCGGCGAGCGAAGTGAGCTCGGGTGCGGCAGCGCGGTATTCCGCGGCCAGTCTGGACCAGTCCCTGCGCAGTCGGCGATGGAGCCGGGTGCTCTCGAGAAGCATGCGCCGGAACTGCCCGCGGTCGCGCTTGTAGATGTTCTTTCCCGATCCGTCGGCGGCGCTGACGAGGGCGCTGTCGTAGACCGGAACCCTCCACCAGTACGCATCGCCCTTGCCGAACTCGACTTCAGGCTGCTCGAGGTTCTCGGGGCGCGGTCTGTGGAGCCAGTGGGCCACGAGCGTCGAGAGCGTGAACCAGCGCAGGCGGAGCCCGGTCGGATTGTCGAGCTTGTGGAGGGAGAGGCGCTTGAACACCACTCGCCCGCGTCGGGAGCGCAGCGGCACGCCGGAATCCCGGTGCACGACGGTCTCGGGGAATTCGGCCGCGAGCGCGCGGGCGGCGGGCATCGCCGTGGCGAGGGTGGATCGCATGTGCGCGGGGCCCGAGAGGACATCGCGCAGGGCACGGTGCCGCAGCGCGACCGGGTAGTACTGCATCATCATCAAATGCTTGAGGTCCATCCGCCGACTGTGCCGGAGCAGGGTGCCGCCGCCGGGGGAGCCGGAGTGCAGGAGTGCCGCCACGATGCGGTTGCGGGCGTGGAAGTACGCCTGCCAGTCGATGGTGTCGTCCTTGCCCACCCACGAGACGTGCCAGAGTGCCACGCCCGGAAGCGAGACGGTGGGGAACCCGCTCTCTCGTGCGCGCAGACAGTACTCGGCGTCATCCCACTTGATGAAGGCGGGGAGCGGCAGGCCCACCTCCCGGATGACGGCGAGAGGGATCAGGCACATCCACCAGCCGTTGTAATCGGCATCGAGACGCATGTGCAGCATCGGCGTCTGACGCAGGTTCGCGACGCTGAAGTCGTGGGGGAGTTTCTCCTGATAGAGGGCGCGCCACATGAACGGCTCCTCGTCGACCACTTCGGCCCAGGCATGCAGCTTGGGTCGGTCGAGCAGGTCGAACATGTGCGCACCGACGATGGTGGGCACCGTCGCGAAGCGCGCGAACACGATCGACCGGCGGACGGACTCGGGCTCGAGCCGAACGTCATCGTCCATGAGCTGGACGAACTCGGTCTCGGTCCGTGCGAGGCTCTCGGCCATCACCCGCGCGAAGCCGCCGGACCCGCCGAGATTCGGCTGGGTGACGATCTGGAGCGTCTCGCCGAGCGCCTTCGCGACGTCGGGGTACTCCGGCTGCGCATCGACGCGCCGGTCGCCCTGGTCGATCAGGAAGATACGGTCGACGAGCTCGAGCACGTCCTCGGATTCGGCGAGGTTGAGAAGCGTCCAGATGCAATAGTCGGGCTTGTTGTACGTCGTGATGCCGATGGATGCCTTGCCCTCACGTGCGGGCTGCTGCTCGGTCGTCCACTCGGCGCCCTCGAACAGTGCGCTCTTCTCGTCTGCGACGATGTCGAACCAGATGAAGCCGCCGTCGCTGTATTGGTCGAGGACCAGGTCGAAGGTCGTCGTCGCGGTACCTTCCACCTCGCTCGTTTCGATGCGCTGGCGGACGCCCGAGCCGTTGGACCGGTACACCAGGATCGTCGCGGGGCCTACGGTCCGCACGGTCAGACGGACCTCGCGGACCGTCGTCCAGTGCTGCCAGTACGCCGCGGGGAACGCGTTGAAGTACGTGCCGAACGAAACGCGCCGTCCGGCGACGATGCGCGCCGAGGTCCGTCCGAGGATATTGCCGAGCTGCGCGCGACTGGACACGCGAACCGGCTCGTCGTCGATGACCGACCATGTCTCGGGATCGACGTACAGCGGAAGAAGATCAGGGTCGCGATCTGTAGGGAAGACGACGTTCTGAAGGATGTATGTCACGTGTTTGGGGGCTTCCGTCTGCGGGCGCGCGCGTAGGCGCCGGGCCGACAGAAGCCTACCCTGCGGAGCTGGCCGGCCGCCCTGAGGATGGCGTGCACGCGGCCGGGCGGCGATGTGGGACGCTGGGAGCGTGAAGGGAATCATCCTCGCCGGCGGATCGGGCACACGATTGCATCCGATCACGATGGGCGTATCGAAGCAGCTCATCCCCGTCTACGACAAGCCGATGATCTACTACCCGCTGTCGACGCTGATGCTGGCGGGCATTCAGGACATCCTCGTCATCACCACGCCCCACGATGCCCCGTTCTTCGAGCGCCTGCTCGGCGACGGCTCGCGATTCGGCATCCGGCTCGCGTTCGCGCAGCAGCCCTCACCCGATGGGCTGGCGCAGGCGTTCACCATCGGAGCGGAGTTCATCGGCACGGACAGAGTGGCTCTCGCGCTGGGCGACAACGTGCTCTACGGCCCGGGTCTGGGCGACCGTCTCAAGCGGTACAGCCAGATCGACGGCGGTGCGGTGTTCGCCTACTGGGTGGCGGAGCCGGGAGCCTACGGTGTGGTGGAGTTCGACGACGATGGTCGTGCGGTCTCGCTCGAGGAGAAGCCGGCGGAGCCGAAGAGCAACTACGCCGTTCCCGGCCTGTACTTCTACGACAACGAAGTCGTCGAGATCGCTCGCGGACTCACACCGAGCGCGCGCGGCGAGTACGAGATCACCGACGTGAACAAGGCCTATCTCGAACGCGGCAAGCTTCAGGTCGAAGTGCTCGCCCGCGGGACAGCGTGGCTCGACACCGGAACATTCGACCAGATGACCGACGCCGCCGAGTACGTCCGCACCGTTCAGCGGCGCACGGGGCTCTCGATCGGCGTGCCCGAAGAGGTGGCTTGGCGACAGGGCTTCCTGTCGGATGACGAGTTGCGCGAGCGGGCCGAAGCGCAGGTCAAGTCGGGATACGGCTCGTACCTGCTGGACACCTTGAAGAGGGGGCGCTGATGGCGCACTTGCTGGTGACCGGTGGCGCGGGCTTCATCGGCTCGAACTTCGTCCACCACGTCGTGGCGCACACCGATCACACGGTGTCGGTGCTCGACAAGCTGACCTATGCGGGCAATCCGGCCTCGCTCGAGGGGTTGCCGGGCACCCGGGTGAAGCTGGTCCAGGGTGACATCGCCGACGCCGCCCTCGTCGACCGCCTGTTCGCCGAAAGCGACGCCGTGGTGCACTACGCCGCGGAGTCCCACAACGACAACTCACTCGACGACCCCCGGCCGTTCCTCGACACGAACATCGTCGGCACCTACACGCTGCTGGAGGCGGCCCGGCGGCACGGCACCCGCTTCCACCACATCTCCACCGACGAGGTCTACGGAGACCTCGAGCTGGACGACCCCGAACGGTTCACGGAGACCACACCGTACAACCCGTCGTCGCCGTACTCCTCCACCAAGGCGGGTTCCGACCTGCTGGTGCGGGCATGGGTGCGTTCCTTCGGCGTGCGCGCGACGATCTCCAACTGCTCGAACAACTACGGGCCTCGCCAGCACGTCGAGAAGTTCATCCCGCGGCAGATCACCAACGTGCTGCAGGGGATCCGCCCGAAGCTGTACGGCGCAGGTCTCAACGTCCGCGACTGGATCTTCGCGGACGACCACTCCTCGGCGGTGCTGACCATCCTCGAGAAGGGCCGGCTCGGTGAGACGTACCTCGTCGGGGCCGACGGTGAGAAGTCCAACAAGGACGTCGTGGAGCTGGTCCTCCGTCTCATGGGACGCCCGGCCGATGCGTACGACCACGTCGTCGATCGGGCGGGGCACGACCTGCGCTACGCGATCGACTCGTCGCGCCTCCGCGACGAGCTGGGCTGGCGACCGTCGTACGCCGACTTCGAATCCGGCCTGGGCGCGACCATCGACTGGTACCGCGAGAACGAGTCCTGGTGGGCGCCGGCGAAAGCCGCGACAGAGGCCTCCTATGCGAGGAAGGGACAGTAGGTGACGGGCTCGGAAGAGCGAGCGGAAGCCGCAGCGCCGACGTTCGGCAAGCCGCTGTCATCATCGCCGACCGCGATCCCCGGACTGTATGTGTGGGATCTCCCGGTCCACGGAGACAACCGCGGATGGTTCAAGGAGAACTGGCAGCGGCAGAAGATGGTCGCGGCGGGGCTCGAAGACTTCGGACCTGTGCAGAACAACGTCTCATTCAACGATGCCGTCGGCACCACCCGCGGCTTCCACGCCGAGCCGTGGGACAAGTGGGTGTCCGTCGCCACGGGGCGCATCTTCGGTGCGTGGGTCGACCTCAGGGAGGGGCCGACCTTCGGTGCCTCCTTCGCGTGCGAGATCGATCCGTCCCTGGCGGTCTTCGTCCCCCGTGGGGTCGGCAATGCTTTCCAGACGCTCGAGCCCGGGACCGCGTATTCCTATCTGGTGAACGACCACTGGTCGCCTGACGCCGTCTACACGTTCCTCAACCTCGCCGACGAGACGGTGGCGATGGACTGGCCGATTCCGTTGGACGAAGCGGAGCTGTCCGAGAAGGATCGCGAGCATCCGCGGATGGCGCAGGTGACCCCCGTCCCGCCACGCAGGATCCTGGTGCTGGGTGCAGGCGGTCAGCTCGGCAGCGCGCTCCGCGCCGCGTGGCGCGGAGCAGCGCATGTCGAGTTCGCGACGCGCACCGACATCGACCTCGCGGGTGCGGATCTCGCGGCGACTCGGAACTGGTCCGACTACGGTGTCATCGTCAACGCCGCGGCGTTCACGGCTGTCGATGGCGCCGAGACGGAGGAGGGGCGCGCACAGGCGTGGGCCGCCAATGCGGCCGGAGTGAGGCAGCTCGCCGGCATCGCCGCAGCGCACGGCATCACGCTGGTGCACATCTCGACCGACTACGTCTTCGACGGAACTCTCGAGCGGCCGTACGTCGAGACGGACCCCGTCGCGCCGCTCGGTGTGTACGGCCAGTCCAAAGCCGCAGGCGACCTCGCTGTCTCGCTGGTCCCTCGTCACTACGTCCTCCGCACCTCCTGGGTGATCGGCGACGGGAAGAACTTCGTGCGCACGATGGCCTCCCTCGCCGAGCGCGGGATCGACCCCTCAGTGGTGGACGACCAGATCGGACGTCTCACCCACGCCGATGACATCGCCCGCGGCATCCTTCATCTGCTCGCGCGTCGCGCGCCCTACGGGACGTACAACCTGACAGGAGGCGGCGCGCCGATGTCGTGGGCCGGGGTGGCGCGCGCGGTGTTCACCGCGACCGGGCATGACCCCGGCAGGGTGCGTCCGGTCACCACTGCGGAGTACTTCGCCGGGAGCGCGACGCCGATCGCACGTCGCCCCGCCAACAGCGTTCTCTCGCTTGCGAAGATCGAGGAGACCGGGTTCGCGCCCCTGTCTTCCGACGACGTGATCGCTCGCGCGCTCGGGTCGTAGTTCGCGACGCGCTCACGCCTCGGAGCGGAGAGCCCCGTCGTGCGGCAGCCCCTCATCCCCGGCTCGCGCGTCGATCCTCTCGCGCCATGAGCGCGAGAGCCCGGCGCGCACGGCGCAGAGCACGAGCATGAGCCAGCCGATCCCGACGAGGGTGAAGCTCTCGAACATCGAGTCGATGAGCAGCGCGATGAGGATGAGCGGCGTCCACGCGTAGATCACGGAGCGCCGCTCGCTGGCAGCCAGCCACGACCGCACGAGCGCGATTGCCGCGAGCGCGACGAAGAGGATGAGCCCGACCCACCCCAGCTGCAGCAGGACGTCGAAGAACGCGTTGAGGCCCGTGGCGTGCGACGAGTCCGGCAGGAAGAAGTTGATGAACGCGAACGGCTGCTCGCCGGGGCTCCAGGCGCCGAACCAGCCCCATCCCTGCACGGGCTTGGTCCGCACCAGGTCGACCATGACGTTCCACAGGTTCACGCGCATCGAGAAGTCGGTGCCGGCGCCGATCCACGCGATGATCGGATGCCGCGCGAAATAGCCGACCGCGATGCCGATGACCACCACCGCCCCCAGACCGAGCTGCAGCGCCGCCCGGTGCTCGGGCCTGGTGTGACGCACCCAGGCCAAGGCCCCCACGGCGAGCCCGACGCCGACGGCGAGGACGAGCACGGTGGGGGAGTCGCTCAGCGCTGCCAGACCGCCGGCGAGCACGACCGACGCGATCGACAGGCCCGGACGCACCGACTGCGTCCGGTATTCGATGAGAAAGGTGATGAGGGCGAGCACCGCGACGAAGCCGAGCATGTTGCGGGTCCCGAAGATGCCCTGCACCGGCCCGAGCTGAGCGAGGTTGCCCTGCACCCCGAGGAAGCGGAACGGCACGTCGAGCAGCACGCCGGAGAGCACCTCGACCGCGAGCGAGGCCGCCAGCAGGACCCTCAGCACGTCGCCGAGCGCGCGCGCGGTCTGCAGTGTGTCGCGCACGTGTCCGATCACGACGGCGAGGAACGCGAGCGCGGCGGTCGTCACCCAGCTCCAGAACGAGATCGCGCTGTCCGAGCTCCAGAACACGCTGATCAGCGCCCACCCGACGAACATGATCAGTGTCGTCGGCACCAGCCGCACGAACGAGATCTCCTGCCGCCGGACGACCAGCACGCCTGCGCCGATGATGCAGAGGCCGGCGATGATCGCGATGTAGGTGACCTGGCCGGCGAGGCGCTCGATGGCGAACGACGCGAACACGGCGCCGAGCACGGCGACAGTGTAGGCGCGCGCGAACGAGGCGGAGGCGAGGAGGGCGCTGAGCCAGCCGTGGCCGGCATTTGCGGCGGCGGAGGTCACGGCGCCCGTTTCGCGGGCTCGCCTTGTTCGATCGCGGCGCTCTGCTCGGCGGGGCCTTCGCCGACGTGCGGCGACTGCTTGATCTTGGCGCCGAGCATGACGACGAACATCCAGCCCCACAGGAGCAGCGGCGAGGACTCCGCCAGTCCCTGCACGAGCACGATCGCGCCCACGAGCGTCGGCAGCAGCGTCAGCGACGAGTAGGGGCGGTCGTCACGCAGGTCCCAGCGCGGCCGGTCGACCGCGAAGAACCACGACCGCCACACGAAGGCGAGGTAGAGCAGTCCGAGAAGCGCGACGCCGACGAAGCCGAGCTGCATGCGGATGTCGACCCACATGTTGTGGGCCTGCAGGACGCTCTGGCCGTGGTCGATGATCCAGCCGTCGAACGCCGGATCCCAGGGTGCCCATGGGGTCGCGTAGCCCCAGCCCAACCAGGGCCGCTCCGAGGCGCGGGCGAGGACCGCCTCCCAGATCGTCTCGCGATTGGTGAGGTTCGACTCGCGGCCCAGGGCGGTGAAGATCGTCTCGCGGAACACGTAGAGAGCGGTGAGCCCGCCGATGCCGATCACGGCGTAGCCCAGGTAGTACCGCGTGCGCTCGCCGGGCCTGCGTGCCCGGCGCATCAGCAGCACCGTCACCAGCACCACCGCGACGCCGGCGGCGGCGACGTAGGCGGTGGCCGAGGAGGCGCGGTAGAAGAGGTAGGCCGACACCCCGATCCACACGTACAGGAGGATGCGGCGGGGCGCGCCTGCGGCGATCAGGATCGCGAAGACGACGATCGCCAGCAGCGCCACCGGGGCGAGCAGGTTGGCGTTGCCCATGATGCCCTGGATGCGCCCGCCCTCGATCAGGTTGTTGCGCGACCAGTACTCGATGGGGTCGTCGGCCTCGCCGACCACGAAGCCGGGCAGCAGCGGCGCGCGCACGAAGACGGAGACCCACAGCTCGAACAAGAGCGAGAGGGCCATCGCCCACTTCAGAGCGGATGCCGCGGCCCGCACGAGCTCGCGCCATGTGAGCACGCCGCCCACGAACAGCGCCTGGATGGTGGTGATCCACAGGAGCAGGAGGGTGAGCGCGGTGGTCTGCGGCCATGCCGACCACAGCACCGACAGCGTCGCCCACGCCACGAACGCCACGACGAACCAGGGCAGCCGGCGCCACTGCACCGGGGGACGGATCACGAACCAGAGGATCACGGAGAAGATGCCTCCCGCGATCGTGACGACCGCTGCTGTCAGCTCGCCGAACGCGTGCACCCACGCGGTGCCCGACAGCGCCATGAACATGACGAAGATGCACCATCCGCGCAGCATGAGGTGGCCCGTCTTCTCACGGACCGGCGGCGCGGGCGGCGCCGACGCCGGGTGCTTCGAGTGGACGGCCATCGCATGACAGGGTACCCCCGGCATCCTGCGCGCCATCTGCGCCGGGCGGAGGCCACCAGGCACACGAATACGCTGGGTGGCATGCTCGTGCCGATCTCGAACGATCCCCGCGACTATTCGTGGGGGTCTACCACCCTTCTCGCCGCCCTCGAGAGCCGCACGCCGTCGGGGCGGCCGGAGGCCGAGGTGTGGTTCGGCGACCACCCGGCTGACCCGTCCAAGACGCCGGAAGGACGAACCCTCGATGCGTGGCTGGTCGAGCACGGCGCGAAGCGTGGGCGCCTGCCGTTCCTCATGAAGCTCCTCGCGGCGGCATCCCCGCTCTCGATCCAGGCCCACCCGTCGAAGACGCAGGCCGAAGCGGGATTCGCGCGCGAGGAGGCAGCCGGCATCCCGCGCGATGCGGCCGAGCGCACGTACCGCGACGACAACCACAAACCCGAGCTGATCGTCGCGCTGAGTGACGAGTTCCACGCCGTGGCGGGGCTGCGCGACCTCGACGCGACACGTCGGCTCGTCCGCTCGCTCGGACCGGGCGCCGCTCCGCTCGCCGACCGTCTGGAGCGGACGGATGCCTCGCTCGGCGGGGTGGTCGAGTGGGTGCTGTCGCGGGAGGCCCGACCCGCGGTGCGGGACGTCATCCGCGCCACCGCGACGTCGTCGTCCGAGGAGTTCGCCGCCGAGCTGGCCGTCGCGCGGTCCATGGACGCGCAGTTCCCGGGCGATCCCGGCATCGTGGTCGCGCTCCTCATGAATCTCGTCACGCTGCGCCGGGGGGAGGGGCTCTTCGTGCCCGCCGGCGTTCTCCACGCCTATCTGAGCGGGCTCGGGGTCGAGATCATGGCCGCGAGTGACAACGTCGTGCGCGGCGGTCTGACACCCAAGCACATCGACGTCGACGAGCTCATGACGGTCGTCGACCCCGCGCCGGGGCGTCCGCCCATCGTGGCGCCGCGGCCGGTGGCTCCCGGCATCGAGCGGTTCGAGGTGCCGGTCGGCGACTTCGTGCTCGACCGCGTGCAGGTCGAACGCGCCGGCGTGCGCGTGCGCGTGACCGGACCGACCATCGCGCTGGCGACCGCGGGCGACGTGACCGTGGAGGGCGGCCGGAGCGGGGAGCGTGCGCACCTCCGCCCGGGGGCCGCTGCCTTCGTCACCGACGACGAGGACGGGCTTCTCGTGACCGGCGACGGGGAGCTCTTCGTCGCCGCTCCCGGACGGCCCGACGACGTCGACGGCGCACATGATGGACTTCTCATCTGACCGTTACCACAGTGCGACACCCCGTCGGCGCGTCGCGAAGGTTCAAGACAGAGTTGAGGCTTTAATATCCGCGACTTGACCTCGGCGAACTACACGGGTGTAATTACTCGTACACGCACCACCGCGTGAGGGGGATCCCCGGGGGGAGAACGAGATGACGGCTTCGCAATACCGTTCAGGCGTTCCCGAAAACTGGTTCGTAGATCCGGTCCAGCTCGGAGTTCCGGGCGTCCGCAGACCGGTCGAGGGCGACGACGGCAACCCGCTCGCCTGGCAGACCGACGCCCTGTGCTCGCAGACCGACCCCGAGGCGTTCTTCCCGGAGAAGGGCGGCTCGACCCGCGACGCGAAGCGCGTCTGCACGTCGTGCGATGTCCGGGGCGAATGCCTCGAGTACGCGCTGCAGAATGACGAGCGCTTCGGGATCTGGGGCGGCCTGAGCGAGCGCGAGCGCCGCAAGCTCAAGCGGCGCGCCGGCTGATCCCCGATCGCTTCGATTGCGCCGACCCGGCGCGTGCTTCGCCGGGCGTTCCGTCCGGGCGCTTAGGCTGACGACGACATGCCCGCTCGAGTACACGCCATCCTCGTCGTGCGTCCCGACGGTCGCACGCCGGCCGCGTACCACCTCCGGCGCACGCTGGCCGCGCTGGCCGAGCAGAGCCGACCCGTCGATGTCCTGACGATCGTGCTGTGCGGCGGAGACGACGCGCTCGCCGACCTCGCGCGGTCGTCGCCGGCGGAGTCGGTGATCACGGCGCCGCCCGCCACGGGCTACGCCGCGGCGGTCGCCCTCGTCTCGCCGCGGATCGAGGGCGACGCCGTCTGGCTGCTCGCGCAGGACACCGCGCCGGAGCGCGAGGCGCTCGCGCGGCTGGCCGGGGCGCTCGAACTCGCGCCCTCGGTGGCGTGCATCGGACCCAAGCTGGTCCGGTGGGACGACCGGTCCGAGATCGTCTCGCTCGGGGTCGGGATGACGCGCTTCGGACGCACCGTGGGCTTCGCCGACGGCGAGCTCGACCAGGGACAGCACGACGGCCGCGACGATGTGCTCGGCGCGGACGTGCGCGGACTTCTCGTGCGCGCCGACGCATGGCGCGAGCTCGGTGGCCTCGACCCGGCGCTCGCCGGCGCCGACGAGGGACTCGACTTCGGGGTGAGGGCCCACCTCGCGGGCGCGCGGGTGTCGCTCGCGCCGACGGCCGTCGTGGCGACGGCCGGCGACGGCGCAGCCGGCCCGCCGACGCCGCTGACGCCCCACCGCCGGCGGCGCGCGACCTACGCCGCCCGGGTGGCGCAGCTTCATCGCCGGCTCGTGTACTCGCACGTCGCCGCACTGCCGCTCCACTGGCTGGCGATCCTTCCGCTCGCGCTGTGGCGCAGCATCCTCGATCTGGTCCGCAAGGAGCCGGGCAGCCTCCTGCCGGAGTGGGGAGCGGCCTTCACCGCGATGTTCCGCCCTGCTGCGGTGGCGCGTGCCCGTCGACGCCTGAAAGCGCGCCGGCGCTCGTCGTGGGCGCAGCTCGCGCCGCTCCGGACGACGGGCACCCAGCTGCGGCAGCGGTTCGGTGACGACGGCGACGACGTCGCTGCAGGCGGCCATCGACGTGGCGAGCTGCGGTTCTTCGCCGGCGGCGGCGCATGGCTGGTGCTCGGCGCCCTCGTGACGAGCCTCGCCGCATTCCCCGCGCTGCTCGCGTGGCCCGTCCTCGGCGGCGGCGCCCTCCAGCCGCTGCGGACCACCGTCGCCCAGCTGTGGGCCGATGCCGCCTTCGGCCAGCGCGCACTCGGGCTCGACGTCGTGGGTCCCGCCGATCCGTTCGCCGCGGTCATCGCGCTCCTGGGGTCCCTCTCCCCGTGGGAGCCGTCCCGCGCGGTCGTGGTGCTGTGGCTGCTGGCCCTTCCGCTCGCGGCGCTCGGAGGGTGGTTCGCCGCGACCCGTGTGACCGATCGCCCGGCGCTGCGGCTGGCGAGCGGGGTCCTCTGGGCGCTCGCGCCCACGTTCCTCGTCGCCCTGACGCAGGGCCGGCCGACCGCCGTGCTCCTGCACCTGCTCCTCCCGTGGCTGTTCGTCGCCGGCTCGGTCGCGCATCGGTCGTGGGCAGGCGCGGGCGCGACGTCCCTCGTGCTCGTCGCGGTCGTCGCCGCGGCGCCCTCGATCGCGCCGGCGCTCGCCGTCGTCTGGGTCGCCTCGATCGTGCTCGCCGTCGTGCTCCGCGCCGGCAGGGGTGTCGCGCGCCTCGTCTGGACGATCGTCCCGACCGTCGTGGTGTTCGCCCCGCTCCTGTGGAGCGCGGTCCGCCGCGGCGAGGTGTGGGGACTGCTGTCGGACCCGGGGATGCCGTGGGCGGGGCCGCAGGCCGCCCCCGACGTGGCCGGGCGCGCGCTCCTCGCCGCCGGCATCCCGACCTCCGATCTCGCGGGCTGGACGACGTTCCTGCCCCCGGAGTCGCCCACGTGGTGGGTGCCTCTCCTGGCCGCGCCGCTCGCGCTGCTCGCCCTCGCGGCGCCGCTCACTCAGCGGTGGGCCGCGGGCATGGTGCTGCTCGCCGTCACCGCGCTCGGGATGGCGACGGCGTTCGCGGTCGTCGGCATCGCGGTGTCGTTCGAGCAGTCCCTGCCGATCGCCATCTGGCCCGGGAGCGCGCTGAGCCTCGCGTGGCTGGGCGCCGTCGGAGGCGCGCTCGTCGCCCTCGACGCGGGGCTCGCGCCGCGTCTCGCGCTCGCGCGCGGACTCGCCGCGGCCGCCGTCGTCGCGGCCATCGCGGTGCTCGCCGTCCCGACGCTCACGGCGATGGCGCGCGAGGCGTCGCTCCTCACGAACGGCCCGGACAGCACGCTCCCCGCATATGTGGCGGCGGAGGGACGCGACGATCCGGATGTCGGGACGATCGTGCTCACCCCGCAGAACGAGGGCGGCGTGTCGGCGCGGGTGGTGTGGGGCGGCAGCGAGACGCTCGGCGGTCAGACGACGCTCCTGTCCACACGCACGCTCCCCTCGCCCGAGGACGCCGGCATCGCCGACCTCGCGGCCGACCTGGTGACCTCCTCGGCCGAGAACATCGTGTCCGACCTCGCCGACCGCGGCGTCGGCTTCGTGCTGCTGGCACCGGCGCTCCCTCCCGAGTCGGATGCCGCCCGCACGATGCGGCTGGGGGCGGCGACGTCGCTCGACCAGCGCGACACCCTCGACGCCGTCGGCGAGACCACAAAGGGCACGCTGTGGCGCGTCACGACGGACGTCGCGGGTCGCCCGGACGTCGCGCCCTCGGTGCGCGCCACGGCCGCGGTGATCGCCGCCGTGCAGCTCGTCGTGCTGGCCGCAGCCCTCCTGCTGGCGCTCCCGACGGCTGCCACGCGGCGAGAGGCGAGGCGGACCCCGCGCGTGGTCGGCCCCTACTGGCAGGAGGGCCGATGAGCGACAGGCGCGTGTTCCGCTGGGCGACGACGAGCACCCGGCTCCTCGCCGGCACCGTGGTGTCGGCGGTGGGCGTCATCGCCGTCGTGACCGCCGTGTCGGTGCCGTGGCCCACGCTGACGGAGGAGCCGGTCAGCATCTCGGCGGTCCCTGCTCCGGCGACCTCGGTGGCGGCGTGCGACGGCGGCCTGCTGTCGATCGGCCGGGAGATCACCGACGTCGAGTCGATCTCCCTCGCCGCGCCGCAGCAGGTCACGAGCGGGGTCAACGAAGGCGCGGAGCCGCCTGAGCAGACGACGCTCGAGGCGCCGGGGCTGACCGAGGGCGAGGGACCGGCGGTGTTCGCCGCGCCGCCCCAGGACCGGCAGCGCGTCGACGTCGCGGCCACCGGCGCGGCGTCGGTGTCTGCCGATGACCTCGCCGGGTATGCCGCGTCGGCCTGCCGCCCCCCGCTGCTGGAGTCCTGGCTCGTCGGAGGCTCGGCGACCACGGGCGCCTCCGACCTCGTGCTCGTCTCGAATCCGGGCGTCGTGCCCGCGACGGTTCAGCTCACGGTGTTCGGTGCGGAGGGCGAGCAGACGCCCCCGGGCGGGACGGACATCGTCATCCCGCCCGGCACCCAGCGGGTCGTGCCCCTGGCGGGCCTCGCCATCGGCGAGGAGAGCCCGGTGGTGCGCGTGACAGCCGTCGGCGCACCCGTCCACGCCTCGCTCCAGGCGAGCATCACACGCACTCTCACGCCCGGAGGCGTCGACCAGGTCGGCGCCCTCGGCGAGCCCCAGGCCGAGCAGACGATCACCGGCATCGCCGTCACGGATCGACCGGGCGAGGAGGGAGCGTCCGACGCGGCCACGGTCCTGCGCGTGCTCTCCCCATCTGCTGACGCGGACGCCCGGGTGCGGGTCACGGCGATCGGACGCGACGAGCCCGCCCTCGAGCCGGAGACCGTGCCGCTCTCCGCGGGGCAGCCGGTCGAGGTCGACCTCGGCGGTCTCGCCCAGGGGACCTATACGGTCGAAGTCGAAGCGGACTCGCCGGTCGTCGCCGCGGTGTGGCAGACGACGGGTTTCGGCGAGGGAGACGACTTCGCCTGGTACACGCCCGCACCCCTCGTGTCGGTGCCGAGCCTGTTCGCCGTCCCGACAGGCCCGCCCCCCGCGCTCACGCTGGTCAACCCCGGCAGCGAGCCGGCCGAGGTGTCGGTCTCGTCGCAGGACGGCTCGTACCGGCTGGACCTCGCCGTCCGGGCCGAGGGCAGTCTGACGGCCCGGCTCTCCCCGCGCACCGTCTACATGCTCGACCCCGGTCAGAGCGAGATCCGCGCGGCCCTCTCCATGACGGGCAACGGTCTGCTGGCGGGAGTACCCGTATGGCCGGCGGACGCCGCGGCCCCGGAGATCACCGTCTACCCGTAGCCCGATCGCGACGCGCAGGCCGATGGTCGACGGGCTTCGTCCGGGTCAGAAGAACCGGAAGCGCTCCGGCCCGAGGTCCCACGGGTCGCGGTCGAGGTACTCGGCCGCCGCGCGGAACACGCAGCTCTCGATCATCATGCGGCGGTGCAGGTCGTCGTCGCGGTGGAGGTGGCTGAGCCGCTCGATGGGCAGCCGGTAGACGATGATGCGCTTCGCGTCGGTGAGAACGGTCCACCGCGGGATGCCGTCCTCGTCGGGCGCCGGCGGCATGTCGGCGATCTCGAAGCTGACGTCACGCAGCTCGGGCCAGGCCGAGCGGAGGAACTCCGCCGCCGTGCCGACGGCGAGGTCGAAGCGGTCGACCCGGGTGTCGAGGGGCGGAAGCGGCGGTCGGACGACCGGGCTGCGGCCCTCGCGACCGTGGCGTCCGTGGCGGGACACCCGCCGCGACACGGTCTCGGTGCTCTTGCTCCGCCGCCACGCCATGAGCCCATCCTAGGCGCGCACGGGAGCGGGGGAGGGCGCGGGGACACGGGTGGATCCGGACGCCGCGGGCGCGGCATCCGGAGCCGTGTCGGTGTGGCCGATAGGGTCGTGCCGATGCGCGAGAGACTCTGCTCCAAGGTGGGATGCGCCCGCGAGGCCGTGTCGACCCTGACCTACGACTACGGCGACCAGATGGCGGCCCTCGGCCCGCTCGGGCGCGAAGGCGACCCGCACGCGCACGACCTCTGCGCGATCCACACCGACCGCCTGTCGGTGCCCAAGGGCTGGGTGGTCGTCCGGCACGAGACGCTGCGCGTCTGACGGGCCGACATCCCGCACTCGCCGGGTGCGAGAATGGGCCCATGTCGACCGAGTCGCCCGTCACCGCCGCCGTCCGAGCCCTCGACTTCGAAGTCGCCGACCTGGCGCTCGCCGCCGCCGGACGCCACCAGCTGAGGCTCGCCGAGAACGAGATGCCCGGCCTCATGGCCCTGCGCGAGGAGTTCGGGCCGCGGCAGCCGCTCGCGGGCGCCCGCATCGCCGGCTCGCTGCACATGACCGTGCAGACGGCGGTGCTGATCGAGACCCTCGTGGCGCTCGGGGCGCAGGTGCGCTGGGCCAGCTGCAACATCTTCTCGACCCAGGACGAGGCGGCCGCCGCCGTCGTGGTCGGCCCGACGGGCACCGTCGACGCGCCGGCCGGCGTGCCGGTGTTCGCCTGGAAGGGCGAGACGCTCGAAGAGTACTGGCGCCTCGCCGACCGCATCTTCGACTGGGGCGCGGAGGGCGCGGACGGACCGAACCTGATCCTCGACGACGGCGGCGACGCGACCCTGCTCGTGCACAAGGGCGTCGAGTTCGAGAAGGCGGGGGCGGTTCCGGATGCCGCGGCCGACGACTCGGCCGAGTACCGCATCGTGCTCGACACCCTGCGCGCGAGCCTGGCCGCCGACCCCCAGCGGTTCACGCGCATGGCGGAAGGGCTCATCGGCGTGACCGAGGAGACGACCACGGGCGTCCACCGCCTGTACGAGCTGGCCGCTTCCGGCCGTCTGCTGTTCCCCGCCATCAACGTCAACGACTCGGTGACGAAGTCGAAGTTCGACAACACCTACGGCATCCGCCACTCGCTGCCCGACGGCCTCAACCGCGCCACCGACGTCCTGATCGGCGGGAAGGTCGCCTTCGTCGCCGGCTACGGCGACGTGGGCAAGGGCTCCGCCGAGGCGCTGCGCGGCCAGGGCGCCCGCGTCATCGTGGGCGAGGTCGACCCGATCTGCGCGCTCCAGGCGGCCATGGACGGTTTCCAGGTGGCGCGCCTCGAGTCGGTCATCGACCAGGTCGACATCGTGGTGACGGGTACCGGCAACACGCGGGTCGTGACGCCCGAGCACCTGCTCGCGCTCAAGCACCTCGCGATCGTCGCCAACGTCGGCCACTTCGACGACGAGATCGACATGGCCGGCCTCGCCGCCATCCCGGGCGCGGAGCGCATCGAGATCAAGCCGCAGGTTCACGAGTGGCGCCTCCCGAACGGACGCAGCGTGCTCGTGCTGAGCGAGGGCCGCCTCATGAACCTGGGCAACGCGACGGGGCATCCGTCGTTCGTGATGAGCGCCTCGTTCACCAATCAGGTCCTCGCGCAGCTCGAGCTCTGCACCCGCCCCGACGACTATCCGATCGGCGTCTACACGCTCCCCAAGAGCCTCGACGAGAAGGTCGCGCGGCTCCACCTCGCCGCGCTCGGCGTCGAGCTCACCACCCTGACGCCCGAGCAGGCGGCGTACATCGGCGTGCCCGTCGACGGGCCGTACAAGCTCGACCACTACCGGTACTGAGTCAGCGCTATCGGGATACCCTCAGCGCTCGGGGAAGCCCCTCGGCGCCGCCGCACCCGCGGCGGTGAGAGCGGCGACCCGCCCGGTCTCGAGCTCGAGGGCGCGCAGTTCGCGCTGGCGCCGCACGGCGACCACGCCGATGATCAGCGTCTCGGGGTCGACGGCGGGAACAGGCGACACGTGCTGCGACGCCTCGGCAGCGAGGGATGCCGCGACCCGCGCTCGCGCGGACGGCTCCATGTTGCGCGCGGACGAGCCGAACTGCGCGAGACGCCGCGCGAGGCGTTCCGGCAGCCGGGCGACGTCGGCCGTCGCCGCCCACTCGGCCAGTTGCGGCGGGACGCCCATCGACGTGTCGGGCAGACGAGGAGTGCGCGTCCGCTCGGAGTAGGTTCCGGCCATCAGATCGCCGAGCCGCTGGGACCGCGGGGTGAAGGCGCCGACGAGCGCGGCGACCGCTCCGACGGTGAACCACAGCTCGAAGACGCCGATGAGGGCGCGGATGAAGGCGTGGCGGAACCCGGCCGCCCCGCCGTCGCTGCGCACGATGCGACCGCCGACGGCGAGCTTGCCGAGACTGCGTCCGCGCGTGGTGGTCTCGACCACCGTCGGGACGACGACCAGCACGAGCACGATGATCGTGATCGTGAGGATGGGGAGCGCGTCGGGGTCGAGCAGTCCAAGACCGTCCAGCCAGCCCATCAGGAGCACGAACAGCACGAGCAGCACGACGCCGATGAGCATGTCGATCAGCACGCCCAGCGCGCGCAGGAAGTAGCCGATGGGCTGGACGTCGAGAGCGACCGCCTCGCCCGTGAGCACCTCGTCCTGCTGGATGTCGATGATCGTGGGGCGGACCTCGGGCATGGGTACAGTGAAGCACATGGACCTCGACGCGCTGACCGCCGCGCGACGGGCCGAATGGGCACGTCTCGACGAGCTGAGCCGCACCCGTTCGCTCAGCGGCGCCGAGGTCGACGAGCTCGTCGACCGTTATCGGGCGGCGTCCGCCGATCTCGCCGACGCGAAGACCTCGGCGGGCCGCAGCCCGCAGGGCGACCACATCTCCACGATGCTCGCCCGCGCTCGGCTCCGGCTCACGGGCGCGCCCGAGAACGTGCTCCGCCAGGTCCCGCGCTTCTTCGCCCTCCAGCTGCCGGCGGCGCTCTACCGCGTGCGCTGGACGACGCTCGTGATCGCGCTCGGATTCCTCGCGGTCGGCGCCGTGGTGGCGTTCTGGGTGTCGGGCGACGCCGCGCTGGTCGCCGCGCTCGGCAACCGGCTCGAGCTCGAGGAGTACGCCGACAACCAGTTCACCGACTACTACAGCGAGAAGCACCCCGCGACCTTCGCCGGCACGGTGTGGACCAACAACGCCTGGATCGCCGTGCAGTGCGTGATCTTCGGGATCACGGGCTTCTGGCCGATCATGGTGCTCGTCCAGAACGCCGTCGGCGTCGGCACGGCGGCGGCTGTCATGCTCGCGTTCGGCCGAGGGGACGTGTTCGTCCTGTACATCCTCCCGCACGGCCTGCTCGAGCTGACCTGCCTCTTCGTGGCGGCGGCGGCGGGCCTCGGAATCTTCTGGGCGTGGGTGGCGCCCGGGCGGCGCACGAGAGGGGAGGCGCTCGCCGCGGCGGGGCGATCGCTCGCCACGATCGCGATCGGGCTCGTGCTGTGGCTCGCGCTGGCCGGCCTCATCGAGGGATTCGTCACCGCGCAGCCGTGGCCGTGGCCGGTGAAGATCGGCATCGGCGCCGTCGCCCTGGCGCTCTTCCTCATCTACATGATCGTCGTCGGCGGTCGCGCGTTCCGTCGCGGCGAGACGGGCGACCTCACCGAGTACGAAGCCGGGACGCCTACGCTCGTGGCGGGCTGACCTAGCGTCTTTTGAACTAATCAAAAGACGCTAGGGTGGAAGCATGACCCCGCTGCCCACCACCGCGATCGATGCGGGGGAGCGGATCCGCGCCGCGGGGCTCCGGGTGACCGATTCCCGCCGTGCGGTGCTCGTCGCCCTCGGCGAACGTCCGCATGTCAGCGCCGACGAGCTGTTCCCCCTCGTCGCGGCGCAGCTCCCCAGCACGAGCCTGCAGTCGGTCTACAACGCGCTCGGTGACTTCGTCGACGCCGGACTCGTGCGCCGCATCGAGCCGGCGGGTCGTCCCGGCCTGTTCGAACTGCGTGTCGACGACAACCACCACCACCTCATCTGCTCGAGCTGCGGCCGGGTAGAGGACATCGACTGCGCCGTCGGCCCCGCGCCCTGCCTCACCCCCTCCGATGCCCACGGATTCGCCGTGCGCGTCGCCGAAGTCACTTTCTGGGGTGTGTGCCCGGCGTGCGCCGAGGCATCCGCTCTCCCTTCGTCCACCTGATCCAGGAAGGAAACCATGGAAGCCAACCACGAGGGCACCGAGCCCATCGGCGACAACCCCACGGACGTCGACCAGGCGGTCACGCCCATCGACACCCCGGTCGAGGACCGCGAGGACGGCGAGACCCGTCCGCGCCCGAACGAGGGCGAGGCGTGCCCGGTCATCCACGGAGACCAGCCGCACCCGACCAGCGGCAACGCCAACAGCGTGTGGTGGCCGAACCAGCTGAACCTCAAGATCCTGGCCAAGAACCCCGCCGTCGCCAACCCGCTCGACGAGGGCTTCGACTACAAGACGGCGTTCGAGTCGCTCGACCTCGCCGCGGTCAAGGCCGACATCGCCGAGACGCTCACGACGTCGCAGGACTGGTGGCCGGCCGACTTCGGCAACTACGGCCCGCTCATGATCCGCATGGCGTGGCACAGCGCCGGCACCTACCGAGTGACCGACGGCCGCGGCGGCGGCGGCGCGGGGCAGCAGCGCTTCGCCCCGCTCAACAGCTGGCCCGACAACGTCAACCTCGACAAGGCGCGACGCCTGCTGTGGCCGGTCAAGAAGAAGTACGGGCAGTCCCTCTCGTGGGCCGACCTCATGATCCTCGCGGGCAACGTCGCACTCGAGTCGATGGGCTTCCAGACCTTAGGCTTCGCGGGTGGCCGTGCCGATGTGTGGGAGCCGGACGCCGACGTGTACTGGGGCCCCGAGACGACGTGGCTCGCCGACGAGCGCTACTCGGGCGACCGCGAGCTGCAGAAGCCCCTCGGTGCGGTGCAGATGGGCCTCATCTACGTCAACCCCGAGGGCCCCAACGGCAACCCCGACCCGCTCGCCTCGGCACGCGACATCCGCGAGACGTTCGGTCGCATGGCGATGAACGACGAGGAGACGGTCGCGCTCATCGCCGGCGGTCACACCTTCGGCAAGACCCACGGCGCCGCCCCCGACACGAACGTCGGCGACAACCCCGAGGCCGCGGGCATCGAGGAGCAGGGGCTCGGCTGGAAGAACGGGCACGGCGCCGGCAAGGCTGACGACACGATCACGTCCGGCCTCGAGGTGACGTGGACATACCACCCCACGCGCTGGGACAACGAGTTCTTCCACATCCTCTACGCGTACGAGTGGGAGCTCATGCGCAGCCCGGGCGGCGGCCACCAGTGGCGTCCCGTCAACGGCGGCGGCGCCGACATGGTGCCGCTGGCGCACTCCGGCGGCCGTCGCGAGCCCCGCATGCTCACGAGCGACCTGGCGCTGCGCACCGACCCCGAGTACGACAAGATCTCGCGCCGGTTCGCTCAGGACCCGGATGCCTTCGCCGACGCGTTCGCGCGTGCGTGGTTCAAGCTCACGCACCGCGACATGGGTCCGATCGAGCGCTACCTCGGCTCCGAGGTCCCGGCCGAAGAGCTCATCTGGCAGGATCGCGTCCCGGCTGTCGACCACGAGCTGATCGACGCGGCCGACGCCGCGACGCTCAAGGCGCAGGTGCTCGAATCGGGACTGTCCGTGTCGGAGCTCGTGTCGGCGACGTGGGCGGCGGCATCCTCGTTCCGCGGCAGCGACAAGCGCGGCGGCGTCAACGGCGCGCGCGTCCGGCTCGCGCCGCAGAAGGACTGGGCCGTCAACAACCCGACCCAGCTGGCGAAGGTCATCGAGGTGCTCGAGGGCGTCCAGGCGTCCTTCAACGCCGACCGCACCGACGGCAAGAAGGTCTCGCTCGCCGATCTCCTCGTGCTGGCGGGGAACGCGGCGGTCGAGAAGGCGGCGAAGGATGCCGGCGTCGACGCCGAGGTGGTCTTCCACCCAGGTCGCACCGACGCCTCGCAGGAGCAGACCGACGTCGAGTCGTTCGCGTTCCTCGAGCCGGCGGCGGACGGGTTCCGCAACTACTACGGCCCGAACGCGTTCCTGCCCCAGGAGCACCACCTGATCGACAAGGCCAACCTCCTGACGCTCAGCGCCCCCGAGACCACCGTCCTCGTCGGTGGACTGCGCGTGCTGGGCGCCAACTGGGACGGCTCGCAGCTCGGCGTCTTCACCGACCGTCCGGGCGTGCTCACGAACGATTTCTTCGTGAACCTGCTCGACCTGGGCACCACGTGGCGCCCGGTCGACCCCGGCTCGCACGCCTTCGCCGGGTCGAAGGACGGCTCGGGCGAGAGCGTCGGCATCGGCACCCGCGTCGACCTTCTGTTCGGCTCGAACTCCGAGCTGCGCGCGGTCGCCGAGGTCTATGCCAGCGACGACGCCCACGAGAAGTTCGTGCGCGACTTCGTCGCGGCGTGGGGCAAGGTCACCGAGCTCGACCGCTTCGATCTCGTCTGACCCTCGCGATAACAGAGCGGCCCG
>NZ_JSYE01000021.1:0-131601 GCF_054824025.1 Microbacterium sp. HJ5
CACCGTCGCCCTGGGTCATCGCGATGACCGGCACGAGCGGATCCCTGGTGTTCGGCCCCGGCGGCACCGTCACGTTCGGCGGCATGACCCGCGCGCTGTCCGAGATCTCCGAGATCGTCGTGACCGGCACAGCCGGCAACGACGTCTTCACGATCGACTTCGGCGGGACCGACCCGGGTGTCGTGATCCGCTTCGACGGAGCGGCGGGCTTCGACACGCTCAAGACCAAGGGCGCGGGCGGGTTCTCCGGCCAGGCGGCCTCCGCGTCGAGCGGCACCATGACGTTCGGCTCGACGGTCGTGCACTACGCCGGGATCGAGCCCATCGTCAACTCGGGCGCCGGCGGCGACGTCACTCTCGTCCTCACCGGCGACGCGGACGACGCCCGCCTCGAGGTCGACCCGGGCGACGCGTCGCTGCTGCGGCTGTTCAGCGTGAGCGGGACGTTCGAGCACACGAGCTTCACCGCTCCCACCCTCGCCGGCACGAAGCTGCGGATCGAGGGCGCGGGCAAGCGGGACTCGCTCGTCGTGGTGGGCATCATCAACCTGCTCAACGCCGCCTTCGAGGCGCTGTTCGAGTCGATCACGCTCCAGAACGCGCAGGTCACCGCCGGCTCGGTCACGCTCACGGCGGAGGAGACCACCACCGAGGGCCTGTCCCTCGACGACTGCACCGATTTCGACGACTTCAGCGTGACGGACTGCTTCGACCACGACGCCGACGTCGAGGTGATCGTCGACGGCGGATCGATCACCGCCGGCGCCGTGACCCTGGCGGCGAACGCCACGGTCGTGCCCGACACGGCGTCCGCGCTGGCGTACGCCGTGCTCGTGAACTCGCGCGCGGTCGTCGACGTGCGCGGCGGAGCTCAGATCACGACGACAGGGGACTTCTCCGCCACGGCGAGCTCCACGGTCGGCCCGTTCACCCTCGACAAGCAGTACGGCGACGCGGCGATCATCTTCTCCGACGCGTCCGCCACGATCGGCGGCGACGCCGTGCTCGACGTGGACGGGGCGGCGTCCATCAGCGCGACGTCCACTGTCACGGCGTCCGCGACTCCGCAGGCCGACAACTCCAAGCAGGAGTCCGGCCCGTCGAACTTCGACGCCGCGGTCGCGATCATCACCGTCGTGGCCGGCGCCGTCGGCAAGATCACCGGCAACGCGCGCGCCGTCGTCGGCGGGTCCCTCGGCATCGCCGCCTCGAACGTGGCGACGCTCACGGGCACCGGCGACGCGAAGGACGCGGCCAGCGGCGCCGGCGTCTCGGTCGCCTACCTGCAGCAGAACACCGACGCCGCGATCGATTCGACGAACACGACAGGCACGACCGCGGCCTCCCTCTCGCTCCTCGCGAACCAGCAGGCGACGATCACCGCGACGGCGAAGGCAGGCAAGGGCGGCGCGACGCAGAACAACAAGGGCGCCAACTCGGCCGGGCGCGGCAACGGGCAGTCCTCGACGAGCGACGGCTCGATCAACGTCGCGGGCGCGATCGCCGTGGCCGTGCTCGACAACGACACCACGGCCCGCATCGTGGGAGCGAAGGTCACGACGACGGGCGCCCAGTCGGTGGCCGCGCGGGCCAGGAACACCGTCACCGTGGACGGCGACGGCGGCACGACCGACGGCAGCGGCGGGTCGAGCGGATTCGGCCTCGGCATCGGCATCGCGATCATCATCGCCGACCTGCTCACGCGGGCGTTCACGTCGGGCGTGACCCTCGACGCGAACGGCGGGCTCACCCTCGAGGCGACCGGCCCCCAGGCGGGCGACTCGTCGTTCACCGCGACGGCGGCCTCGGGCAAGAAGGCCGGAGGGAGCGTCACGATCGCCGGCTCCCTCGCCGTGATGAAGATGGATGCCACGACCTCGGCCCTCGTGCAGGGCACCGGGTCGTACGGCTCGAGCGCCGTCACCACGACGGCCCGCGGCAGCCACAAGACGACCGCCAAGGCGACCGCGAAGCAGGCGGCCGGCGGCGACAACGGCAGCGCGGTCGGGATCGGGGCATCCGTCGCGATCAGTCTCATCCGGGCCACCGTCCAGGCCGGCGTGGCGGCCCTCGCCGCCCCCACCGGGATCTCCGCGCTGACGATCAGCGCGACCGGCGTCGACGACGCCACCACCGAGACGATCGGCGGCGCCGCGGGCGGAACGACCGCTTCGCTCACGGGCGTCGCGAGCATCGCCATCCACAACGTCAAGACGATCGCGAGCATCCTCGCGGGCTCCGCGCTCGCGATCGGCGGCGCGATCACGGCGAAGGCCGACCAGACCGCGAAGGCGACGACGAAGGCCGTCGGCGCGACCGGTGCGGGCGCGGGCTCGTCGCTCGCCGCGGCCATCTCGTTCGCGCTCACCTCCGCCGATCACGAGGCGACCTCGACGATCGACCGCGCGGTCACCGCGCAGGGAGCCGTCTCGATGACCGCCGAGGGCGTGTCGACGACGAGCACGGTCGCCGAGGCGAGCGCCGAGGGGGCGCCCGGCGAGTCCGGCGGCGGCAAGGACTCGTCCGGCAAGGACGCCAACACGAAGTCCAACGACAAGCTGGGCAACGCGTCGGGGCGCACGACCGGCGGTGCCGGGGGCGGGTCCACCACCCCGAAGGCCGAGAACGAGGACGGCACGAGCGTCAGCGTCGCCGCGGCGATCGCCTTCAACCTCGTGCGGTCGGCCACGGTCGCGATGCTCTCCGCGGGCGCCTCACTCGTCACGACGGGCAGCGCCTCGTTCATCGCCCGCAACAACACGGATGCCTCGGCCTCAGCCAAGGGCACCGCGACGAACTCCACCTCGGTCGGCGTCGGCGCGGCCCTCGCGGTCAACAAGGTGCAGCTGATCAACCGGGCGGGGATCGGGGTCGGCGCGTCGCTGCAGGCGGCCGGGCTCACGATCAACGCCGTCGTCAAGCCGGTGGCCGCCGACATGACCCACACCTTCGAGGCGATCGCCGAGGCCGGCGCCGCGAACACCGGCGGGACGCTCGGCGTCGCCGGCGCCTTCGCGCTGAACCTCGTCGACGAGAAGACGACGGCCGCGCTCGAGGGCAGCCAGGATCCTGCGCCGCATCCCGGACCCGGGCCCATGCCGGGCGTCGCGATCGTCGGCGGCGGAGCCGTGATGATCGTCGCGGGGTCGAAGAGCGCCGACAAGGCCTCGGCCAAGGCCACGCAGTCCGGAGGCGGCACGGTCGGACTCGGCGCCTCGCTCGCCCTGAACCTCGTCACCCACATCGTCTACGCGGGCATCGCCCAGGTGGTGAACCCCACCCGCGGGCCTCCGCTGACCGGCGCAGGTGCTCTCACCATCACTGCGACGCACGACGTGGCGCTCACGACCGAGGCGAATGCCGGAGGCAAGTCGGGCAGCGTCACCATCGTCCCCGCCGTCGCCATCACCCTCGCGACCATCCGCACCAGTGCCTCCATCGGCGCAGGCTCCGCTCCGCTCACGGCGTCGAGCATCACCGCCTCCGCCACACAGAACGTCTCCGCCGCCACGACGGCGAAGGGATCCACCGTCGCCGGATCCACCGCGGGCATCGGCATCTCGCTGGCCCTCGCCGTGCTCGATGACGTCACGGTCGACTCCGGCAGTGCGCGCAGCCTCACGACGACCGGCGCGGCATCGTTCACCGCGACCCAGCGCGTCGACGTCAAGACGATCGCCGAGGCGGCCACCAAGGGGGCGCCGGCCGCGAGCGACGGCGGCAACGGCAAGAACGTCAACAAGTCCGCCGACGACAACCTCGGCAAGGCAAACGACAACAAGCAGCAGAACGCGGGCGGCTCCACCTCGACGTCGCAGACGCCGAAGGCCGCGAGCAACGACGACGGCGGCAACTCTGTCTCGATCGCCGGCGCGATCGCCATCAACGTCGTCGCGACCACCTCCCGCGCGTGGTTCGCGAACGGGATCGTCGTCAGCGCCGGGGGACTGGTCACGCTGCGCGCGCTGGCCGACACCGACTCGTCGGCGGCCGCCAAGGGCGATTCGGCGACCGACGGCTCCGTCGGCGTCGGCGCCGGCGTCGCCGTGCAGAAGGTCGACATCCTCGTGCGGGCGATCACCGGGTCGTCGACGATCAGCGCGACCGGCCTCGTCGTGGCCGCGGGCATGCGCGACGGCGACACCGACGACGTCGTGCGCCGGTGGAACGCCACCAAGAAGCGCTGGGAGATCGTCGAGTCCGGCAAGCAGCTCCCCGGCCCGTCGAAGGACGACCTCGCGTTCGTGAAGACCAGCGGAGGCGACGGCGGCAACGACGGCCTCTACACGTTCGACGGGTCGAGCTGGACACTCGAGACCGACGTGACGCTCACCGGCACGGTGGCGGCGCTTCCCGGCGGCGCGTCCGACGGCCAGTACTACCTCCTCACCACCGCGAAGGACGGCCACCCGGCGGGCAGCGTCTGGAAGCGCGAGGGCGGCGCGTGGGTGTTCGTCACCAAGACGACGGTCGCGCAGAAGGTCGAGCTGCCCAAGGACGAGATCGCCTCCGGCACGTGGTTCGAGCTGACCGAGCAGGACGGCTCGAAGGCTCCCGGGTTCTACAAGCGCAACGGCTCGCACGAGTGGGAGCTGCAGGGCTCGGCCACCGTCGGCAGCGGGGACCGCCTCCCGGCGAGCCCCGCCGCGGACCAGCTGTTCCGACTGTTCGAGCACGAGGTCACCACGACGGCCCGCGCGGGCGCGAGCAAGTCCACGAGCGTCGGCGTCGCCGGTGCGCTCGCCATCAACATCCTCGACAACACGACCGAGGCGATCGTCTCGGCCGGAGCCGTCGTCACACTCACGTCGGCGTCGTCGTCGGTCACCGCCGAGAGCAACGAGCGCGACGTCGCGAAGGCCACGTCGCGCGCGGAGGTCGGGTCGGCGACGGGCGTCGGCGCCTCGTTCGCACTCCAGGTGATCGACGGCAGCGATGTGCGCGCCGAGATCCAGAACAGCGCGTCGCTCACGGGCGGCACGGGCCTCATCGTCGACGCGTGGGGCTTCCGCGATCTCGTGACGGCTGCGGAGGGCGGCACGACGGGAGGAACGGCCGTGACCCCGGTGGTCGCGCTGGTCGTGAGCGTCGACGACGACGTGACGGCGCGCATCGGCACAGGCTCGGCGGGCGCCTTCACGGGCGCGGTGACGGTGACGGCGGGTCGCGTGCTGTGGATCGCGAGCGAGGGCAAGGCGGATGCCGCAGGCAGCAGTGCCGCGGTGGGCGCCGTCGTCGTGGTCAACGCCGTGGTCGGCGCCGATACCCTCGCCGAGATCGCGCGCTCGATCCAGGGGACAGCGGTCGGCGTGCTCGCGCCGACGGAGGTGCGCAGCGAGGCGAAGGCCGTGGCGAGCGCGAGCGGCGCCAGCGAGAGCGGCAAGTCGGGCGACGCCGAATCCAAGGACCAGGTGACCGGCGCCGGAAACCAGAACCCGAACACGCAGGGCACGAGCGGCTCCACCAGCACGATGCCCACGTCCAACGGCGGCACGAACGGCAGCAACGGCGCGACGGGCGCGAACGGCCAATCCAGCAGCCAGTCCGGCACCGGCAGCGGCACCACCGCCGTCGCGGCGGCGGTCGGCGTCAACTGGGTCGTACTCACGAGCACGGCACGCATCGCGAGCAACGCCGTCGTCACCGCCACCACCGGGGCCGTCACGGTGCGCAGCACCCTGGGGGCCAAGGCGAACGCGTTCGGGATGGGGTCGGCCCTCGACATCAAGTCCGGCGGAGACCGGATCACCGCGGCCATCGGCCTCAACGTGCAGGACCTCGACAACATCGCCGCGATCGGCACAGACGCCGTCGTCACCGGGCAGACCGGCGTCACCGTCGAAGCCACCGTCCCCGTCGTGGGCGGCGTCCCGCAGCGCAACGAGTTCGTGGTGTGGGGCTTCTCGGCATCGGGCGGGAAGAGCACCTCCTTCGCCGGCAGCGCCGCGGTGCAGATCCTGCTGCTCACCACGGACGCGCGCATCGGCCAGGGCGCCGACGTCGAGGCGCCTGCTGGCGGCATCACGGTGACCGCCCGCCAGCTGCTCGGCACGCAGAACCTGGCCATCGCGGGCGCACTGTCCACCGGCAGCAACGCCGCGATCGGCGCCGCGTTCGTCGTCGACTACTTCGAGATCGTGACGAAGGCCGCCATCGACTCGGGCACGGCCGCGGGGTCGATCACCCAGGCCGACGCCGCCGGCGCGATCGCCGTCACCGCCAGCGCATCGCTCGTGCCGCTCGTGCCCGACGTCCCCGCGCCGCTGGCCGGCAGGATCGACTGGCTCGAACTGTCGTCCGTGGCGATCGCGGGCGGGGCGAGCAGCGGCGGGGCGGCCGTGAGCGGCGCGTTCATCGTCGAGATCCTGAACCTCGACACCCAGGCGTGGATCGGCGACGGGGCGCAGGTGAACCAGGAGTTCGCCCTCGGCGGAGCCGGGCAGACCGTTGTGGTGTCGGCATCCGACGCCATCCGCCTGATCGACATCGGCGGGACCCTCTCGCTCAGTCAGAGCTCCGCGAGCGTGGGCATCACGGTCGTCGTCGTCGTGGCGAACTCGAACGTGCGGGCGTGGATCGGAGACTCGGCCGACGTGCGAGCGGGCGGGGCGGTCACCGTCGAGGCGACCGCCGACGAGGACTGGTTCCTGCTGGCGATCGCGGGCGGCGTGAGCCTCAACTCGGCCGCCGTGTCCGGTGCGGTCATCGTCTTCGTCTTCAACCAGGGCGGATCCTCGCCCAAGGTGCAGGCCCACATCGGCGCGAACGCCGTGGTGCACGCGAGCGGTGCACTGCGCGTCACGGCCGACCGTGACATGGAGGCCGACATCGCCGCGGGCAACCTCGCGATCGGCGGCGGCTCCGCCGGCGTCGGCGCCTCGGCGGTCGTCGTGGTCCGGGGCAGCACGGTCGAGGCGCAGGTCGGCGCAGGTGCCGGTCTGCGTGCCGGCGGCGCCGGACTGACGGTCTCGGCCACGCAGAGCGGCGACCTCATGCTGCTGGCGGTGGGAGGTTCCGGAGGCGGCACGGCGGGCGTCGCGGGCTCCGTCGTGGTCAACACGACGACCGACGTGACCCGCGCGAGCATGCTCGGCAGCACGAGCCTCCCGACCACGCACATCGCGGTGCTCGCCACCGATGACACCACCGTGCTCTCGCTCGCGGGGCAGCTCAGCTACGGCGGCACGGCCGGCGTCGGCGCGGGCGTCGACGTCGAGGTCATCCACAAGACCACCGAAGCGTGGATCGGCAAGGACTCCACGATCCGCGGGACCGGCAGCCTCACAGTCGACGCGCGCTCGACCGAGAGCATCGACTCGATCTCGGTCGGCGGCGGCTTCGGCGGCACGGCGGCGGTCAACGTCAACGCCGGTGTCTCGGTCATCACGGTCAACACTGCGGCCTGGGTCGAGAACGGCACGTCGGCGAGCGACCGGGCCGACATCGAGGTGTCGGGCAGCGTGCGGGTCGCCGCGAACGACACACTGCGCCTCAACGTGATCTCGGGCAACATCTCGGGCGGCGGCACCGCCGCGGTCGGCGCCGCGGTGGCCGTGCCGGTCGTGACGAAGAGCACGCGCTCGTACATCGGCGCGTTCAGCCGCGTCGTCGGCCTGGGCGGCTCGGCCCTCACGGTCGCTACGGGCGGCTACACCGTCACCACGCAGGACACCCGCTTCGACCCGTCGGCGGCACTCGAGGGCGGCGGCGCGATCGACCTCGGCTTCACGCACGGCTTCCAGAACGGCGACGAGGTCATCTACGACTCGGGCTACGGCACCAACATCGTCGGCCTGAAGGACGCGCCCGACGTCGAGGGCGGGCAGCAGGAGGTCTACTACGTCGAGGTGATCGACGGCACGACCGTGAAGCTGCACAAGAACCGCGACTTGAGCGACCCGGCCATCGCGGTCTCCGGCGGCACCGGCGAGAGCCACCGTCTCATCCCGACCGATCAGGCGGGGGTGCGCAAGGACGAGTCGTTCCGGTTCAACCCGCTCAAGGGCGGCGCGGTCTCGGGCAACCTCATCACCCTCCCGTACGACCACGGGTTCAGCGACGGCCAGTCGGTCGTGTACAGCTCGGGCGGCGGCATCCCGATCGGCGGCCTCATCGACGGAGCGACCTACTACGTCGAGACCACCGGACTCGCCGCCAACCAGCTGCGTCTGCGCAACAAGCCCGAGGACAAGGGCGGCGTGATCCTGTCGCTCAACACCGGCTCGACGACCGGTCGCGGCCACAGCATCGTCAAGAGCGGTCTCACCCCGGGAGGCGACGCCGCCTCGTTCGGACCTCGCGCGATCCTCGCCGGCACCGACTCCTTCCAGGGCGTCGCGGTCACGGCGGGCAGCAGCGACGACATCGCCGTCGTCGGCATCTCGGCCGGCGTCGCGGGCAGCGCCGCGGTGAACCTCGCCGGCGCCGTCAACGTCGACAACATCCACACGTACGCGTGGGTCGGCGCGAGCGCCCGCATCAACTGCAACGCTGACTGCAGCGCCACGGCGGCCGGTTCGAGCACGCAGCAGTCGGTGCGGGTCGCCGCGGCGAGCCAGTTCTACCACCTGGGCATCGCCGGAGCGCTGTCGGTCGCCGGCGGCGCGGGCGTCGCGATCCCGGTGGGGGTCCGGGTCGTCAACCTCAACACCCGGGCTCACGTCGGGGCCGGCGCGATCGTGCGTGCCCGCGGCGACATCGCGCTCATCGCCACCTCGAAGGACGCCGTCGTCTCGGTGGTCGTCGGCGCAGGCGGCGGCACGGTGGGCGTCGCCGCGACGGTGGCGGTCAGCATCCTGAACACGAAGACGTACGCGTGCACCGGCACGCCCTCGGGCGACGGGATGCCGTGCACGAGCGGCGGCGCGACGCTCGCGGCGGGGAACAACGTGCTGGTCCTCGCGGGCTCCGACACGAAGGCCATCCTCATCACCGCGGCGATCGCCGGCGGGTTCGTGGGCGTCGGCGCCGCGGTCGGCATCGCCCTCATCACCAAGGACACGCAGGCCTTCCTCGGTGCCGGGTCGGTCGTCGACGCGCTCGCCGGAGGAGCCGGCCTCCCCGACGTCTACAGCGGCACCGTCTCGGGCGGCACCTTCGGCCGCTACGGGGTCGGCACCCCGTTCCACGGCGTCGCGGTTCAGGCGTACTCGAGCGAGGACGTCTTCGGGCTCGTCCCCGCGATCGGCGGCGGCTTCGTGGGCGTCGCGGGCGGCATCGCCGTCACCCTCATCCGGGTGGTCGTGAAGGCGTTCATCGGCGGCGGGGGCACGCAGGTCAACCAGGCGGGCGGGGCCGCGGCATCCCAGGGCGTCAACGTCTCGGCGGTCGACCGCTTCAAGTCCCTCACCATCGCGGGCGGCGCGGCCGGCGGCTTCGTCGGGGTCGCGGGCGGCATCGACATCGGCATCGCCGACTCGAGCGTGCAGGCGGCCATCGCGGCCGGCGCGACGGTGCGCGCGAACGACGACGTCGAGGTGTTCGCGCTGTCGATCAAGGAGGTCTCGTCGATCGCGGTGAGCATCGCCGGAGGGGCCGGAGCGCTCGCGATCTCGCTGTCCATCTGGGCGATCGGCACCCAGCAGTCGGGCAGCTACCACCAGGCCGACGGCGGTCCGTTCCGCGGCGCGTACTCGGCGGCCACGGCGGCCGACCCGAACCTGTTCTACCGCTCGGGCGACGTCGTCACCCACGGCGGCAAGCGGTGGGCGGCCAAGGTCGACCACGCGACCGGCACGCCGGGCGTGAGCGCCGACTGGCAGGGCGAGACGGACGCCGCCCCCACCGCGAAGGACAACACCGACAAGGCCGACGACATCGCCAAGGGCGACGGCGGGTACAAGGGCGCCCTCGGCGGCACGACCAGCACGCGCACGTACGCCGCCTGGAACCCGGGCGTCTCGTACGACATGGACGACGCGAGCTCGTACGTCACCTACGCCGGCAGGAAGTGGCGCGCGAAGGTCAACGCGACCACCGCCGGCGCGGCCCCCGACACCCGTCCGGACGAGTGGGTCATGGTCGACGGCGAGGACAAGACCAACCAGCGCATCACCGACGCGATGGCCGGCGCGAACTCCGGCATCGCGGGCGCGGCGCCGACGACCGGCCTCACCGCGAGCGCCCTCGGCACGCCGCCCAGCGACGGCACCACCGCCAGCCTCGACGGCACGGTCGTCGCCGGCCGCTCGGTGCGGGTGTGGGCGATCGACGACCTGGAGGTGCTCGGCATCGCGGGCGCCATCGCCGGGGGCGCCGTGGGCGTCGGCGGCGCGGTGCTCGTGCTCAACATCCGCAGCCGCACCGACGCGAAGATCGGCGGCGCCGCCGTCGTGACCGCGGGCGCCGGCGGCTCCGACGAGATCAGCGTCCGCGCGATCATGACCGAGGACTCGCTCGGCTTCGGTCTCGCCGCGGCGGGCGGTTTCGTCGGCATCGGCGGCCAGGTCACCGTCATCAAGGACACCGGCACGCAGCGCGCGCACATCGACGGCGGCGCGCAGCTGCGCCGGGCAGGCGGGGGAGTGCTCGTCGAGTCGGGCGCCCACCGCACGCTCAAGGTCTACTCGATCGGCGGAGCGGTCGGCGCCGGCGCGGTCGGCTTCGCGATCGCCTACGTCAGCGTCGCCGGCGATAACCGGGCCGAGACGACGGGCGGCAACGTCACCGTCGGCGGTCTCGGCACCGTCGCGAACTACCGCGCGAAGGTCGTCGACGACATCACGATCGACGCCCTCGGCCTCTCGCTCGCGGGCGGCGTGATCGGCATCGGCGGCGTGGTCACGCTCGTCGACCTCTCGGGCACGGCACGCGCCTCCGCCTCGCCGTCCGGACCGCTCGGCGCGGGCGGGGTGCAGATCACCGCCGACGGCACGCGCGCCGTCTCGGTCGAGAGCATCAACGCCTCGATCGGCGGCGTCGCGATCGGCGTGACCGTCGCGCGGGCGGGCTCGTCGCGGCACCTCGAGTCGGAGCTCTCGGGCAGCACGTCGACCAGCGGCGGAGTCACCGTCCGGGCGACGGCGAACAATGCGGCATCCGTCTGGTCCCCCGCCATCAGCGGGGGCGGCGTGGCGGTCGCGATCCAGGTCATCTTCGCCGTGCTCGCGGGGCACACCCTCGCGCAGATCTCGGGCAGCGCGACCGGCACCTCGGGCATCACGGTCGAGGCCGACGCCGAGAACAAGGCGTACGCCGACTCGTTCCTCGGCGCCGTCTCGCTCATCGGCATCGCGGGAACCTGGGCCTCGAGCGAGATCACCTCCGACGCCTGGATCCGCGCGATCGTCGCGAGCGGCACGATCTCGTCGACCGGAGCCATCGCGGTGCGCGCCAAGACCCACGGAGAGGGAAACCGGGCCAAGAGCACCGTCGACTCGCTGTCGGGCGGTCTCATCGACCTGAAGGCCATGATCGCCCTCGCGTTCGTCGACAACGAGGTCCGCGCCACCATGAACGGCGCGATCACCGGCGCATCCGACGTCGACGTCACCGCGACGTCCGCGAACCGGGCCAAGGCCGACGTGTTCACGCTCGCCGTCGCCCTCGCGAGCCTCGCGGTCGGCGTCGCGCACGCGAAGGTCACCGGTGCGACGCGGGCCACCGGATCTGGCAGCATCGCCGCGGCCGGGCGCGACTTCGACTTCGTCGCCACCTCCGCCAACACGGCGATCGCCTACTCCAACGTCATCACCGGCGGCATCCTCGGCGGCATCGCCGTCAGCGCCCCGGTCGCCGACATCTCCGCCCCGACGGGCGCCGACTGGAGCGGCACCGTCACCGCCGGCCGCCACTTCACCGTGAAGGCGGATGCCACGAACAAAGCGACCTCGACGGCGAAGGTGCTCTCCACCGGCATCGCGAGCGTCTCGGGCGCCGAGAGCAGGGCGACGATCGGCTCCGGCACCGTCACCTCGGCGATCATCGGCGACCCGGCCGAGATCACCGGCCTCACCGGGAAGCTGACGGTCGACGCGGCAGCGAACAACCGGGCGACGGCGATCGCGGGCGGCAAGGGCATCGGCGGCGTCGCCATCAACGTCATGTTCCCGAACGCCTCCAATTACGGCATCACCAAGGCCGAGCTCAACGGCGACGTCGGCACCAGCTACATCGACCCGGCCGTCGGCCGCGTCGGCGTGCCGGGCGCCGCCGCCATCGAGGTGAAGGCTGTCGGCAACGACGCGACGAAGGCGAGCGTCGACAGCCTCGCGATCGGCCTGATCGCGGTCGGCGCCTCGAAGGCGCAGGCCCGCACCGAGAACGAGGTCCGCGCCACGTTCGGCGGCGGAGAGGTCACGGCGTCGGGCAACGTGACCCTGTTCGCCCACGCGCTCACCGACGCCGACTCGTACGCCGACGCCACCTCGGGCGGCGTCATCAACATCCAGGCCGGGTTCACGGCCGAATCGATCGCCAAGCCGAAGGTCTACGCCACGGTCACCGGGGGGTTCGTGCAGGCCGGCGGACGCCTCTCGATCACCGGTCGTCACGGCGTCCAGCCCGGCTCGGTGTCGGACGGCACGATCCAGGCGATCAACTGCAACGGCGCCGACACGATCTGCTTCGCCCTCCCGCACGGCATCGACACCGGCGCGAATGTCAGCTACTCGGCGCCCGCGACCGGCATCCCCGCGGTCGACAACGGCTCGATCCCGAACCCGTTCGCCATCAATGGCCTCGGCGACGGGCGCACGTACGGGATCATCAAGGTCGACGACACGACCCTGCGTCTCGGCATCCGGATCAATGCCGCCGACGCGGGCTCGATCGACGTGCCCACCGGCAGCATCAAGGTCGCGAGCGGCCACAACTTCGCCACCGGCGACAGGGTGGTGTACGACTGCAACGGCGGCGGCGCGCTGGGCACGCTGCCGGTCGGCGGACTCATCTGCGGTCAGGCCTACTACGTGTTCGTCATCGACGACACGCGCTTCCGCCTCTCGACGAGCCAGCTCGATTCGAACGGCAACGTCGTGGTGAGCTTCACCACGGTCACGAACCCGACCACGATCCAGGTCGGCGACTCGACGGGGCTCGACGGCCGCGCCGTCGTCTACACCGCGCCGGCGAAGGTGGTCTTCAAGAGCACCATCATCGACATCGACACCGAGGGGTCGCAGCTCGCCGACTCCGACGACAACGGCTCGATCGACAAGAACTCCTCGTGGAACACGATCTACGCGCCGTTCCACGGCTGGTCGACCGGCGACGCCGTGCGCTACACCTTCACCGGCGACATCGGCATCGGCGGGCTCAACAGCGGGCAGACGTACTACGTCTTCCTCGGCGACCCCGACGGGCTCTTCGGCAACGGCCCGGCGGGCGCGCACATGCTGCGGCTGGCGGCCAACCCGTGCCGCGCCGGCATCGGCACCTACGAGAACACCCCGGGCGACGGCGGCGTCGGCAACAGCTGTGCCGACGCGATCCAGGTCATCGCGATCTCGACGATCACCAACCCGCTCGACCCCGACTTCTTCAAGGCGGTCCTCGCCACCCACACGCTGCAGCGGGTCGGCTACGAGTCGATCGGCCTCGTCGAGGGGGGCATGTACTTCATCGACGTCCTCGACGGCACGCACATCCAGCTGCGCGACGCTGCGGGCAACCTGGTCGGAGGCCTCACCGACAAGTTCGGCACCCACTTCCTCAGCGACCAGGGCATCGCGGTCACGGGCACCGGCACCGGCGGCCACGACTTCTACATCGACCTCGTCGGGGGCCTGCCGCCAGCCCCGAACCCGCACGTGCTGATCGGCGTCGGGGGCCCCGGCGGCCAGGTCGGACCGAACGAGAACGGGATCGTCAGCGCGAACTCCACCGGCGTGGGCGGCGGCGTGTTCCACTTCTCCGACGTCTTCTCCGAGATCACCGTCGACGCTGCGGTCACGGTGGACGTGCAGGCCGGCATCCTCCGCGGCGGCTCGGTCCTCGTCGACGGCACCTCCTACGCGCAGGGCGCGGTGTCGTCGGTCGGCAAGGGCGGCGGGTTCCTCGGGTTCGGCGCGTCGAACGCCTTCGCCGACATCGAGAACGACGTCGAGGTCAAGGTCGGGTCGGGCGCGTCGATCTTCTCCAGCACCGACATCCAGGTCACCGCGTTCGCCGACACCCGGGGCAACGGCGAGGCGGTCAACCGCACCGGCGGCCTCATCTCCGGCGCCGACACCGACGTCGACATCGAGATCGGGTACGACGTCAACACCGAGATCGCCGGCACGCTCTACGCCAACCGGACGATCGTCATCGACGCCGCGGCATCCTTCAACGGCAACGCCCGCGCCTCGTCCGGCTCAGGCGGTCTCGGCACCAACGCCGACGCCAACGACGACGAGCACCAGGGCGTGGGAGTGGGCCGCGAGCACGCGGCATCCGTCGACACCACCATCAAGAGCACCGCGCGCATCCGCGGCGCGATGGTGCACCTGTCGGCAGGCAGCGGCGTGCGCTGGGACGTCGACTTCGCCGACGGCGGCCGCGACAGCCACGACGTCGACGCCGTGGGCATCGCGCGCAGCGACGCCGACGCGTACGCGCTGGGCGCGGACTCGGATGCCGGCGCCTACGTTTCCGTGAACGACACCGTGCGCACGACCCTCGAGACCGGCGCGCAGGTCGAGGGCGACGACGTCCGCATCCGCGCGGTGCACCGCGGCCTCAACCTGCAGACGATCGCGAACTCGAACTGCGGCTGCGGCGGGGGCGACACCGACGCCCGGTCGAAGGTGACCTTCGCCGGCGACTCCCTCATCGTCGGGGCTGACGAGTCGATCGTGCGCACGAGCGAGCTGGTCGTCTCGGCGCTCACGTCGTTCGAGAAGCTGTACGCGTACGCGCACCGCTCCGGCGGGCTGTTCGACATCGGCAGCAGCGACGCCGACGTGCAGTACCACCCCAAGCGCGACATCGCGTGGGAGTCGACGGTGTACCTGCTCGGCGAGCCGAACCCGGTGCTGATCATCGACGCGGACGGACGGATCATCGCCAAGACCGCGAACGTCACGGTGCGCTCGTCGCAGTTCGGCGCGCCGCTGGGCATCGGCGACGTCGTGAGCGGCGGCACCATCTGGATCGACCCGATCCTCTACGACGAGCTGCCTGCGGCGCTCTTCGAGGCCAACGACGCCGGCGGATCATGCGACCTCGACTGCGTGGGCCTGATCCACGGCACCCAGGGCATGTTCTACATGCAGCACACGTGGAACTCCGTGCTGATCCGCAACAGCTCCGATAAGGCGATCGTGATCAAGGGCACGAGCGACCCGCAGAGCGTGTCGATCAACACCCTGAACTCGCACCTGTCGACGACGCCGGCCGCCGTGATCAGCGTGTCGGTCGACAACGGGCCCCACGCGCCCCCGGCCACGCAGTGGTTCTGGCACCTCGCCCACATCTTCCCGGCCACCGACGTGGTCATCGAGAGCCTCCGGGCCACCGCCACCACCGGCTTCGACCTCACCTTCGACGGCGACATCCGCAACATCGTCGGACGCACCGTCATCGACAACGACCGCGGCTCCATCCTCAGGGGGACGGATGCCGGCACCGAGACCATCTACAGCAACACCGTCGAGCTCGACTCCGAGCTCGGCAGCCTGGGCACCGTCGCCAACCCGATCCGGCTGGTGCTCCACCAGATCTTCCACACCGGAGAGGTCAGCGTCCCGGCCGTCCTGAAGCCCGCCGCCCTCGACGCCGAGGCCGGTGCGAGTCTCTACCTCGATCTGACGGTCCTCCGCCGCGACTCGCTCGCCGCGAACGTCGCCCCCATCGCCCCCGTGATCGGCCCCATCAAAGCGGGCTACGACGCCGTGGTCATCGTGCGCGACAGCGCCGAGGGCATCGCCGGCCCGGGCGTCGGTGACGTGAACGTCGACATCTACGACCCGAACGACAAGCCCGACCCGTACGGCAGTGGCAACCCGATCGAGACGGTCCCGACGACCTGCTACTTCCGGCCGGACGGTGCGCTCTGCGCTGGCGGCGCGGACGCCCCCGTGATCGTCGGCGGTGACGTCGTGGTGGTCGCCTTCGGCACCGACCTCACGCCGATCCGCTCGAACTACACCTTCAGCGACATCCGCGCCGGCCACAGCATCGCGATCTTCCACCCGTCGGCGGCCACCGAGGTCACCATCCTCGCCTACACCGACGTGGACGGCACGTGGACCGACGACGAGACCGGCGCGTCGCACGGGGCCACCGACGGCTCGGGCAAGATCGACGTGCTCACCAACGGCTCGATCACCGTCGTCGAGCAGAGCGGCAAGGGCGACCTGCGCGTCGGCCACATCCACGCGACCGGCCAGTGCTCCGGCGCCACCCCGAAGGCGTGCACCACGGCGACCATCGCCGCCGACGTCACGCTGCGCTCGCCGGCGCGCATCCTCGACGCCGAGCTCGACGCGGGCGTCATCGACACCGACGACGACCCGACATGCGTCGACGCGTACGACCTCGACTGCGCAGCGGGCACGCCGAACAGCATCGACGTCACCGGCCGCAACATCACGCTGATCGCGGGCGACAACGGCCGCGGCGAGGCCGGCAGCGTCTCGGGCGTCGGCGGCATCGGCCTGCCGACGAACTTCCTCGAGATCCGGGTGAACGCCGTGGGCGGGCCGGCGGGGCTCCTCAACGCCTTCGACACCGCCGCCGACGACGACAAGACCCCCGGCATCTTCCTCGACCAGGTCGCCGGCGACCTGCGCATCGGCATCGTCCACACCGCGGGCGACGACTCGCTGTCCACCGGCAACGTCTCCCTGCGCACACGGGCGGGAAGCATCGTCGATGCCCTCGACGACGCGGCCGCAGACGTGATCGGCCAGTCGATCGACATCGACGCCGACGGCGGCTCGATCGGCACCGCCGCCAACGACCTCGAGATCGACTCGCTCGTCGACTCGCCCTTCGCGTGCGCCAAGGCGAACTGCGCCGACACGAACGCCGGCACCCACGATCCGGGACTGCAGGCGAACGCCGACGACGTGGCGCTGGAGGCGACCGCGGGCATCTGGCTCACCGAGACCGACGAGTACCTGCGCCTGCTCCTCGCGCACACGACGGGCGGGAGCATCCGCCTGACGGTCCGCGAGTCGGCCGACCTCGACGAGGACCTGTTCCTCATCCGCAACGGCACCGCCCGCTTCGCCGAAGATGCGGACACCGCCCCGGGGAACGACGACGACGCGCCGCGCGTGATCGACAACGGCACGATCCTCGCCGAGCAGGGGAGCGTCGAGCTCCGGGTGGGCGACGACATCACGCTGCACCCGTTCACGCAGATTCTGGCCGACGGCGCCATCGACATCCGCGGCGACTTCGGCAACCTCGACACGGGCGGCACGCTGGCCGACCCGACGCCCGAGCACGGCACCACGATCATCCTGCGGGGCCGCATCATCGCCGACTGCGTCATCACGCCCGGTGCCGCGACCGGATTCCCGATGGGCACGTGCGCGCCGAGCACGGCGAACCCCGTCCCCGGCAAGCAGACCCACGTGTGGGGAGGCTCCGACGCCGACACCATCCAGCTCGGCGATCCGTCCGGCCTCGACCGCTCGCAGTCGAGCGACCCCCTGCTCAACAAGCAGCAGTGGGGTGACCCCGGCTACATCTTCCTCGGGTCCAAGACGAGCGTGCACGGCAACGCGACCGCCGCGTCGAACAGCCTTGACGGCGAGGACCGCATGACGGTCTGGTACCTGCAGTCGATGAACGTGCAGACCAGCCCGCAGTACGGCGCGGGCGCGGGGCACGTGCTGGTGCTCGACGGCCAGGGCGAGACCGACCACTACACGGTCTTCACGAACGGCAGCCACGGGAACATCCGCAACTACGTCATCAACGTGCTCGACACCGGGGCCGCGAACGCCGGGGTGGACGAGCTGGCCGTGCACGGCTTCGACGAGACTGCGGCATCCCTCAACCTGGGCAGCCGCATCGACGACATCTGGCTGCTGCGGGCCCTCACGTGCATCGACCACGAGTCGCCGTACACGACGAGCGGCGTGCCGGCCGTGTGCGCGTCGCCCAGCGAGATCGCCGACCACCCCGCGTTCATCTCGCTGCTCGCGGGCAACGGCAACCCCGACGGCGGCATCGGCCTCTACCGCGACCGTGTGCAGAACAACGAGCCCAGCGTCCTCGTGCAGCGCATCGTCTACGACCGGGCGCTCAACGGCCGCATCACGGTCTTCGGCAAGGGCGGCAACGACGCCTTCTACGTCGACGACACCCAGGCGACGATGACGCTCGACGGCGGCCGCGGCAACGACGTGTTCCAGATCGGCCAGATCTTCGGCACCAAGCGCAACCCGGCCGACGGCGCGCTCCTGCCCGCCGACACCTTCCCGGCGCTCATCCCGACGACGCGCGGCTGGCTGAGCCCCGGCGCCTCGGCCCCGCTGCTCGTCACCGGCGGCACGGGCAACGACCGCTTCACCGTCTACTCGAACCGTGCCGAGGTTCAGCTCAACGGCGACGACGACAACGACCTCTTCATCGTCCGCGCCTTCGCGATCGCCGCGGTGTGCGACACGAGCGCCGACAGCGTCGCCGGCTGCGACCTCAACGACGTCGACTTCCGTCCGGTCGGCGGCGTCTTCCCGACCACGCCGGTCGCCTTCGGCTCGTGCGTCATCGGCACCTACAAGGGCATCGCGAACTACACGCGCTACGACAACAACGGCGACAAGGTCTGCAACAACGCCGACGCGCACGTCACGTTCACCCACGCGCCCGCGTCGAACGTCGACCTCGATCACACGATGTGGCAGGACGACGTCATCCCGCTCGACGCCAACGGCGTCGCGGTGCCCGTCATCGGGCTCGGCTTCTCGACCGCGCGCCCCCTCGACATCCGCGCCGGCGGTGGCGAGGACGAGGTGCAGTACAACGTCAACGCGCCGGTGAACGTCGACGGCGGCACGGGCTTCGACAAGCTCGTGGTGCTCGGCACAGAGTTCGCCGACGACTTCGCCATCACCGACAAGGCCGTCTACGGCGCCGGGCTCAACGTGAAGTACACGACGATCGAGGTCCTCGAGATCGACGGCCTCGAGGGCGACGACGAGTTCTTCGTGCAGTCCACGGCGTACGGCGTCGGCTACCGCGTCATCGGCGGCCTTGGCTCCGATCGGGTGTACGTGTCGGGCGACGTCACGGCCGACATCGTCACGCGGGAGCTCGAGGGGCTCTCGGGCGCGGTCGACCACATCGTCACGGCGCCGAACGATCCCGGGTACAACGGCCTGCCGACCGACGGCGTGCCCTACAACGTGGCGACCGGAGACCAGGGCGTCGTCGTCATCCGCGAGGGCACCGGCGGCACCGCCGTGCGCGAGGGCGCACCGGGCACCGCCCCGATCAAGAGCTACGCGTACTACGAGGTCTCGCTCGCGGTGGTGCCGACGCACGACGTGGTCGTCACGGTCTCGGCGGCCTGGCCGCCCTCGCAGGAGGCCGACGGTTCGCTCATCAACCCGGCCCCGCTGCCCAACGGCATCGGCGACACCGTGTGGCTCTGCGTCGGCGCGGTCGACACCGACTGCGACGAGGCATCCGAGTTCCAGCGGCACTACGTGCGCAACGGCGAGGTCGTCGACGAGAACGGCCGGGCGGTCACCCTCACGTTCCTCGCGGGCTCGGCGACCGGCCAGTGGCAGCGGGTGTACTTGTGGGCCGTGGACGACCCGCGGTCCGAGGGCGACCGGACGGTCGTGATCCAGCACTCCGTCGTCTCGGGCGACCTGCGCTTCCACGGCGCCGCGGTGCGCCAGGTCAACGCGCTCGTCTACGACAACGACACCCCGGGCGTCTACGCGGTGCCGGTGGCCCCCGGAACCACGTCCCCCGACGGTCGCACCATCGTGATCGAGGGCCCTGTGGCCACCGAGCGCAACGACGACATCCTGCTGTCGCTCGCGAAGGCGCCGGCGGCGGGGGCGAAGATCTGGGTGAAGATCTGGATGGATGCCGACAGCCAGCGCATCGCGCAGCTCGACCTGAGCGGCATTCCCGCAGCCCGCTGGGTGAAGGTCGTCGACGCCACGGGCACCTGGTACTCGGTGTGGTTCGACCTCACCAACTGGGACGTCCCGGTGCGGATCGTCGTGAAGGCGCGCGACAACAGCGACCCGGGCGACCCGACGACCGCGGTCGTCAACTACCAGCTCGACACGATCCGCACCTCGGCGACGGATGCCGCGGCCTACCCGTTCCCGAACCTGCGCAGCAGTGCGCAGCGCACCGACGTGCTCGTCTACGACGACGAGACGCCGAACGTCGTGACGATCCCGACCGGCACCGACACCGTCGTGATCAAGTGCGGCAACGCGGCGTGCTCGATCCCGGGCGGCACCGACGGCTACACCATCCGCCTCACCAAGGCCCCCAACGGCCAGGTGCAGATCGCCCTCATCACCGACGGACTCGCCGACGTGGTCTCGGTCGGCGGTGTGGCGGTCACCCCGGCCGGCTACACCGCGATCGGCGGCGACGTCCCGTCGCGCCGGTTCCTCGGCAGCCTGTCCTTCGCGGGCTCGGTCATCACGCGGGCGAACGGCAGCGACCTCGGCAGCTTCCTCGACGAGGGATTCGCGGTGGGGCAGCGCATCACGATCTCGTCGTGCGGCGCGACGATCTACACGATCCAGGCCGTCACCGCCACGAAGATCACCGTCGGCGCGGCCCTCGCGTGCGGCTCGGGCGCGAACGCGAGCATCAACGTGCTCACGCGCATCGGCAGCTGGGACGGCGCGGCGACCGTCGTCGCGGGCGACGCGACGAGCGGCTGGCGCCTCGTGCGCGATGCGAACCTGCCGGGCAGCTCGTGGCTCGCGGACGGCTTCCTCGAGGGCCAGTGGATCGAGATCTGCAAGGGCGGCACGTGCGTCCGGGCCAAGATCGCCATCCTGCGCGGCACCAACGGCAGCAAGGACAACATCCTCGAGCTCCGGCTCGAGGCGGGGAGCGGCGATACGCTGGCCGCGCTGCTCTCGGGCGGCGGGTTCACCGTGCGCCGCATCGCGGCGGTGGTCACCTTCAACGGCGACTGGGCCACCGAGAAATTCATCGAGCTCGCCGCCGACGTGTGGTTCGAGCAGCCGCTCCAGCGCCGCGGCGTGAAGATCTTCCCGGCGTCGACTCACCTGCTCTCGAAGCTGCGCGGGCCCCTCGCGGTCGAGGGTGGCGTCACGGGCGCCGACCGGTCGCTCGAGCTCGGACTCAAGCTCCCCGGCGAGGCGGACGGCCCGCTGTTCGCGATCGCGACGCAGGCGCCCGAGTCCAAGCAGATCGATGTGCTCACCGTCTACAACGACTCGAGCGTCGCGCACGGCCGGGGCGTCATGACCAAGACCAGCCTCACAGGCTTCGGCATGGCCAAGGACCTCGACTTCGGAGCCGGCTACGCGGGCGAGCAGGACGAGACGTTCGGCGAGTCGCGCATCTTCCGGGGCGGCATCAGCTTCGGCACCGTCGCGTTCGTCGACGGCGAGTACCAGTCCGACGGGTCGAAGTCGACGATCGAGGTCGTGAACGTCCTGCTCGGCTCGGGCAACGACCGCCTCGACGTTCAGGGGACTCTGCAGCCGGATGTCCCGGTCAAGGTGATCGGCACGGTGACACTGTCGCCGCAGGGCGCGGGCGCGGGCGTCCCGGTCGGAACCACGCACGCGCTCACGCGGGGATCCCCGTTCGACTGGAAGGCCCAGGGCTTCCTCGTCGGCCAGACCGTCACGATCACCGGTATGAGCGGCCAGTTCCTCGTCGTCGGGTTCGGCGACTCCGACCCGGGCGACACCACGGACAACACGATCATGTTCGTGAAGCTCGTGTCCGGCGCCGCCGCGACCGGCACGGCGTCGCGCACTGTCATCGCCTCCGACGTCCCGGTCGCCCGCACGGGCGCGATCGTCGTCGCCCCCATCGGCGTCGACGGCGGCACGATCACCCGCACGACCGGCAGCTGGATCTCGGACGGCTTCGTCGTCGGCCAGCTCGTGCGCATCCAGAACGTCGCCGGTCAGTGGCGGATCGTCGGAGTGACCGACGCAGTGCTCACCCTCGCCCGCGGCGACCTCATGACCGCCGCGATGGGCGGCGCGAGCCGCACCGTCTTCGTGCCCGGCCCGCACGGCGGCCTGACGGTGGTGCACGGCGGCGGGAACAGCCCGATCAGCAACACCTTCTCGATGACCCGCTCGCCCCAGGCCGGCGGAGGACTCGCCATCACGCGTGGCGACGGCCTGCCGTGGGGGGTGACGCCCACGCTGCCCGGCAGCGGGTACGTCGCCGGCAACCCCTACGGCACGACGCCGCAGCACGTGCAGCTCTCGGGCGAGACCTTCGCGCGGCTCGTCCTCGGCTTCGGCGACGTGGACTGCCTGGCCATCGGCATCGACGACCCGTTCCCGGGCTGCGGTGTCGGCGCGATCATGTACCTCGGCGGGCCGCCCCGCGGCGGCGGCACTGTGCTCGGCGGGGGCGCCTCCGAGATCACCGTGGCCGTCGCCGACCCGAAGCGCGTCGAGGCCACCGGTCAGTTCCGCATCGAGAAGGACCGCATCGTGCGGTCGGCCGGAAGCTTCGTCGCCGACGGCTTCCGGGTCGGCATGCAGGTGCGCATCAGCGGGCTGCCGGGCGTCTTCACCGTCACCGTCGTCTCGGCGACCGAGCTGAGGCTGGCAGGAACGGCGCTGCAGCCCACGGTGAAGCTGGTCAACAAGGTCGCCGTGTGGTTCACGACGCTGCTCACGATCACCGGCTTCGACGGCGCGATCTCTGCGGGCACGCGCGTCGGCGGTGACGTGATCACGGTGTGCAGCACGGTCGCCCCGATCGACCCCGCCGACTCCGACGCGTCGGACGGTCTTCGCACTCTTCCGTGCGACAGTGCGACCACGGCCGGGCCGAACTCGCCGCTCGTGGTCTACGGTGACACGTCGCAGGACGGCGTCTGGTACTCGGGTCGCACCGGCGACGTGCTCGGCATGGAGTTCGGCCCGAAGCCGTTCGATCCGTTCACCCACATCCCCGACGCCGAGAACGAGGACGACGAGTGGGTCTTCTCGCTCGCCGACCCGTACGACTACGCCGGTCACGACATCATCGACGCGAGCGGCCTCCACTCCGCCACGCCCGTCGCGGGCCTGCCGACCATCGGCATCACCGCCTTCGGCGGTCTCGGCGACGACCTCCTCATCGGCAGCCAGACGGGCGACCGGCTCGCGGGCGGCTCGGGCGACGACGAGCTGCGCGGCCTGCGCGGCGCCGACCACCTGTACGGCGACTCCGGCATCAACGTCGACATCTTCACCCGCAACCTCGACGTCGCCGTGACCGACCGCTCGCCGCTTCCCACGGTCACCGGCGCGGGCTACATCAACAACGGCACGACGATCCAGCCGTACGCCTCGCCCGTGCGCGATGACCTGCTCGTCGCGGGCCGCGATCTGATCTGGGGCGACGGCCCCGGCACCGTCGCCGGCGGTCCCGAGCACGTCTACGACGACATCGCGTTCGGCGACCACGGCGTCGTCGTGCAGAACGGCGTCAACCCGTGGAACACGGCCGACACCAACGAGCCCGACACGCGGCTGCAGGAGATCCAGACGACCCAGACCTCGACGGTGGTCGCGATCGAGAGCCGCAACCTCCAGCGCGGCGCCGACGACGCGATCTTCGGCGGACTCGGCCGCGATGTGCTGGTCGGCGGTGCGGGACACGACCTGGCCGACGGCGACGACGCCGACGACGTCCTCTTCGGCGACAACGTGCTCTTCGTGCGGACCCCGGGAGACTGGACCAACGGCCGCTTCCAGGCGCTGTGCGGCACCCTGATGTACACGCGCAGCGACCGCACCGCGTGCGGCATCACGGGCACCGAGAACGACTCCGGCCTGCTCCTGGTCAACGGCGTGCCTCGTCCGTACCGCGACCCCGACGGAGCGCCGTGGTGGGCGGAGTACGACGTCACCGAGCTCTGGCACACGTTCGCGATCGACGCGGGCACGGAGGGCGCGGGAAGCTTCGGCAACGACGCACTCGCGGGCGGCGCGAAGCACGACCTCCTGTTCGGCCAGCTCGGCAACGACGTGCTGCAGGGCGACGGCGACCTCGAGGAGTCGTTCGCGCGGGCCACCGACCAGGACGAGCTCGGCGTGCAGAGGACGACACGGCACGTCGGCGCGAGCCGCACGCCGGCGGGGTGCACCGGAAGCCCGGTGGTCTGCGACTTCACCGGCGTGCTCTCGTTCGTCGGCGCGGCCGAACTCGCCACCGACGGCGAGGACTACATCGAGGGCGGCGGCGGCAACGACCGCATCTTCGGCGGCCTCGGTCAGGACGACCTCCTCGGCGGATCGAGCGACTTCTTCAGCCTCGACCAGCAGCACGAGCGCCCGGACGGGCTGCCCGCTCCGACCGACTGGTACCAGCCGGGCGACGACCGCGGCGCCGACATCATCTTCGGTGGCGCCGGGCTTCAGGTCGGCATCAACAACCAGGTGAACGGCACTCCCGGCACCGTCGGGACGCCCGGCGGGATCCTCGGCGACGCGACGATCTCCGCCGACATGGACGCGCGCGACGCCGACACGATCGTCGGCGACAACGGCCGCATCATCCGGATCGTCGGGATCAACGGCGGCGACGTGAACGGGCTCGGCAACGGAGGATCCGTCGGCATCGCCCCCACCACGGGCGCCAACTACGTCACCTTCAACTACGACCTGCCCAACGGGCTGCGCCTGATCGTCCGGGGCGTGCACCTGCTCGACTACACGGTCGGCGGACCTGACTACAAGCCCGAGAACTTCGGCCTCGGCGTCGGCAGCGACTGCAACGGCTCGCCCACTCAGCCGACGTGCTCCGTCGTCCTCGAGACCGCGACAGGCGCCTGGAAGAGCACGCAGATCGGCGGCCGTGACGAGGTCCACGGCGAGACGGGCGACGACACCGTGTACGGCGGCGGCGACCACGACATGCTCTTCGGCGACGCGCAGAACGACGATCTGATCGGGGGCTGGGGCAACGACTGGATCTCGGGCGGCACCGGCTCCGACGGCATCCTCGGCGACGACGGCCGCATCTTCACCAGCCGCAACACGGGCTGCTCGACCGCCTCCGCCACGGTGTGCACCGAGTACGCCGAGCCGCTGTACGGCGTGCTGCGGCTGCGCACGATCGACCCCGACACCAAGACCAGCCAGGGCGACGTGCTCGGCGAGTACATCTACACGCCCGGCAAGGTGCAGACCGCGACCATCAACGTGCCGAACGAGCTGGTCAAGTCGGTCGACCTCACGGTCTACAACCTCGGTCCCGACACGAACCAGAGCCAGCACCACGTCGCGAACCAGCCGACCTTCGACGCGAACAACTCCGACGACATCATCTTCGGCGGCTGGGGCGGCGACTGGATCCACGGCGGGGCGGGCGACGACGCGATCAGCGGGGCCGAGGCGATCGGCGCCGGCACCGGGGGCTACACGGCAGGCGGGTTCGCGCAGCACTTCGACGCGGACGGCGACCCCGTCGGCCTCGAGTACATCGACTTCGCCCACCCGTGGAACCCGGGAGACGTGCTGCACTTCGGCGCCGACACCAACCCGTGGCACGCCAACAACCACAACGAGCTGCGGCTCGGCGAGTTCTACCTCTACAACGAGTACGACCCGCGGCGCACGATCCGCTTCAACGGCGCGGGCGACGTCTGGGGCTGCACGTCCTACTCGCCCAGCGGCCACACGTGCACCGGCAGCCCGAACGTGACGCTCTTCCCGCACAACTTCTTCCTCAACAACGAGGACCTCTCCGGCAACCACGTCGCCGCCTGCATCGCCGTCGACAACCAGGGCAACTGCACGCAGACCAAGACGAACCAGCCCTCGGACGGCGACGACGCGATCTTCGGCGACCTCGGCAACGACTGGCTCGTCGGCGGCACGGGTCAGGACACCCTGTACGGCGGGTGGGGCAACGACCTGCACAACGCCGACGACGACCTGCACTCGGGCTGCGTCACCGCCCAGCCGAACGGCACCTGCACGGTGCCCGGCGACACCTACCTCAACGACACCCCCGACGGAGTGAACTCCAGCTTCCAGGACCGGGTGTTCGGCGGCGCGGGCCTCGACATCCTGATCGGCAACACCGGCGGCGACCGCCTGATCGACTGGGTCGGCGAGTTCAACAGCTACCTCGTGCCGTTCTCCCCGTTCGGCATCGCCACGGTGAGCCGGCAGGTCGAGCCGCAGCTGCCGCAGTTCCTGTACGCGCTCAGCCGCAGCCAGGGCGTCGACCTCACGCGCTGGAGCGACGAGGGCACCGAGCAGATCCGCAACGGCGAACCGTACGGCGAGCTCGGTCTCATCACCCAGCACGATCACGGCCAGTGGCAGACGCAGACCGGCGGCCCGACCGATCCGCAGGCGGGCAACATCCCCGGCGGCCGGCGCGACACGCTGCGCGGAGCGGACTTCAACGACGGCACGATGCAGGGCTTCGCGACGGACTCGGGCGTCTTCACGGTGCAGCAGGGCGTGCTCAAGGTCACGGCGGCCGACAGCACGGGCGACGCGATGGCGGTCTGGTACTCCGACGCGTACAAGAGCGTCTACTACGAGCTGTCGGCGAAGATCTCGATGGACAAGCCGACGGCCGGCTGGAAGGCCAACGCGTACGTGGTCTTCGACTACTTCGGCCCGATGGACTTCAAGTTCGCCGGCATCGACCAGTCCACCAGCAAGGTCGTCATCGGTCACCGCGCGTCGTGGGGCTGGGCGGTCCTCGCCCAGGCATCCGTTCCCGGCGGTGTCAAGGCGGGCACCTACTACGACCTCAACGTCGTCGTGAACGGGCTCATCGTCACCGCGACCATCAACGGCCGCAACGCCCTGTCGTACACGTTCGCGCCGCGCATGCTGGACGGCAGCCAGGTCGCGCTCAACAAGGGGCTCGTCGGGTTCGGGTCCGACCAGGCGCGGGGGCTGTTCGACAACATCGCGCTCACCGTCATCGCCCCAGCGATCACCATCGACCGCACCGAGTTCTTCGAGGGCGGCGGACCGGCGACCACCACCGCGGTCGCCGGCTCGTGGACGCAGACGCGCACTGGACGGTTCGAAGGGACGGCGGATGCCTCGGGCCGCGCGATCTCGCTCGTCGGCGTCGCCGCGGCCGACGGCGCCGTCCCCACCTTCGACGCACTCAGCTACGTCGAGCTCGAGGCCCGGCTGCGCGCCGTCGGCACGACGGGCTTCGTCTTCGACTGGTACTCGGGCTCGGACCACAAGTTCGCGGCGCTCGACGTGGCGGGGCAGCGCGTCGTCATCGGGCACGTGTCGCGCGGCATCCGGACCATCGATCTGGCGATCGCACGGGCGATCGCATCCGGCGTCGACCACGTGCTGAACGTCGTGCTCAAGGCGACGGTGGTCACGGTCACGCTCAACGGTCAGGTGCTCGCCTCGTTCGCCTACAACTCGCCGATCGGCGACGGCCGGCAGGGCGTCTTCGGCCTCGGCGCCGGCGTGGTGGCCTCGGTGGACGAATACCGCTTGAAGACGGACGACGACGCCTACGCGGCGGCGCCGGCCGCTCTGCAGACCGTGTCGATCTCGGATGCCTCGGTCGTCGAGGGCGCATCCGGCACGCGGACGGTCACCGTGACGGTGACGCGTTCGTCGGCCGAAGGCCCGCTGACACTCGAGTGGGGCACCGAAGCCGCCTACTCGGGGTCGTCGGCGGCCTTCGGCTCCGACATGCTCGGGCCGTCGGCGGGCACGGTGGCCTTCGCCGCGGGACAGACGACGGCGACGATCACCTTCACGGTCGTGGGCGACGCGGTCCGCGAGCAGTCCGAGTCGTTCGTGGTGCGGCTGCGTCCCACCGCGGCGGCGAACCTCAAGCGCTCCGGCGGAGTGGTGACGATCGTCACCGACGACGGGTGAAAGCTCCGGCGGCCGCGTTCGACCTCCCCCGACGAACTCGGCCGCCGGGAAACACGGCGGCCCGGCCCTCGCACCGCGAGGACCGGGCCGCCACTCTCGTGCCGGCCGCTACGCCGCGGCGGGGGCGGCGCTGAGCACCGCGCGAGCCGATGTCGTGCGACGCCGGGCGACCGCGAGGACCGTGGCGAGGAACGCCAGCACCGCCCACACCACCAGCCCGGCGAAGGCCGCCCCGACGCCGCCGGTCTCGGTCAGCGCCGACACCATGCCGTTGTAGGCGGGCGACGTCGGCATGAGGGCCGCGATGCTCGACAGCACACCCGGAACCGTCGACACGACTCCCGTCGCGACGGCGAGCACGCCGATGAGCGCCGAGATCCAGCGGCCGGCGCCGCCGAACACCGCGACCAGCGCCTGGTTCACGGCGGCGAACGCGACGCCTGCGGCGACGCTCACGCCCGCGAAGACCCACCACTGACCCCAGTCGTACGAGGCGGCGATCTGCACGACGGCGGCGACGAGGATGCCCTGCGCGGCGCCCAGTGCGGCGCCGGGCGCGAAGCCGCGCAGCGCGAGCAGTGCGGACGGCTCGCGGGCGGTGAGCGCACGACGTGACACCGCCTGCAGGGCGATGAACGTCGCCAGGCCGCCGAACCACAGCGCGAGCGTCGACAGCAGGGGGATCGCCGAGGCGCCGAACAGCGACGTGCCGACGCCGTCGGCCTCGACCGGGTTCGCGACGACCTCGGCGAGGCTCGACGCCTCGCCGTCGGTGTAGGAGGGGAGGGCGGCGGATGCCTGGTCCAGTCCATCCGCGAGCGTGGTCGTGCCGTCGGCGAGCTGCGCCACGCCGTCGGCGAGCGAGCTCGCGCCGTCGCCCGCCTGGGTGATCCCGCCCGCGAGCTGCGAGGCGCCCGACGAGAGCTGGCCGGCGCCGTCGGCGGACTGCGTGGTCGCCGCGGCGAGCTGGTCGAGCCCGGAGGACAGCTGCGAAGCGCCCGCGCCGATGTCGCGGAACTGCTTCGCGAATTCCGCTGTCGCCTCCTTGTCGAAGAGCTTGAGACCGCCCGCGACTCCTTCCGTCAGCGGAACAAGACCGGGGTTCTGCGGGGTCTCGTCGCCGGTGAGGATGGCGGATGTCGTTCCGGCGAGCGTGAGGGCGTCGAGCAGAGCGGCGCAGTCACCTCCCGCAGCGAGGCATTCACCGTAGAGTGCCCGGAGCGCCGCGACGGTCTCGTTGGACGCGGTCTTGGCGGCCACCGCCGTGGCGGCGGCTCCATCCGCTCCCTGTTGAAGAGGATCCGGCACGATGCCCGTCTTCGCGAGCTCCGCTGCGCCGGCGTTCACGCCCGCGGTGAGGTCGCCGGCGCCGTCGGCGGAGGACTGGATCCCGCCGGCGATCTGCCCGAGCCCGCCCTGGAGCTCGCCGGCTCCGGACGCGAGTCCGTCCGCGCCGGCGGCGAGCTGCGGCATCCCGTCGGCGAGTTGCGTCGCGCCGTCGGCCGCCTGGGACGCGCCGTCGGCCAGCTGGGTGGCGCCCGACGCAGCCTCGCCGAGCTGATCGCCCAGCGTGGTGAAGCCGAGGAAGACGTTCTCGAGGTACACCTGCGAGAGCTGCTCGCCCATGAGGGCGGCCGCGGCGGTCGTCACCTGTGCGGTGATCGCGTCGTCGACGATGAGGCTGTCGGGCGGGGTCTGCACCTCGATGGTGGCGCGCTCGGGCGTCTCGCCCGGCTGGGTGGAGGTCGCGGCGGCGGAGAAGTTCTCGGGGATCGTGATGACCGCCGCGTAGGTGCCGTCGGCGAGGCCGGACGCCGCGTCGTCGGCGTTCGAGATCGTCCACGTGAGGTTGCTCGGCTGGTCCTCGCCGCCTTCGACGAGTCCGGCGGTGAGCTGGCGGCCGAGCGGCACGAGCTGGTCGTCGATCGTGACGGGCTCGTCCTCGTTCACGATGGCGGCCTGCAGCCCGTCGAGGCGCTCGACCGGGTTGTAGAGCGAGGCGACCAGGATGCCGCCGATCACGACGGGCAGCAGCAGCACGCCGATGAGGGTCAGCCACGTCACAGGCCGGCGCGTTCGCGCGCGTTCGATGGAGAGGGTCATGCGGTCACCTCGGCGATGGGGGAGGAGGAAGCGGGGGCGGTGCCGGTGCGCAGCGCGAGCGATGCGATGTCCGGTCGGTGCGCGTCGGCGAGCAGGGCGAGGGCGGGTCCGTCGTGCTTCGCGGTCGCGACGACGGTGAGGCGACCGGATGCTTCGCCCGGCCGTGCTCGCGCGGCGGTCTCGGCGTCGCGCAGCAGCGCCGCCGCCTGGTCGCGCTCGGCGGCGTCGAGCGCGTCCAGGCCGTCGAGGACGACGAGCGTGGTGCGTCCGCTCAGCGCGCGCCGGAGCTCGCCGAGACGGTCGTCGGCGGTGCCGAGCAGGGCGACGCCGACGTGGGCGCGCACCCAGGCAGCGCGCTCGGGCAGCAGATGCCCGGCGACGCGCAGGCGTCCGGCGTCCGGTGCGAGGCGCCCGGCGACGGTCAGCGCGAACGCCCGGGTCGCGCGCGGGTCGCCGGTCGCGATGAGCGTGCCGCCGGGCTCGACCCGGAACCCCGCCTCGTCGAAGAGGGTGACGTCGCCGGCCGCACCGCCGTCGGCGCGCACGGCCACGCCGTCGCCGACCACCGCGGCGGTGGTGCCGGGCTCCGGCCAGTCCGCGAGCGCGAGCTCGCGCTCGACCGCCTCGCCCTCGATGTCGAAGTGGGGGAGGATGCGCTCGAGCCGGCGCGGCATCCACCACGCCTTGTCGCCGAGCAGCGCCATGACGGCCGGAACGAGGGTCATGCGCACGAGGAAGGCGTCGACGGCGATGCCGACGGCGAGGCCGAGCGCGATCGGCTTGATCGAGGAGTCCCCCTCGGGCACGAACGCCGCGAACACCGCGAACATGATGACGGCGGCGGCGGTGACCACGCGCGCCGACGCGGTGAAGCCGGAGCGGACGGCGCCGAGCGCGATGTCGCGCGGGCTGCCGTCGGCTGCTGTCGCCCCGCGGCGCGCGTGCACGTAGTCCTCGCGCATGCGGCTGACGAGGAACACCTCGTAATCCATCGCGAGGCCGAACAGCACGCCCATGAGGATGATCGGCATGAAGCTGATCACCGGTCCGGTGCGGTCGACGTGGAGGAGCTCGGCTCCCCAGCCCCATTCGAAGACGGCGGCCACGACGCCGAAGGCGGCGAGCACCGACAGCAGGTAGCCGAGCGCCGCCTTGATCGGCACCCAGATCGAGCGGAACACGATCATCAGCAGCACGAGCGAGAGGCCCACGACGAACACGCCGAACGGGAGCAGGGCGGCGCCGAGGCGATCCGAGATGTCGATGCCGACCGCGGTGAAGCCGGTGACCTTGAGGTCGACGCCGTACTCGTCCTCGAGCTCGGCGGCGAGCTCGCGCAGGTCGCGCACGAGCTGGGCCGTCGCCGGGTCGTCGGGAGCCGTCTCGGGCACGATCTGGACGAGCCCGGTGTCGGCGGTCTCATTGGGGGTCGCGAGCGCGATCTCCTTCACGCCCGGCACCTTCTCGATCTCGTCGGCGAGGTCGGACATGAGGCCGAGCGGATCCGTCGACGTGACGATCGTCCCGGTCATGATGAGCGGGCCGTTCGCGCCCGGGCCGAAGTGCTCGGCGGTGAGGTCGTACGCCTGGCGCGCCTGGCTGGACGCGGGCTGCTGGCCGGCGTTGGGCAGCGCGAGCGCGAGGCTGGCCGCGGGGATCGCCATGACCCCGAGCGTGACGACGACCGCGACCGTGGTGATGATCGGATGCCGCGTCACGAGCATCACCCACCGGTTGGTCTTCTTCGCCGCCGCGTGCGCCGGGGGCGCGGCATCCGCTCCCTCGCGCTCGGCTGGCTCTGCCGTGACGCCCTCCGGCTTCGCGGCCTGGGCGGTCGAGCGCCGGCGGGCGAGCGCGACCCCTCGCCTCTTGCGGCCGTGACCCCAGCCCGCGACGCGGTGCTTGGCGAAACCGAGCAGGGCGGGCGTCAGGGTGATCGCCACGATCACGGCGATCGCGACGGCGACGGCGGCCGCGATCCCCATCGTCGTGAGGAACGGGATGCCGGCGAAGCCGAGGCCGATCAGGGCGATGAGCACCGTGATGCCGGCGAAGACGACGGCCGAGCCGGCGGTGCCCGTCGCGCGGGCGGCCGATTCCTCGGGCTCGACGCCGGTGCGCACCTGGTCCTGATGTCGCGCGACGATGAACAGCGCGTAGTCGATGCCGACCGCGAGCCCGAGCATGATCGCGAGCATCGGCGTCGTGGACGAGACCGAGACGAACACCGTCGCGACGAAGATGAGGGCGATCGCGAGGCCCACGCCGATCAGCGCCGAGATGAGCGGGAACCACGCGACCGCGAACGAGCGGAACGTGACGATCAGCACGAACAGCGCGATGAGCACGCCGACGGCTTCGATGAGGGAGAGCGCGGGCACCGACTGCGAGAAGAGGTCGCCGCCCATCGCGACCTGCGAGCCCTCGGGGAGCGTGCCGCGCAGGTCGTCGCCGACGTCTTCGAGCTCGGCCTTGGTCTCGTCCGACACGTCGGTGGCCTGGCCGTCGAACTGCAGGCGGATGATCGCCGCCGACTCGTCGTCGGACACCATGCCCGAGACCATCTCGCTGAACGGATCGGTGACGGCGATGACGCCGTCGAGGTCTTCCAGGTGGGCGACGGTGTCGTCGATCTCGCCTGCGTAGGGCGCTTCCGGGACGGCGCCGCCGTCGGCGGCCACGACGACGAGCTGCGCGCTCGTGCCGCTGGCCTGCGGGAAGCTGCGGTCCAGCAGCTCGATGCCCTCCTGCGCCTCCGTGCCGGGGATCGAGAACGAGTTGTCGGTGCCGCCGAGGTGGGGCACCGCGAGGCCGAGCGCGACGCCGAGGAGGAGCAGCCAGCCCACGAGCACCCGCCAGGGGTGACGGTAGGACCAGCGACCGAGGGCATACAGCAGGGTGGACACAGCGCCTCCGCGTCTGGACGGGTTCAGGATCTTTCGATACAGCGCTGTATCGGATACATGAGTGTATCGTAGGGCGCGCCCGGGAATCGAACCTGGGTAGTGCGTGTGAAGATGAGCGGATGGAGGGGCGATGACGGACACGGTCGGAGTGACCTCACGACGGCGCGAGGCCACGCGCCAGAAGCTGCTGGATGCGGCGGCGCAGGTGTTCGCCGAGGTGGGGCTGGACGCGGCATCCGTCGAAGCCATCTGCGAGCGCGCGGGATTCACGCGCGGAGCGTTCTACTCGAACTTCGAGACCAAGGACGAGCTCTTCCTCGAGCTCGTCGCGCGGGTGACCCGCGAGCGTGTGGCGGGGGTCCGCGCCCGCGTCGCCGAACTCGAGCGCGACGGGGCGTTCGCGGGCGGGCGGGTCAACGCCTTCGAGATCGTGCAGCAGGCGATCGACCTCTCCGCCGATGACCGTCTGGGGGTGCTCCTCATGAACGAGATCCGCATCCACGCCCTGCGGAATCCGGAGCTCGCCGCCGCCTATCTGGCACAGGGCGAGGAGATGCTCGAGAGCGTCGCGCAGATCATCGACGACATCGGTCGCGCCGAGGCGCTCACCTTCCTGCTCCCGCCCATCGACGCCGCGCGTCTCATGCTCACGGTGTGGGAGGGCGCGTCGGTGCGCTCGGTCATGGCAGGTCTCGACCACGCGCAGATGCGCCAGGCCACGAACGAGGAGCTCGCGCGCGTCGCCGAGCTGCTGATCGCGCCCTCGAAGGGCTGAGACGCTAGCCGCGATCGAGGAGCGCGTGGCAGCGCGCGAGACGGTCGAGCCACCAGTCGCGACGGTCGTCGGATGCCGCGTTCCCCGCGAGCAGTGCGGCATCGGGCGCGATCCGTCCGACCGGCAGCGCGCCGGAGCGGGGCGCGAGCGGCGGATCGGCGACGTCGGACGTGAAGAGCGACGAGGTGCCCAGACCGCAGTCGTAGTCGAGGTCGGGGAGGGCCGCAGCGAGAGCGAGGCCCATCGAGAGCCCGATCGAGGTGTCGAGTGCGCTCGACACGACGGCCGGCAGTCCGGCCTCCGCCACGATCACGAGCGCTCGGCGCACTCCGCCGAGCGGCTGCGCCTTGACGACCAGCAGGTCGGCGGCTCCCGCGCGTGCAACCGCCAGGGGATCGTCGGCCTTGCGCACGCTCTCGTCGGCGGCGATCGGGATGCCCATGTACTTCACCCGCCGGCGCAGCTCGGCCAGTTCCTCCACCGTCGCGCACGGCTGCTCGGCGTACTCGAGGTCGAACTCGGCGAGCGCGTGCAGGGCCCGTTCGGCCTCATCGACGTTCCAGGCGCCGTTCGCATCGACCCGGATGCGCCCTTCCGCGCCCATGACGTCACGCACCTCGCGCACCCGCGCGACATCGTCGGGGAGGCGCTGCCCCGGTTCGGCGACCTTCACCTTCGCGGTGCGGCATCCGTCGAACCTCGCAAGGACGTCGCGGACCGACGCCGCCGGCACGGCGGGCACGGTGGCGTTGACCGGGATCTCATCGCGGACGGCGGCGGGCTGCGGCATCCAGCCGAAATCGATCGCGGCGGCCAGCCACGTCGCGGCTTCGGCGTCGTCGTACTCGGCGAAGGGCGAGAACTCGGTCCAGCCCTCTGGGCCCTCGAAGAGGAGCGCCTCGCGCACGTCGACGCCTCGGAATCGCGTCGCGAGCGGCAGCGCGACGAGGCGGGCGCTCGCGCGGAGCTCGGAAAGCGGGGGGACGGCGCTGCTCACGCGACCATCATGCACGGGGCGAGGGCTTGGCGGTCATGGCGGCCTCCTTTTCGTCATCCTGGCATGCGCTTGCCCACCGCGCCAGTGTTCGCGGCTCAGCCGATGCGACCGTCGCCCGCCCGGGCCACCCGCGCCCACGTCCACCCGTAGGCCGGGAGCTCGAACTCCACCCCGCCGCGCTCGTCGAGATCCCGGCGGTCGGGACCGAACAGATCGCTCAGCTGCGTGCCCGGCGGCTCGTCCGTCAGCGACAGCCGCACGCGCGCCGGTTCGTCGGAGAAGTTGTGGAGGGCGATCACACGGCCGACGTCGGCGCGGACCGAGTGGGCGAGCACGGCGGGCGCGTCGTGCTCGAGGATCTCGACCTGGCCCCATCCGATCTCCGGCGAGATGCGGTAGCGGGACGCGAGACGGCGTACGAAGTGGAGCAGCGACTCCTCGTCGTTGAGCTGATCGGACGCGTTGACGTGAGCGGGGGAGTAGCCGCCCTCGGGCGGCGCCGCCGGCAGTCGTGACCGCGGGGCCGTCGAGAAGCCTCCGTTGCGCCCGTCGTTCCACTGCATCGGGGTGCGCACCGCCATGCGGCCGGGGATGTCGGGGTTCTCGCCCATCCCGATCTCCTCGCCGTAGAACAGCACCGGCGTGCCCGGCAGTGAGAACAGCAGGCTGTAGACCATGCGGATGCGGCGCGGATCGCCGCCGAGCATCGTCGGCAGGCGGCGCGTGATGCCCCGGCCGTAGACCCGCTGCCTCTCGTCGGGCGCGAACACGTCGAAGACCTCCTCGCGCTCGGCGTCGGTCAGCTTGTCGAGCGTGAGCTCGTCGTGGTTGCGCACGAAATTCGCCCACTGCGCCTCCGGCGCGATGGCGGGGCGCGACCGCAGGGCCTTCGCGAGCGGTCGCGGGTCGGAGCGGGCGAGGGAGAGATAGAGGGCCTGCATGCCGATGAAGTCGAACTGCAGGGTCAGCTCCTCGCCCTTGCCACCGCCGAAGTACTGGCGCTGCTGGGAGTACGGAAGGTTCACCTCGCCCAGCAGCACCGCTTCCTTCGAGCGGCGCTGGAGGAAGCGTCGCAGGTCGCGCAGGTACTCGTGGGGATCGCTGAACTCAGCTCCCTCGGGAACCTCCAGCAGGAAGGGCACGGCGTCGACGCGGAAGCCCGAGATCCCGAGCTGCAGCCAGAATCCGATCGTCTTCGCGATCTCGTCGCGCACCGACGCGTTGGCGATGTTGAGATCGGGCTGGTGGCTGTAGAAGCTGTGCAGGTAGTACTGGCCGCTCTTCTCGTCGAGCTCCCACAGGGTGCTCTCCTCGCCGGGGAACACGGCGTTGACGTTGTTCTCGGGCGGCTCGTCGCGCCACACGTAGTAGTCCCGGTACGGGGAGTTCCGCGAGCGCCGCGCGGCGATGAACCACGGGTGGCGATCGGAGGTGTGGTTCACGACGAGATCCACGATGACCCGGATGCCGCGGTCCCGCGCCGTGCGGATGACCTCGACCAGATCGCCGTGCGAGCCCAGCCGGGGATCGACGCCGTAGAAGTCGGTGACGTCGTAGCCGTCGTCCCTGTCGGCGGTCGGGTAGAAGGGCATGAGCCACAGGCACGTCACGCCGAGGTCGGCGAGGTAGTCGATGCGGCGGGCCAGGCCCGTGAGGTCGCCGATCCCGTCGCCGTCGTCATCGAGGTAGGTCTCGACGTCGAGGCAGTAGACGACGGCTGTCTTCCACCACAGGTCGCTCGTGTCGGTGATCTTCACAGCGTCCTCCGCAGGGCGGGGAGCAGCTCGTCCGCGGCGCGGTCGAGGAACGCGTTCTGGTCTTTGCCGACGTGATGCAGGTACACGCGGTCGAAGCCGATGTTCGCGAGCTCGGTCACGCGCTCCGCCAGCGCCGCTGCGTCGTGATCCACGAGCACCGCCTTGCGCAGCTCGATCTCGTCGGGGTCGCGGACAGCGGCGTCGAAGTCCTCGGGCTGATCGAAGTCCCACGCGCGCGGCGGGCCGATCAGCCCGTTGGGCCACTGGTCCTCCGCGAGCGCCAGGGCCGCGGCATCCGTCTCCGCGAGCGAGACGTGCACCTGCAGGACGCAGGGTCCCCCGCCGCCCGCCGACCGGTAGGCCTCGACGACCCGACGCAGCGCCGCGGGATCCTGTGCAACGGTGGCGAGCCCGTCGACGCGGCCCGCGAGCCAGCCCGCCGTCTCGGCGCTGACGGCCGCCCCGAGCAGCGGCGGGGGCTGATCGGGCAGCGACCACACGCGGGCGCGGTGCACCCGCACGAGCCCGTCGCGGCTGACCTCGTCTCCCGCGAGGAGGTGGCGGATCACATCGATCGACTCGTCGAGGCGGGCGTTGCGATCCTCCTTCGGGGGCCAGGGGTCGCCGGTGACGTGCTCGTTCATGGCCTCGCCGCTGCCGAGGACCGCCCAGAAGCGTCCGGGGAACATCTCCTCGAGCGTCGCGATGGCCTGGGCGATCACGACGGGGTGGTACCTCTGCCCGGGGGCGTTGACGACGCCGATCGAGAACGATGTCGAGGCGAGGGCGGCGCCCAGCCACGACCAGGCGAATCCGGACTCCCCCTGCCGCACGCCCCACGGCGCGAGGTGGTCCGAGCACATGGCGCCGTCGAAGCCGGCGCGCTCGGCTCCGGTGACGGCCGACAGAAGGGCGCTGGGCGGGAGCTGCTCGTGCGAGGCGTGGTAGCCGATGAAGACCATACTCCGAGTCAAGGCGCCGGGCTGCGTCTTCTCAAGGCTCTTGCGGCTCGCGGGGGCGAGCTGAAAGCAACAACGTGTGAGCCGCACATAATGTGTGCTTGCCTATGCTGTGTCTCACACAGTAAATTGTGAGACATGAGCGAATCCGAGATCCTCGACACGCACCTGCAGGAGCTGCGGCGCGGCACCATCGTGCTCGCCTGCCTGCGTCTGCTCGAGCAGCCGGGGTACGGGTACGGGCTGCTCGAGCAGCTGGGGGAGCGCGGCTTCCCCACCGACGCGAACACCCTCTACCCGCTGCTGCGCCGCCTCGAGAAGCAGGGGCACCTCACGAGCGAGTGGAACACCGACGAGGCACGGCCCCGCAAGTTCTACCGCACCAGCGCCGCCGGCACGCGGCTGGCGAACGCACTCACCGATGATTTCCGCGCCATCGCCACGGCGATCGACGCCCTCCCCGAGGAGCACTGAGATGACAACGACCTCCCTCACCGACCGCTACGTCGACGCCGCCATGCGCACCGTCCCCGAGGCGCAGCGCACCGACCTCGCCACCGAGCTGCGCGGCTCGATCGACGACCAGATCGAGGCGCGCGTCGCCGAGGGCGACGCGCCCGAAGCCGCGGAGCGCGCGGTGCTCACCGAGCTCGGTGACCCCGACAAGCTCGCGGCGGGCTACACCGACCGCCCGCTGTGGCTCGTCGGGCCGCGCTACTACCTGCAGTGGTGGCGGCTGCTGAAGCTGCTGCTGTGGATCGTGATCCCGTGCGCCGTGTTCGGCGTCTCGCTGGCGATGGTGCTCGACGGCGCCACCTTCGGCGAGATCATGGGCGCGATCTGGCCGCTCGCGCTCACCGTCGGCGTGCACCTCGCCTTCTGGACGACGCTCGTGTTCGTCATCGTCGAGCGCACCGAGGGTCGCGAGAAGTCCATGCCCTTCGAGGAGTGGACGGTCGACCAGCTGCCGGAGCCCCGTCCGCGTGGTGCGGGCCTGGGCGACCTCGTCGCCTCGCTCGTGTTCCTCGCCGTCGCCGCCGGGGCGATCCTGTGGGATCTGTTCATCGGCTTCGTGCCGACCGAGCCGGGCCTGTCGTTCCTCGACCCGGGCCTGTGGCCGGGCTGGATCCTCGGACTGTTCGCGCTCATGGCGCTCGAAGCCGGGCTCGCCGTCACGGTCTACGCGCTCGGCCGGTGGACCGTGTGGCTCGCCGTCGTCAACGGCGTCCTCAATGCGGCCATCGCGATCCCCGCCATCTGGCTGCTCATGCAGGGCGAGCTCATCAACCCGGAGTACTTCCCGACGATCATCGGCGAGGAGGGCGCCGACGTCGGTGCGATCGTCGCGACCGTCGTCGGGTTCGTGATCGCCGGCATCGCGGTGTGGGACACCGTCGACGGCACGCTCAAGGCGGTGCGAGCCCGACGGGCCTGACGAAGACCACGGGCGGGTGGGATGCCGGAGCCGAGGCATTCCGCCCGCCTTAGGCTTCTCTGCATGCCCCTCCTCGACGCTCCCGTGCGCCTCGGCGTGCAGCTGCAGCCTCAGCACGCCCCCTACTCCGCCTTCCGCGACGCCGTCCTGCGCCTCGAGGAGATGGGGGTGGACATCCTCTTCAACTGGGACCACTTCTTCCCGCTCACGGGCGACCCCGACGGCCTGCACTTCGAGTCGTGGACGATGCTCGCGGCGTGGGCCGAGCAGACCGAGCGGGTCGAGTTCGGTTCGCTCGTGAACTGCAACAGCTACCGCAATCCCGACCTGCAGGCCGACATGGCCCGCACGATCGACCACATCTCCGCCAAGGACGGCACGGGCCGCTTCATCTTCGCGACGGGCTCCGGATGGTTCGAGCGCGACTACGACGAGTACGGCTACGAGTTCGGCACCGCCGGCTCGCGGCTGAACGACCTCGCCGACGGGCTCGCGCGCATCGAGGCGCGGTGGGCGAAGCTCAATCCCGTACCGACGCGGCGCATCCCCGTCATGATCGGCGGCAAGGGCGAGCAGAAGACGCTGCGCCTGGTGGCCCGTCACGCCGACATCTGGCACAGCTTCGTGCGGCCCGACGAGCTCGCGCACAAGCTCGCCGTCATCGAGCGGTGGGCCGAGAAGGAGGAGCGCGACACGTCGGGTCTCGTCGTCTCGAACGAGCTCCACCGGCGCGACGAGGCCGTCGCCGACGAGCTTCACGCGGCCGGCGTGCGCCTGTTCACGCTCGCCTTCCACGGCCCCGACTGGGACTACGACCTCGTGCGGTCCTGGCTGCGCTGGCGTGACGCCAAGAACGGGGCGTGAGCGGCGGCATGCCGCGCTCTAGGCTGAACCCCATGGTCTCGGAGCTCTTCGACGAAGACAGCTGGATGCCGGCGCCCGGCGCCGGCGACTTCACCGACATCACCTCGCACGTGTCGAAGGACGGGCGCATCGCCCGCATCGCGTTCGACCGACCCGAGGTGCGCAACGCCTTCCGGCCCCACACCGTCGACGAGCTCTACCGTGCGCTCGACGGCGCTCGTCAGGATCCGCGCATCGGCGTCGTGCTGCTCACCGGCAACGGTCCGAGCGCGAAGGACGGCGGGTGGGCGTTCTGCTCCGGCGGCGATCAGCGCATCCGCGGGCGCGACGGTTACAAGTACTCCGAGACCGACGCCGTCACCGATCCTGCGCGCGCCGGGCGCCTGCACATCCTCGAGGTGCAGCGGCTGATCCGGTTCATGCCGAAGGTCGTCATCGCGGTGATCCCGGGGTGGGCGGCCGGCGGCGGGCATTCGCTGCACGTCGTGTGCGACCTGTCGATCGCGAGCGCCGAGCACGGCCGCTTCAAGCAGACGGATGCGGATGTCGGCTCCTTCGACGCCGGGTACGGTTCGGCGTACTTCGCACGCCAGATCGGGCAGAAGTTCGCGCGGGAGGTGTTCTTCCTCGCCGAGGAGTACTCGGCGCAGCGCGCCTACGAGATCGGCGCGGTCAACCGGGTCGTGCCGCACACCGACCTCGAGCGCGAGGCGATCGCGATGGCGCGGACGATCCTCACCAAGTCGCCGACGGCGATCCGCATGCTCAAGTTCGCCTTCAACGCCGTCGACGACGGCATGGTCGGCCAGCAGGTGTTCGCCGGCGAGGCGACGCGCCTCGCGTACGGCACCGACGAGGCCGTCGAGGGCCGCGACGCGTTCCTCGAGAAGCGCGACCCCGACTGGTCGCCGTACCCGTGGCACTTCTGATGCGCCGCACGGCTGCCGGCCGATGAAGCTCGAACCCGTCACCGGCGACGATCCCCGCGACATCCTGCGGGCGCTCAAGAGCGCCCTGCACGGCGCCGGGCCGGCGCTCGGGCTCGGCCTCGTGAGCGAGCTCCCGGGCGAGGTGCGCCCGGGGACGGCGGTCGTCGTCACGACCTCGGGGTCGACCGGTGTGCCCAAGAGCGTCGTGCTGAGCCGCGACGCCCTCACCGCGAGCGCGCTGGCGACAGCCGACCGCGTCGGCGAGGGTGCGTGGCTGCTCGCGCTGCCGGCGAGCTACGTCGCCGGCATGCAGGTGCTCGTGCGCTCGATCGTCGCCGACCGCGAGCCCGCGATCCTCAGCGGCTCGTTCACCCCGCAGTCGTTCGCCGCCGCCGCACTCATGATGGCCTCGAGCGAACGGGGCATGCGCATCCCGACCTACACGTCGCTCGTGCCCGCGCAGCTCGCGCGACTGCTCGACGCCGCCGAGGGTGACCGAACCGTCCTCACCGCCCTCCGCTCCTTCGACACCATCCTGGTGGGCGGCCAGGCGCTGCCCCCGCTGACGCTCGAGCGCGCGCTCGCCGCAGGCGCCCGCATCGTCAAGACCTACGGCTCGACCGAGACGTCGGGCGGCTGCGTCTACGACGGCGTGCCGCTGCGCGGCGTGAGCGCGCGGATCATGCGCGGCGAGGTGCAGGTCGCGGGCCCGGTCCTGGCAGAGGGCTACCTCGGCGACGACGACCTGACGGCCCGGGCCTTCCCGCACGCGGGCGACGGGACGCGGTGGTACCGCACCGGCGACGCCGGGATCCTCGAGGACGGCGTCCTGCGCGTGCGCGGACGCATCGACAACGTCATCGTCTCGGGCGGGGTGAACATCTCGCTCGACCGCGTCGAGCGGATCGTACGCACCGTGCCGGGCCTGTCCGACGCCGTCGTCGTCGGCGTCCCGGACGAGCGGTGGGGCGAGGCATCCGTCGTCGTCGCCACACGAGGCGAGTCGCTGCGGCGCAGCGAGTCGGTCCAGCTCGAGGAGGCCCGCGCGGCCGTCAGGGCCGAGATCGGCCCGCACGCGCGCCCGTCACGGCTGGTGCTCGTCGACGAGCTGGCGACGCTGCCGTCGGGCAAGCCCGACCGCGAGGCGATCCGCCGCGCCGTCACGTCCCTGCACTGACCGGCGGGGGCACCCCCTCCTCGCCCGGCTGCGGGCGATCGGTGCCGATGGCGGCGTCGAACGGCCCCACGTCGACGACGCAGAAGCGATTGCCCTCGGTGTCCTCGAGCACGACCCAGTCCGCGTCATCGGGGTAGTCGTGCCAGTCGACCTCGCGGGCGCCGATCGAGAGCAGTCGCTCGACCTCGGCCCGCTGGTCCTCCGCGTAGATGTCGAGGTGGATCCGCGGCGGGTAGTGCTGCGGGTAGCCGGTGACCGAGAGGGCGAGGCTCGCGCCCGGCGCCGCCCAGGTCGCCTTGTCGGGCGGGTCGAGCAGCACCCAGTCCTCGCTGGGCTCCCGCCGGTTCACGTAGCCCAGCGCCTCGCGCCAGAAGGCGCCGGCGCGGTCGATGTCCTCCACGGTCAGCACGATCGATCCGATGCTCAGCATGCCGTCATCCTCCGCCTGTCCGCGCTGCGCCCGCCAGGGCTTGCGCACACGGGATCGCACCGGCATGACGCGTCGACGCGCAGCACATCGACGAGCCCTCTAGGATGACCACTCGTGGCAGGCACTCCCAGCAAGAAGCGCAAGCACCCCGGTCCGAAGAAGCAGGCCCCCCGCGGCAACCCGCAGCGCGTGCATCAGTCCCGAGACCCGCGGGCGGTCGAGCCCGCCACCGCGCGCGACTGGATCGCCGCCGCGCGCCTGCGAACGCTGCCCCTCGCGGTGACGCCCGTCGTGATCGGCACGGGCGCCGCGATGCTCGTGGTCGACGAGTTCCACTGGGTGATCGCGCTGTTCTGCCTCATCGTCTCGGTCTCGCTGCAGATCGGCGTCAACTACGCCAACGACTACAGCGACGGCATCCGCGGGACCGACGACCACCGTGTCGGCCCCTCCCGCCTCACCGCCTCGCGCAAGGTCAGGCCCCGCGCCGTGCTCTCGGTCGCCCTCCTGTTCTTCGCGATCTCCGCGGTCGCCGGGCTCGCCATCACCATCCGCACGCAGCAGTGGTGGTTCCTGGCGGTCGGTGCGGCGTGCATCCTCGCGGCGTGGTTCTACACCGGCGGCAAGCGGCCCTACGGCTACTACGGGCTCGGCGAGCTCTTCGTGTTCGTCTTCTTCGGGCTCGTCGCCACCCTCGGCACGACGTGGGTGCAGGCCTTCGCGCTGCCGCAGGAGGCCTGGTTCGGCGCCGTCGGCGCGGGGCTCCTCGCATGCGCCGTGCTCCTGGCCAACAACCTCCGCGACATCGACCAGGACCGCCTCGCCGGCAAGCGCACCCTCACCGTGCTGATCGGCCGCACGGCGACGCGGTGGGCGTTCACCGTCTTCGTGCTGGCGGCCTTCGGCATCGCGGTGTTCCTCGCGCTGTTCTACCCGATCGCATGGCTGACCCTGCTCGTGCTGCTGGCGGCGCTCCCGGCGATCCTCATCGTGTGGACCTACCGCGACCCGCGCGAACTGGTCGTCGCGCTGGGGCTCACCTCGCTGACCTCGATCGCCTACGGGGCGTTCCTGGCCTGGGCGTTCATCGGGTCGCCGGGCTGATCGCCCGGGGCCGGCCCTGCCGGAGCGGCCTCAGTCGCCGGGTCGCGGCTCGGCGGCGTCGGACGCGGCGTCCTCGACGTCCTCGTCGCTGACGGGTCGCCGCGCACGTGCGCGCCGCGCCGCGAGCCCGGCCGTCATGTCGTCGAGCGGACGACGCAGGAAGAGCATCGACAGGCTGAGGCCGATGAGCGCGGCGAAGATCGCGGCGAGCCAGTAGTACTCGCGCATGATCGGCAGCAGCATCAGCAGGCCGAACGGCACGAGGAAGGCGAGGAGCCGCAGCACCGTGTAGACGAGGGCTGAGCGGGCTTTCACCCGTCCATCGTAATCGAGCGCCTCCGGTGCGATTCGGGCGACGGATGCCGCGAAGCGACGGTTCGGTCACGACAGGGCCGGGCATGCCCGGCCTCGCCTAGGATGGGGGCATGACTCGGGCCCTGTTGATACTGGCCCTGGTGGCGACCGCATTCTGGGTCTTCACCATCGTCGACTGCGCGGTGCAGCCGCCCACTCGGCACCGGGGAGTGAGCAAGCCGGTATGGATCCTCATCGTCGTGCTGATCCCCGTCCTGGGCGGCCTCCTCTGGCTGGTCGTCGGCCGCACCCGCCGGTCCGCGCTCGCCGCTCGCCGCGCGCCCGATGACGATCCCGAGTTCCTCGGCCGCCTCGGCGCCGTCAGCGATCAGGACGAGCGCATCCGCCGTCTCGAGGAAGAGCTCGCCCAGCTCGACGCCGAAGACGACGACCCCCGGTGGACGATCGACGGACCTTCCGCCGCCGCACCGGGCACCCCCGCCGCGAAAGCGCCGGGAACCCCTACGGCGGCCTCGCCCGACGCCCCCGTCGAACCTCCCGTGCGTCCGACGGACGGAGACGACGAGCGCGGTCAGCGCGGAGCCGTCAGCTGAGCGCGCCGGAAGGCGCCGGCGGACTCGCCTCCGCCGCCACCGATGCCGCGGCCGCGCTGCTGAGCAGGCTGGTCGAGCGCGGGGTCGGTCACATCGTGCTCAGCCCGGGATCCCGCTCGCAGGCGCTCGCCCTCGTGGCCGCCGAGCTCGAGCGTCGCGGGGCCGTCCGCCTGCACGTGCGCATCGACGAGCGGGTCGCCGGCTTCACGGCGCTCGGCATCGGACGAGAGACCCGGATGCCGGCGGTCGTGGTCTGCACGTCGGGCACGGCGGTCGCCAACCTCCTGCCCGCCGCACTCGAAGCCCATCACGCCGGCGTGCCGCTCCTGCTCCTCACCGCCGACCGGCCTCCTGAACTGCGCGGGGTGGGCGCGAACCAGACGACACGCCAGCCGGGGATGTTCTCGCCCAGCGTGCGCTTCGAAGCCGACCTTCCCGTGCCCGACGGGTGCGACGTCGAGGGCGACGAGGAGCAGAGCCAGATGCTCCACCGCGTCGCCGACGAGGCGCTCGCCGCCGCGCTCGGCGCGGGCCTCCGGTCGGCAGGTCCGGTGCACCTCAACCTCCCGTACCGCGAGCCGCTCGCCGGCGACCTCCCCGCGTGGTTCGGCGTTCCCACGGCGGAGCTCGCCGCGGCCGCCGAGGCCGACCCCGATGGCCCGCCGCTCGTCGACGCCCCGGCCGAGGACGAGGCATCCGGCGCCCTCTATCAAGGCGGAGGCGGCATCGGCGAGTCCGACGTGCCCGACGATCCCGACGACCAGCCCCACGTGCTCGTGCGCGGGCCGCGCACCGTCGTCGTCGCGGGCGCCGATGCCGGCCCCGACGCCGAGACGCTCGCGCACGAGGGCGGATGGCCGCTCGTCGCCGAGATCGTCAGCGGCGCCCGGTTCGGACGCAACCTCGTGCACGGCTATCGCGCGCTGCTCCGCGATCCGTCGCTCGGCGGACGCGTGGAGCGGGCGGTCGTCCTCGGCCACCCGACGCTCAGCAGGGAGGTCGCCGCGCTGCTGTCCGACCCCGATGTCGAGGTCGTGGCGCTGCGCGGTCCCGGCGAGCCCCTCAACCTCAACGGCGCGACGACGGCGGTCGACTCGGTCGCGGTCGCCACGGGCGAGGCGGATCGCGCGTGGCTCGGCGCGTGGCTGCACGCGTCGCGCGAGGCATCCGTCGACCTGGCTCCGCCGCCTCCCGACGTGGAGGGCCTCAGCTCGGCGGTGCCGGGCGAGCGCCTCGGCGCGATCGCGGCCGAACTGGCCGCGGTGCGGGCGCCGATCGACCGTGCCGCGCTCGCCGATGCGGTCTGGCGGGCCACGTGGCCGCACGACCGGCTGGTGTTCGGCTCGTCGCGGCTGGTGCGCGTGGCCGACGACCTCCTCGGCGGCAAGAAGGTCCCCGTGCACGCCAATCGCGGCCTCGCCGGCATCGACGGCACCGTCGCCACCGCCACCGGCATCGCCGTGGCGTCGCAGACCGACGGGCGCCCCGGCGTCACGCGCGTGCTGGTGGGCGACCTCACGCTGCTGCACGACGTGGGCGCGCTGCTCCTGCCGCCCGGCGAGACCGAGCCGCGCCTCCAGGTGATCGTCGGCAACGACGGCGGCGGCACGATCTTCGACGGCCTCGAGGTCGCCGCGGTCGCGGCATCCGACGCGATGGACCGCGTGCTCTACACACCCCACACCGTCAGGCTCGAGCAGATCGCCCTCGCGTACGGCTGGGAGTACCAGCGGGTCACGACGCGCGCGGCGCTCGACCAGGTGCTCACCTCACCCGTGGGCGGACGGCAGCTGATCGAGGTTCCGCTCGCGCGGTGAGCGCGGCATCCGTTCGTCTTCCCTTCGCCGTCGCACGCTCGGCATGATGGGCACATGATCGCGAAGAGTCAGAAGCACTGGGTCGGCGATGTGGCCGAGCTGCTCCGCGTGCGCGAGGGCTTCGTGCTCGCCGACGTCGACCCGCAGGCCACTCCCGGCTACGAGCAGGGCAAGGTCCAGGCGGCCGAGGACCTGGCGTCCGGCGCGAAGCAGCTCGACGAGTACCAGGACCGCCTCTTCGCGCGCAGCCGCGTCGATGCGACCGACGCGGCGGTGCTGCTCGTGCTGCAGGCGATGGACTCGGCCGGCAAGGGCGGCATCGTGCGGCACGTGGTGGGATCCGTCGACCCGCAGGGCGTCTCCATCACCGCATTCAAGAAGCCCACGCCCGAAGAGCTCGAGCACGACTTCCTGTGGCGCGTGGCCAAACGGGTGCCCGAGCCGGGCTTCATCGGCGTGTTCGACCGCTCGCACTACGAGGACGTCCTGATCGGTCGCGTGCGCGAGCTCGCCCCCCACGACGAGATCGAGCGGCGCTACGGGGCGATCAACACGTTCGAGAAACAGCTGACCGGCGGTGGCACGCGGGTGGTCAAGGTGATGCTGCACATCTCGTCGGACGAGCAGAAGGCGCGCCTGACCGAGCGGCTGGACCGTCCCGACAAGCACTGGAAGTACAACCCCGGCGACGTCGACGAGCGGAAGCTGTGGCCCAAGTACATGGACGCCTACCAGCAGGTGTTCGAGCGCACGTCGACCGATCACGCGCCCTGGTACGTCGTCCCGGCCAACCGCAAGTGGTACGCGCGCATCGCGGTGCAGAACCTCCTGCTCGAGGCGCTCGAGGAGATCGACCCCCAATGGCCGAAGGCGACCTTCGACGTGGAGGCCGAGAAGAGGCGCCTCGCGGCGACGTGATCAGGGAGTGATGCCGCGAGCCGCCCGGGCCGTGGCCTCGATGGTGAACGCCCCGGCAGGGTGGAGCTCTTCACAGCGCCGCCGCACAGGAGCGGGGCACTCGATGCGATACAGATACATCTTTCGTAGAGTACTTGATGTGATACAGTACTCGACATGACAAAGGACGACGCGTTCGCAGCAGACCTGCTGCGCGGTCACACCGACACGATCGTGCTCGGCGTGCTCCGCCGCGGCGACCGGTACGGCTTCGAGATCTACAAGACGATCCGCGACGCGACCGGAGGCGACCACGAGATCAAAGAGGCCACCCTGTACGCCACCTACCGGCGCCTCGAGAAGGACGGACTCGTCGAGTCCTACTGGGGTGACGAGACGCAGGGCGGCCGCCGCAAGTACTACCGCATCACCGACGCGGGGCGTGCGGTCTTCAGCAACAACGTCGCGGCCTGGAACGCCACCCGCCGCATCATCGACTCGCTCCTCGACGTGAAGGGCACGGAGAAATGACAGAGAACACCGACATCCACCGCCTCCTCGACGAGGCGTTCCGGGGCATCGCGATGACGCCCGACGCGCAGGACCTGAAGGAGGAGGTGCGCGCCAACCTCATGGCCCGTGCCGCCGAGCTGGAGGCGGGCGGCCGCACGCCGGCCGACGCCGCTCGCGAGGCCGTCGCCGAGCTGGGCGACGTGCGCGACCTGCTGGACGAGTCGGATGCTGCGACCTCCGCGCCCCGCGAAGACTACGCAGCGCTGCAGCAGCGGTACCGCGTGAAGCCCAAGGTCGGCTACGTCGTGCGCGCGGTCGTGTGGTCGCTCGCCGCCGTCGTCGGCATCGTGCTCGGCGTGCTCGGGGCGACCGGCGTCCTGCCGCTCGTCGTCGGGCCGGTGATCGGCCTCTTCGGGATGGCGTCCACCGCGCTCGGGCTGCTCGTCGGAGACTCCCTCCACCAGGAGACGACGACCAACCACCCGATGCCCGAGAATCGTGCCGGCGGATTCGCGGGGGCGACCTTCCTCGCGTCGTACGGCGTCGCGTTCGGGTTCCTGGTCGCGGTGGGCGCGCTCCCCGTCTGGTGCGTCGTCTTCGCCGCGCTCGGCGTGATCGCCTCGATCATCCTCTTCGCGTTCCTCGGTGCGAGCCAGACCAACCGCCACAAGGCGTGGACGCGTCAGGCACTGGCCCGCGAGCCCGCCAACCGGTTCGAGCGCGAGCCCGAGACGGCGGCCCGCTTCGGCATCTACACCGTCGTCATCTGGCTCGTGACGTTCGCCGTCATCGCGGCGCTCGTCTTCACGGTGGGCTGGTGGTGGGCGCCGGCGGCGTTCGCGGGCGGCTTCGCGCTCATGATGCTCGTCCTCGCCCGGATGCTCTTCGCCCCGAAGAAGTCCTGACCCCAGCGCACAGATCAACCTCGTCACGACCGGACTCGACCCCCGGACACGCCGGGCACGCCGGGCACGCCCGGCACGCCCGGCACGCCGGCCGGCGACTCAGGCCAGGGCGTCGACGATCGGGCGGAACTTCACGCGCGTCTCGAGCAGCTCGGTCTCGGGATCGCTGCCCGCCACGATGCCCGCGCCCGCGTGGGCGACGACGGGGATCGTGTCGGAGAACTCCGCGAAGCCCCGAGCGGGCTCGGCGCCGATCTGGGCGCACCGCAGCGCGATGGCCCACTCGCCGTCGCCGTGCGCATCGACCCACCCGACGGGGCCGGCATACCGGCGCCGGTCGAAGGGCTCGAGCCGGCGGATCAGATCGAGCGCGGCATCCGTCGGCGTCCCCGCCACCGCCGCGGTGGGGTGCAGGGCCGCGACGAGGTCGAGCGCCGACGCGCCGTCGGCGATCTCGCCAGCGACGTCCGTCGCGAGGTGCCACAGGTTCGGGAGCTCCAGGGCGAACGGCTCGTCGTCGGCGCGCACCGTGCTCACGTGCGGCGCCAGCGCGTCGAGAACGCTCTGCACCGCGTACTGGTGCTCGTCGAGGTCCTTGCCGCTGTGGGACAGGCGGAAGGACGCCGCGGCGTCGTCGTCGGCATCGGCGCCGCGGGGGAACGTGCCGGCCAGCACGCGCGCGGTGACCTCGCCGCCCGATACGGTCACGAGCGTCTCGGGACTCGCGCCGATGAGGCCGTCGACGGCGAACGTCCACGTGTCGAGGTACCCCGTCGCGAGGGCCCGCACGAGCCGGCGCAGGTCGGAGCCGGCCGGGACCGTGCCCACCAGGTCGCGGGCGAGTACGACCTTGCCGACCTCGCCGGCGGCGATCGCGTCGAGGCCCGCGCGGACCGCGGCCTGGTAGCCCTGCGGGTCGAGCGCGCCGGGACCGAGGGTCGCCGACCAGTACGGGCCGTAGGGCACCGGCTCGAAGGGCGGGTCGTCGAGCTCGCCGACGGTGGAGCGGATGCGGGTGACCCAGGAGCGTCCGTCGCGCCGGCCGACGATCATCCGCGGGATGACGAGGCGACTCGCGGCGGCCGAACGACGGTCGAAGACGAGGGCCCCGAACGCGACGAGGCCGGTGCCGTGCAGGCCGACCGGGTCGTCGATCTCAGCCTCGGCGCAGATCATGCGCCACGCGTCCTCCACCGAGGGCTGCGTCGCGGGATCGGCGATCGGGTCGGATCCGCCCGACTCGAACCACGTCACGGGGCGGCCGACGCCGACGATCCCTTCCCCCCGACGCAGCCACGCGAGCGGGGAGTCCGGGTCGGTGAAGGCGAGCAGATCCTCGACGGGATCGATCTCCCGGGTCTCGACCACCAGCTGCGGCGGGCGGCGCGAAGAGGTCACACACCCAGCCTAGACTCGCGGGATGAGCGACGACGCCGTCCCCGCGCGCCCCGAGCCGGGCACCCGGCTCATGTTCCGCTGGCGCAAGTGGGACGGCAGCCCGCATTGGATCCACGAGTGCGTCTTCCTCGGCAGCGACCGCTGGGGCGACTGGTTCGGCCAGCTGCCGGGATGGGACAGCTCCCGCCCCGGGCGCGAGTTCCGGCCGGAGCATCCGAACGTCACCCTCATGCCGCCCAGCGGCGACTACACGTTCACGCACAACGCGGCGCCCCATCGCACGCGCGTCTACATCGACCTCGCGTGGGACGTGCGCTGGACGGGCGCCGAGCCCACCGGCATCGACATGGACCTCGACGTCGTCGAGCGTTCCGATCGCGGCGTGTACCTCGACGATCAGGACGAGTGGGACGAGCACCGCATCGAACTCGGATATCCGGCCGAGGTCGTGACGCACCTCGAACAGCTCGCCGCCGACCTCGAGACGAAAGTCGTCGCCCGCGCGGCGCCGTTCGACGACGCCACGACGGATGCCTGGCTCCAGCGCCTCGCCGAGCTCGGGCTCGAGTGACCCGGGCATCCCTCACGGCCCCGCGCGCCTAGACTCGTCGTGTGGCATCCCACCCCTCCGAGCGCGAGCCGAACCGCGCGGACCTGCACAAGGATCCGTCCCGCGTGAGCGGCATGTTCGATCAGGTCGCCCCCGCGTACGACCGCACGAACACCGTGCTGAGCATGGGGAACGACCGCTTCTGGCGCGCGGCGACCACGCGTGCGGTCGCGCCGCGCCGTGGTCAGCGCATCCTCGATCTCGCGGCCGGCACCGGCGCGTCGAGCGTCGCGCTCGCGCGCAGCGGCGCGACGGTCGTCGCTGCGGACTTCTCGCCTGGCATGATCGCCGAGGGGGAGCGCCGGCACGGCGGCATCCGGAATCTGTCCTTCGTGCAGGCCGACGCGACCGACCTGCCCTTCGCCGACGCGGAGTTCGACACGGTGACGATGTCGTTCGGGCTGCGCAACGTCAACGAGCCGAAGAAGGCGCTCGCCGAGCTGCTGCGTGTGACCCGGCCGGGTGGCCGGCTCGTCGTGTGCGAGTTCTCGCATCCGCCGTCGCCGGTATTCAACGGGCTCTACCGCTTCTACAACGACCGTGTGCTGCCCGTCGTCGCCAAGACGATGAGCTCCAATGCCGAGGCGTACGACTACCTCAACGAGTCCATCCGCGACTGGCCCGACCAGCGCACGCTGTCGACGTGGATCCGCGACGCGGGCTGGACCGACGTCGCGCACCGCAACCTCTCCATGGGCATCGTGGCGCTGCACCGGGCGACGAAGCCCCAGGACCGCGACTGAGCGTCTCACCGCGATCCCCGTCCACCGGCCCCGGTAGGCTGGGCGTGTGACTCCCTCAGCGCCGGGCTCGCGCATCGCGGGCAAGCTGGGCCTCACCGACCGCATCTTCGCGGGACCGAGGTCCCGCAAGCTCCTCTCCGTGGTCGAGGCGGGCCTGAAGCGCGTGGACGACGCGCTCGAGCGCGAGCTGCGCGTCGCCGACGCGCTCGCCGACGCGACGAGCCGCTACCTGTACGACGCCGGGGGCAAGCGCGTGCGCCCGATGCTCGCGCTGCTGACGTCGCAGCTCGGCGAGGGCGCGAACGACCGCGTGATCGACGGGGCCACCGCCCTCGAGATGACCCACCTCGGCTCGCTGTATCACGACGATGTGATGGATGCCGCGGACAAGCGCCGCGGTGTGCCCAGCGCGCATGCCATCTGGGGCAACAACGTCGCCATCCTCACCGGAGACCTGCTGTTCTCTCGCGCTAGCCAGATCATGGCCCGGCACGGAGACGCGGCGATCCAGCTGCAGGCCGACACCTTCGAGCGACTCGTGCTCGGTCAGATGCACGAGACCGTCGGGCCGCAGGAGGGCGACGACCGCGTCGCGTTCTACCTGCAGGTGCTGTCCGACAAGACGGGTTCGCTCATCGCCGCCGCCGCCCAGGCGGGCGTGATCTTCTCGAACGGCCCGCGCGAGTTCGAGCAGGCGATGGTGACCTTCGGCGAGAAGGCGGGTGTGGCCTTCCAGCTGCTCGACGATGTGATCGACCTCTCGGGTGATCCCGACGAGACCGGCAAGGTCCCCGGCACCGACTTGCGCGCCGGCGTGCCCACGATGCCGTATCTCGTGCTCGGCCAGCGCACCGATGCCGGCGCGGTCGAGTTGCGCGAGCGCATCGACGAGGGCGTCGCCCGCATCGCCGACGGCGCCGACCCCGCGATCCTCGACGACGCGCTCGCCGAGCTCCGCGAGCACGACGCGACCCAGGCCACCCTCGACCTTGCGAACACCTGGTCCAGCGAGGCCGTCGAGGCGCTCGCCCCGCTGCCCGACGGTCCGGTGCGCGAGGCGCTGACCCGCTTCGCTCAGGCCGTCGCGGACCGCTCGAGCTGACGCGATCGCCGCACCGCTGCATCCCGACTTCGCAGTACCCGAAAGGACTCCAATGACCAAGCTCCGACTGGCGATCGTCGGCGCAGGGCCGGCCGGCATCTACGCCGCCGACATCCTGCTCAAGGCCGAGCGCAAGTTCGACGTCTCGATCGACCTGTTCGAGCAGCTGCCGGCGCCGTACGGGCTGGTGCGCTACGGCGTCGCGCCCGACCACCCGCGCATCAAGGGCATCATCACGGCCCTTCGCGAGGTGCTCGACCGCGGCGACATCCGCCTGTTCGGCAACGTCCGGTTCGGTGAGGACATCACGCTCGAAGACCTCAAGCACCACTACAACGCGGTGATCTTCGCCACCGGCGCGATCCGTGACGCCGACCTCTCGATCCCCGGCATCGACGCGGCGGGCTCCTACGGCGCCGCCGACTTCGTCAGCTGGTTCGACGGGCACCCCGACGTGCCGCGCGACTGGCCGCTCGACGCCGAGTCCGTCGCCGTCATCGGCAACGGCAACGTCGCCCTCGACATCGCACGCATGCTGGCCAAGCACGCCGAAGACCTTCTGCCCACCGAGATCCCCGACAACGTCCACGCGGGCCTCGCCGCCAGCGCGGTCACCGACGTGCACGTGTTCGGCCGTCGCGGCCCGGCGCAGGTGAAGTTCACGCCGCTCGAGCTGCGCGAGCTGGGGGAGCTGCGCGACGTCGACATGGTCGTCTACGACGAGGACTTCGACTACGACGAGGCGTCGAAGGCGGCGATCGCGAGCAACAAGCAGGTCATGGTCATCGACCGCGTGCTGCAGTCGTGGCGCAAGCGCGATTCGGTCAACAACGCCGGCGGTCAGGCATCCCGTCGCCTTCATCTGCACTTCTATGCGAAGCCGCTCGAAGTCGTGAAAGACCCCGAGGGCCGCGTGAGCGCGATCCGGTACGAGCGCACGCGCCCCGACGGCGAGGGCGGCGTGGTCGGCACGGGCGAGGTGCGCGAGATCCCGATCCAGGCGATCTACCGTGCGGTCGGCTATTTCGGCTCGCCGCTCGACGGGGTGCCCTTCGACAAGCGCCACGGCGTGATCCCCAACCACGAGGGCCAGGTGCTGCGGCGCGAGTCGAACGAGCGCGTCCCCGGCGTCTACGCGACGGGCTGGATCAAGCGCGGACCCGTCGGCCTCATCGGCCACACGAAGTCCGATGCGATGGAGACGATCCGCCACGTCATCAACGACCAGGGCTCCTGGTGGCAGCCGGCCGACCCGTCGGAGGACGCGATCCCGGCGCTGCTCGCCCAGCGCGGGGTGATCTGGACCGACCTCGACGGCTGGCACCGCCTCGACGAGCACGAGATGGCGCTCGGCGCCCCGCACGGGCGGGCGCGCATCAAGGTCGTGCCGCGCGACGAGATGGTGACGATCTCGCGCGACTGAGCGCCGCACCGCCCGCCTCGGCGGCCGGCGCACAGGCGTCGCTAGGCTCGGGCCATGGCCGGGCAGTGGGTCCCCGACATCCTCGGGAAGCCGTTCGAGCAGCTGACGCTCGAGCTCGGCGTCGACGGTGTGCACGGTCCGCTGGCGGCCACCGTGGTGCGTCTGCTGCCGAACCCGGTCACCGCGCTCGTCGCGCCGCTGCGGGACGTCGACGTGCTGTACGTGCACGGCTGGTCCGACTTCTTCTTCCAGGCGGAGCTCGCCCGGTTCTGGATCGGACTGGGCGCGCGCTTCCACGCGCTCGACCTCCGCCGGTACGGCCGCAGCCTGCGCCCCGACAACGTCCCCGGCTACATCGACTCCCTCGACGACTACGACCTCGACATCGAGGCGGCGCTCGCCGCCATCGGGCAGGGAGCGGATGCCGCGCCCCGTCGTCGCCTGTTCCTCCTCGGTCACTCGACGGGCGGCCTGACCCTGACGCTGTGGGCCGCGCGGCACCCCGGCCGCGCGAGCGCGCTCGTGCTCAACAGCCCGTGGCTCGAGTTCCAGTTCGGTGCGGTCGGCCGCCAGGCGATCGCACCCCTCGTGAGCGCCCGTGCGCGGTTCGACCCGCGCGGCACCCAGCCCGTCGTCGACCTCGGGTTCTACACGAGGGCGCAGACCGAGCTGGGGGCACTGCCGCTGCCGGTCGACCGCCCCGACTGGCGGCCCGAGCGGGGGTTCGCGACGAGGCCGGGATGGCTCGCGGCGATCCTCGACGGACATCGGCGCATCGCGGCGGGGGTGGAGGTCGGATGCCCTGTCCTCGTGCTGCTGTCGGCGCGGTCGACCCCGCCCATCGCCTGGAACGACACGATGACCTCGACCGACTCCGTGCTCGTGGTGGACGACATCGCCCGGAGCGCGACGCGCATCGGCGCCCTCGTCACGATCGCCCGGATCGACGGCGCGATCCACGACGTGTTCCTGTCGGCGCCGGAGCCCCGGGCGCACGCGTACCGGGAGACGGGACGGTGGGTGCGCACGCTGCGGTGACCTCGGCTGGCCGGTACCGGCTAGCCTGAGGCGCAGGAGCGCACCACGTCCTCGACCGTCCACCCGCCACGTTGAGAGTGCCACGAGCCGATGCCACGACTTCCCGCGATCGTCACGTCCGCGATCGTCCTCGCCGCACTCGGCCTCGCCGTCAGCGGCTGCGCCGCCCCCGTCGACGGGACCCCCGTCGATCCCGCCCCGACCGGGACGGCCGAGCCCCCGCGCGACCTCGACGCGTTCGAACAGCAGGTGCGGGCGCTGCTGACCGTCCCCCCGATGCCGAGCTTCAGCATCCCCACCTCGCTGCTCTCGACCGACGCGAATCAGCGGATCGCAGACGAGCTCGAGCTGGATCCGGGCCTCTACCAGGGCATCGCCGTCCTCGACGCACGCTGCACCGAGGCCGGCGATGCCGGGGCGGCCGACGCGGGCGCATCCGCGGTCAGCGGCGCGCAGAACTACGACGACGGCACGGTCGACATCACCGTCGCGGGCGACGGCACGGGCGTATACGACGCGCCGGGGGTGCACATCGCCGTCCTCGCCGACGGCTCGGGCGTGTACGACGACGGGGAGACGCGGCTGTCGGTGTCGTCGGACGGGTCGGGCACCTACGAAAGCGGTGACCGGCGCTACACGGTGCGTGCGGACGGCTCGGGCACCTACACCGACGACGAGTCGCGGATCTGGGTGGATGCGTCCGGCGCGGGCGGCTACGACGACGGCAGCGTCCGCGTCTCGCTGTCCGCCGACGGCGAGGCGTTCGGCGACGGCACCGACGACGAGATCGCCGTCGTCGCCGAGACGCTCGCCGACGGCATGCCGCTGTTCCCTCCCGTGCCGCGCATCGAGGTGCTCGAGCCGACCGGAACCGTCTGCGGCACGGTCATCCGCCTCGACTCCAACGTGCTGTTCGGCTTCGACAGCGCGACCGTGCAGCAGGAGGGACAGGAGCATCTGCAGCGCGTCGCGGCGCTCCTCGTGGCCCTCGGATCGCCGCGAGCCCAGGTCAACGGGCACAGCGATCAGGTGGGTGAAGCCGAGTACAACCGCGAGCTGTCGGAGCGTCGGGCGACGGTGGTCCGAGACCTGCTCGTGCAAGCCGGTGTCGCGAGCGACTCCCTCGCGGCCCGAGGGCTGGGCGAGACCGAGCCGCTGCGCGCGGAGACTCTGCCCGACGGCTCCGACGACCCCGCGGCGCGCCAGCTCAACCGACGGGTCGAGATCGTGCTGCTCGACTGAGGCCGGCGGTCCCGGTCAGGACGGTCCTGAGCGGGCGCGCAGGCCACGACGTGTTCCGGGGCCCGGGACGGCGGATGCCGCGCTGGCAGCATCGGGCGTCGTCCGCAGCGGCCGGTGGTTGCGCCACGCCTCGCGGTATGTCCAGAACCCGTACCGCGCGAAGGCGATGATGAGCGCGGCTCCCACCGCCACGCCCGCGGCGATGGCCCATCCGATCCCGCCGCCGGACGCCACGACGACGCTGCCGGCCAGCAGGCCGAGCACGCAGGCGTTGACGACGATGATGAGCATGAACGAGCTGCCGAACAGGTGGCTGAAGCCCCGGGTGCGCAGGAATGAGTACGTGCGCTGCGAGCCACCCATGTCATCGGCGATCGCGGCCAGGAAGTAGCGCTCGATCGGCGGATCGAGGTCGACGTACGCGCCGCGCAGGCGGTTCATCGCGACGACGTACATGAGGTCTTCCTCGGCGACGTTGAACACGCGCATCTGCGTCATCAGGCCGACGAGGGCGAGGAACGCGAGGATCGCGAGGGCGGCCCCCGCGAACCAGCCGTCGAAGGCGGTCGCCTGTCCGAGGAGGCCGATCGTGACCAGCCCGGCCGACACGAGCGTGAGGAAGATCGTGATGCGGGTGAGCACCTCGCTCTGCGCGGTGCCGCGAGCGGCCAGCAGCCCCCAGTGCTCGGTGGCGAGCATCTGCGCGCGGCGCGCCAGCACGGCGTCGGACTCGGCTGCGCCCGGCGCTGAGGGCGACTCGTCGGCCGCATCGCCGACGGGCTCGTCGACCGCCATGGCTCATTGTCCACCCGCATCCGGGCTCGGCGCCAGGGAGGACGGCACCGATCAGGCGAGCGGATGCCTCGCTACGCGCGACCTTGCAGGATGAGATGCCAGTAGACCCAGGGCAGCACACGCCGGTCGAAGAAGTACGAGAGCCGGCGCTCGCGGTAGAGCGTCTTCCAGCCGGGAACAGTGGGCGCGAGCCGGCCCGTGCCGTCGAACTCGGCGAAGACGACCGTGTTGCGGCTGACGGTGATCGGGCAGACAGAGTAGCCGTCGTAGCGGCCGGACGGCGTCGCGCCGCCGAGGGCGTCGACGAGGTTCCCGGCGAGGATCTTCGCCTGCTTGCGGATCGCACCACCGGAGCGCAGCGTGCGGACGGTGGCCGCGTCGCCGAGAGCCCAGACAGTGTCGTAGCGGCGGGAACGGAACGTCTCGGGGTCGTTGTCGACGAACCCGTGGGGATCCGCCGGGTCAGAGAGACCGGATGCCGCGATCCAGTCCGGCGGCGACTGCGGGGGCGCGGCGTGCAGCAGGTCGTAGCCGATCGTCTGCGTGACGGGACCCCGGCCGATGACGACCTCCTTCCGTCCGGGCCTCACCTCGATGAGATCGGAGTCGAAGTGCGTCTCGATGCCGTACTCGTCGAGTTTGCGTTGAAGCTCGTCGCTGATCGCGGGGATGTGGAAGGCGGAGGGCTCGGGGCACACGAACACGACGCGGATGTCGTCGAGAACGCCCTGCGAGCGCCACCAGTCGCATGCGAGGTACATGGGCTTCTGTGCGACGCCCGCCGCGGACGCGGGTTCGGGCTGCTGCACGAAGACGACCGTTCCGCCGCGGAGATCCCGCAGAGCGGGGGACGCCTTCGCGGCGAGGGCGTACGTGTAGCTCGACAGCCCGGTCGGCGTGTCCATCGCGTCACCCAGGCCGGGAACGGCGTCGTACCGGGTCTCGAGTCCGGCCGTCACGATCAGGTGGTCGTAGCTCACGGTGCGCCCCGATCGGAGGGATACCGTGAGCGCGTGGGGGTCGACGCCGACGACCTCGTCGTTGATCCACTCGACTCCGCGTGGGGTGACGTCGGCCTGGGGCCGCACCGCCTCCGAGGCGCGGGCGACACCGCCGGCGACGTGGGACTGGAGGGGAGCGAACACGTGCTGCGTGCGCGGCTCGACCACCGCGATCTCCGTGACCCCGCTGCGCCGCAGGCGACCCGCCACCGACAGGCCTCCGTTCCCGCCGCCGATGACCAGCACCCGATACGCCTCAGAGTCAGACCGCATGATCGCCACTGCAGTCGATCAGGACGGGAACGGCAACGTCTTGACCGAGGGCGGTGCGTGTGCCTGCGGAGAGTTCGCGGTGTCACAAGACATAGACTCTGATCTATGGCTTCGCACGAGGGGAGCACCGGTCTGCCCGCGCTCGCAGACCCCACGCGCACGCGGATCCTGCAGCTCATCGGGGCATCAGTCGACGGGCGGGCGCTGGTGGGAAAGCTTGCGGAGCAGCTGGGCCTCCGGCAGCCGACGGTCAGCCATCACATGTCGGTCCTCCACTCCGAAGGGGTCGTCGTCCGCGAGCGAGAGGGTCGCCGCGTCTGGTACTCCCTGCACCCCGACCAGCAGGCGCGTGTCGCGGCGCTGCTCGGAACGGCATCCGGGTCGGCCGCGGAGTCGGACTGGGAGCGGATCATCGACGCTCTCACGGCACGCTTCGCGGGCACGTTCGGCCGCGAGACGGTCGCCCGGCACGTCCTCGAGAGCCGCGAACTCCTCGCCGAGCGCGGCGCCGGTCCGCTGCTGGCGTCCCGGGCCGCAGCGTTCGCCGCTTCTCGTCTCGACGATCTGGAGCGGTCCGCGCATCCCGACCCCGCTGTGCCGACGGTGCTGTTCGTGTGCGTCCAGAACGCGGGGCGGTCTCAGCTCGCGGCGGGCATCCTGAGGCAGCTGGCAGGCGATCGTGTGATCGTTCGCACCGCCGGCTCGGCCCCGACGGTCGACGTCCGCCCGGCGATCGTGGCGGCTCTCGATGAGATCGGCGTGTTGGTCGGCGGCGAGTTCCCGAAGCCGCTGACCGACGACGCCGTCCGGGCGGCCGATGTGGTCGTCACCATGGGCTGCGGCGATGCGTGCCCCATCTACCCGGGGAGGCGCTACCTCGATTGGGATCTGCAGGACCCCGTGGATCAGCCGCTGGCGACCGTCCGTCGCATCCGCGATGACATCGACGGACGCGTGCGTACTCTGCTCGGCGAGCTCTTCCCTCCGTCGACTGTCGCGACTTCTTGATTGATAGATGAGCGTCTATGCTTTCTTCGAGAGAAAGCGAGGTCGACGTGACCGACAAGCCCACCGTCCTTTTCGTCTGCGTCCACAACGCCGGGCGCTCGCAGATGGCCGCCGGGTATCTCGAAGCACTCGCCGGCGACCGTATCGATGTGCTGTCCGCAGGATCCGAGCCGAAGGACCGGATCAACTCCCTCGCCGTGGGGGCGATGGCCGAGGAGGGCATCGACATCGCCGGCAACTCCCCGAAGCTGCTCACCGTCGACGCGGTGCGGGAATCGGACGTCGTGATCACCATGGGCTGCGGCGACGCATGCCCGATCTTCCCCGGCAAGCGGTACGAGGACTGGCAGCTCGACGATCCGGCCGGGCAGGATGCCGACACGGTACGTCGCATCCGTGACGAGATCCGTGCTCGCGTCGAGGTGCTCATCGATGAGCTCGCCCCGTCGGCGGGGCGGTCGTGAGAGCGATCGCCGGCCGGTGACCGTCGACAGGCCTGCGCTGTCGCAGACGCCGCTGTGGCGACGAGCGCTCGCAGAGTTCCTCGGGACGGCCCTTCTCGTGGCCGTCGTCGTCGGCTCCGGGATCGCCGCGCAACGACTGTCGACCGACGCGGGGCTGCAGCTGCTCGAGAACGCCTTCGCCACGGCCCTCGAACTGGGGGTGCTGATCCTGCTCTTCGCGCCGGTGTCCGAGGCGCACTTCAACCCCGTCGTCTCGCTGGCCGACGTCGTACTGGGTCGACGAGACCGGACCGGTCTTTCCCAGATTTACCTGGCCGCCTATGCCGGCGCGCAGGTCGCGGGCGCGATCGGCGGGGCGGTGCTCGCGAATGCCATGTTCGGCACCGGGACCGCCATCTCGACGACCGAGCGAGCGACACCCGCCACGTTCCTCGCGGAGATCGTTGCAACCGCCGGACTGGTCCTCCTGATCATCGGACTGACGCGCGCCGGCCGCAGCGTCCCCGTGATCGCCGTCGCTGTGGGCGCGTACATCGGTGCGGCCTATTGGTTCACCAGCTCCACGTCGTTCGCCAACCCTGCGGTGACCGTCGGCCGCATCTTCACCGACACCTTCGCCGGCATCGCGCCCGCCTCGGCCCTCACGTTCATCGCTGCCCAGTTCACCGGCCTCGCCGTCGCGCTCGGGCTGGCGGTCCTGCTCTTCCCGCGCACTCACCGGGCGCGCGTCTGACACACGCCGCTCTTGCGCGGTCGTCGATGCGTGCGGCACGGTGGGCCGATGGCAGAGCACAGCGACGATGCCGAGTGGACGATCGAGCGTCATGTCGACGGTCAGCCCGAGTTCGCGGTCGAGCTCTACCGGCAGGTCATCGCGGCCGTGGAGCGCATCGGCCCGTTCACCTACGCGGTCAGCAAGTCCTCGATCACGTTGAAGGGCGAGCGGCGCGGCTTCGCGGGTGTGCGTCCCGACAGGCACGGCGTCCGCGGGTACCTCGATCTGCAGCGGGAAGTGAGCGACCCGCGCATCACCACCGTCTCGCCGTACACGAAGCGACTGTTCGTGCACCATTTCCGGCTCACGACCTCGGCCGACATCGACGACGAGTTCATCGGCTGGCTGCGCGAGGCGTACGCGGTCGGCGCCGGAGCGCACCTGCGCGATGCGGAGTAGCGCCGGCGCACAACGCCGGGCGAGGGACCCGGGTCAGCGGTAGTTGACGAACTGGAGGTCGACGTCGAGGTCGGCAGCCTTGAGCAGGCGCTGGACCTCCTGGAGGTCGTCGCGGCTTTTGGACTGCACGCGCAGCTCGTCGCCCTGGATCTGCGACTTGACCGACTTGGGGCCCTCGTCGCGGATGATCTTCGAGATCTTCTTGGCGTTCTCGGACGAGATGCCGTCCTTGATCGTCGAGACGATCCGGAATTCCTTGCCGCTCGCGAACGGCTCGCCCGACTCGAGGCTCTTGAGCGAGATGCCGCGCTTGATCAGCTTCGACTGGAAGACGTCGAGAACGGCCTTCGCGCGCTCTTCGGTGCTCGCCTTGATGAGAACGGATTCGCCGCTCCACTCGACCGAAGCGCCCGTGCCCTTGAAGTCGTAGCGCTGCTCGATCTCCTTGCGCGCCTGATTGAGGGCGTTCTCCGCCTCCTGGTGATCAACCTTGCTGACGATGTCGAACGAAGAATCGGCCATAGCGGGCAGTCTATCCGGGCGCCTCCGGCGCAGCGAAGGCGGGAACCGACTTGGAAGCGCTTGCAGATTCCGAGATTTCGCGGTCGATCCGCGATATCCGGAAGTCACGAAGTCGTATCGATCGCTTCAATCACAGGTTGCGTTTCCGGCCGATCGTGGTAACAATGTAAGCGCTTGCAGTTTCTGCGAGCGGAAGAACGGCCTTCGACGGTGCTTGGCGCCGGCCCCGGCCGGACATCTCCCGACAGCATTTAGAGAGGCACACACCGATGAAGGTGAACAAGAAGAGCGCGCTCGCGATCAGCGCGTTCATCGCCGGCGGCGCGCTCGTTCTCTCCGGCTGCGCAAGCGGCAGCGGAGACAACGGCGGCGACAACGGCGGCGACAACGCTGACACGACCCCCATCACCGTCTGGGTCGACATCGAGCGCAAGCCCGCGCTCGAGCCGATCTCGGAGCAGTTCACGGAAGAGACCGGCATCGAGGTCAAGCTCGTGACGAAGGACTTCGCCACGGTCGACCAGGACTTCATCAGCCAGGTCCCCACCGGCAAGGGCCCCGACGTGATCGTCAGCCCCCACGACAAGCTCGGCGCGTACTACGCCGCCGGCGTGGTCGCTCCGCTCGAGCTCGGCGATGTCGCCGAGGGCTTCAGCGAGGCATCCCTCGCCGCCGTCACCTACGACGGCAAGGTCTACGGCGTCCCGTACTCGGTCGAGAACGTGGCCCTCGTCCGCAACGTCGACCTCGTCGCGGAGCCGGCTGAGACCTACGACGAGGTCATCGCCAACGGCCAGGCCGCGAACACCGAGTACCCGTTCCTCGTGGGCCTCTCGCCCGAGCAGGGCGACCCGTACCACCTGTACCCGTTCCAGACGTCGTTCGGCTCGCAGGTCTTCGCCCAGAACGCCGACGGCAGCTACGACTCGTCGCAGCTCGTGCTCGGCGACGAGGCGGGCCAGGAGTTCGCGACGTGGCTCGGCACCCAGGGTGCCGCGGGCACGGGCGTCTTCAACGCCAACATCGACGGCGACAAGGCGCGTGAGTTCTTCATCGCCGGCCAGTCGCCCTACTACCTGACCGGCCCGTGGAACATCCCCGCGATCGCCGAGGGCGGCATCAACTACGCCATCGACCCGCTTCCGAGCGCCGGTGGCGAAGAGGCCAAGCCCTTCGTCGGTGTCAACGCGTTCTTCCTCTCGAGCAAGTCCACCAACGCGCTCGCGGCGACGAACTACATCGTCAACTACCTCAGCACCGAAGATGCCCAGCTGAGCCTGTTCGAGGTCGGCGGTCGCCCGCCGGCACTGATCTCGGCGTACGAGGCCGCTTCGGCTGACGACCCCGACGTGGCTGCTTTCGGCGCCATCGGCCAGACCGGTGCTCCGATGCCGGCCATCCCCGAGATGGGTTCGGTGTGGTCCGACTGGGGCAACGCCGAGCTGCAGATCATCAAGGGTGAGGGCGGCGAGCCCGCCGAGATCTGGACGACTGCCGCCGGCAACGTCCAGGCCAGCATCGACGGCTGATCGATCGAGCTGCGGGCGGGGCTCTTCCGGGAGCCCCGCCCTTCCTTCTACCCTGACCCTGACACTGCGAAGAGGGAGCGTCCATGGCTGACGTGAAGACCGAGGCACCGCCTTCGAAGCGGCCCCCCAAGCGGCCCCGGGGCGGAGCGCCCGAGTTCGGCCCCCAGCGCAAGCTCACGAGCGGCGGCATGCTGGCCCTCGTCATCAAGGTGGTGCTGCTCGGCATCATCGACGCCCTCGCCGTGTTCGGCCTCTACGTCCTCATCGGCAAGGGCGACTGGATCGCCGCGGTCCTCCTCGTCGCCGTCGTCGGCCTCATCAACTACATCTACCTGAAGCCCGGTGTGCTCCCGGGGAAGTACCTCACGCCCGGCCTGTTCTTCCTCGCCATCTTCCAGGTCTTCGTGATCCTGTACACCGGCTACATCTCCTTCACGAACTACGGCGACGCGCATAACAGCACCAAAGAGGATGCGATCGCGCAGATCGTCCGCACCTCGCAGGAACGCGTCCCGGACTCGCCGACGTATGCGGTCGAGGTATACAAGCAGGCGGACCAGTTCGGCATGCTCGTCGCCGAGCCCGGCGGCGGCACCGCGTTCGGCACGAATGAGCAGCCCCTGGAAGACGCCTCGAGCGCTCCCGACGGCTGGGAGAAGCTGAACCTCAACCAGGTGCTCCGCTTCCAGGACGAGGTGCTCGCGCTCAACGTGCAGGTGTCCGACGACATCAACGACGGCACGCTCCGCACCCCCGACGGCACCACTGCTTTCGTCTTCACGTCCACCCTGGAGTACGACGAGGCCGCTGACACGTTCACCGACACCGCGACCGGCGCCACCTACGTCGACGACGGCGAGGGCAACTTCCGCGCCGAGGACGGCGACACCCTGACGCCCGGGTGGCGTGTCGTCATCGGCTTCGACAACTACGCGTTCGCGTTCACCAACGAGCAGATCCGCGACCCGCTCATCCGCGTCACGATCTGGACGTTCGCATTCGCCTTCTTCTCGACGCTGCTCTGCTTCGCGCTGGGACTCTTCCTTGCGATCGTCTTCAACCACCCGACGCTCCGCGGCAAGAAGATCTACCGCATCCTCGTGATCCTGCCGTATGCCTTCCCGACCTACCTGACGGGTCTGGTGTGGGCGGGCATGCTGAACCAGGAGTTCGGCTTCATCAACGAAGTGCTCTTCGGCGGCGCGAACATCCCGTGGCTGAGTGATCCGTGGCTGGCGCGATTGAGCGTGCTGCTGGTCAACATGTGGCTCGGCTACGCGTACATGTTCCTCGTGTGCACGGGCGCGCTGCAGTCCCTCCCCGACGACGTGATCGAGGCGGCGAAGATGGACGGCGCAGGCGCGTGGCGCATCTTCCGCTCCATCAAGCTCCCGCTGCTGTTCGTGGCTGTCGTCCCGCTGCTGATCGCCACGTTCGCGTTCAACTTCAACAACTTCGCCGTGATCTTCATGCTCACCGGCGGAAACCCGAGGTTCCCCGACACGACGCTGCCCGTCGGCGCGACCGACATCATGATCACGATGGTCTACAAGATCGCGTTCGGCAGCGGCGGCGGCCGCGACTACGGCCTCGCGAGCGCCCTGTCGATCCTCATCTTCATCATCGTCGCGATCATCGCCGCGATCTCGTTCCGACAGACGAAGGCACTGGAGGATCTGCACTGATGTCCGACTCCATCGATCGCCAGATCAAAGAGGACCAGCTCCTCGAGAACCGTCTGGGCCGCGCCGACGGCGTGACCACCATGGCCGGCATCTCGGAGTTCGCCGCGAAGCCGCCCAAGCACGTTCCGGGCCAGAAGCGCCAGCCGTTCGGCAGGTGGTTCGTCGACAAGGGGTGGCGACACCTCGTCGGCATCGCCGCGATCATCTTCGCGCTGCTGCCGCTCGCCTACGTGCTCTCGGCCTCGCTCAACCCGATCGGCACGCTGACCGGCTCGAATCAGCTGTTCCGTCAGTTCTCCCTCGACAACTACACCGAGATTCTGACGCGCGACGGCGGCATCTACGTCACGTGGTACTGGAACGCGCTCGTCATCTCGGTCGTGTCCAGCCTCGCGACCGTGCTGCTGTGCGCCATGGGCGCCTACGCGTTCTCGCGCATGCGCTTCAAGGGCCGTCGCACCGGACTCCTGGGTCTGCTGATCCTGCAGATGTTCCCCCAGCTGCTCATGATCGTGGCGATCTTCCTCACGATGATCTGGATCACCGACGTCTTCCCCGCGGTCGGCCTCGGCACGCACGCCGGCTTGATCATGGTCTACCTCGGTGGCGCCCTCGGCGTGAACATCTTCCTGATGTACGGGTTCTTCAACACCATCCCCACGGCCATCGACGAGGCGGCCAAGATCGACGGCGCCGGGCACGCGCGCGTGTTCTTCACGATCATGCTGCCGCTGGTCACGCCGATCCTCGCGGTCATCGGTCTGTTGAGCTTCATCGGATTCATCGGCGAGTTCGCCATCGCGAGCGTGCTGCTGACGGACCCCCGCGACCAGACCCTCGCGATCGGCCTCTACCAGCTGATCTCGGGCTTCCAGTCGCAGAACTGGGGCATCTTCGCGGCCGGTGCAGTGCTCGCCGCGCTGCCCGTCATGATCCTCTTCCTCCTGCTCCAGCGGTACATCGCCGGCGGCCTGATCGCCGGCAGCGTCAAGTAGACGGATGCCGCGGGCCGCGGCATCCTGAATCCATAACTCAAGGGCTCTGTCATGGCTTCGGCCGTGCAACCACGTCGCATCCGGCGGCGCGCGCTGCCGACCGTTCGAAAGGCATGTCATGACCCTCGCTCCCCACCACGACGGCTCCGCGCTGTACGTGTCGGACCCCGCGCCCGCGCTCGGCGACGTCGTCGCGGTGCGCCTGCGCGTGCCGGTCGGCTACGGGCCGGTCACGTCGATCCGCACGCGCTCGAACCCCGACCATGAGCCGGAGTGGACGGATGCGGTCCTGCTCGGCGAGAGCGGCGGCTGGGAGTGGTGGGAGGCACCGGTGACGGTGCGCAACCCGCGGCACGGCTACCGCTGGATGCTGCAGCACGCCGACGGGCGCGTCGAGTGGCTGAATCAGACGGGCCTGCACCGCATCGAGACGCTGGATGCGGAGGACTTCGCGCTGGTCGCCTACCCGGCACCGCCGGCGTGGCTGAACGAGTCGGTGATGTACCAGGTGTTCCCCGATCGGTTCGCGCGATCGGCGCAGGCCGACGCCCACCCGACGCCGGAGTGGGCGATCCCCGCGGAGTGGTCCGACCCCGTCGACGCCGTGATGCCTGCGCGCTCGCAGCAGTTCTACGGCGGCGACCTGCCGGGCATCGTCGAGAAGCTCGACCACCTCGTGTCGCTCGGGGTGACGCTGCTCTACCTGACCCCGGTGTTCCCGGCGGAGTCCAACCACCGCTACGACGCCGGGAGCTTCGACCGCATCGACCCGCTGCTCGGCGGCGACGAGGCGTACGTGCGGCTCGTCGAGGCCGCGCATGCGCGCGGCATCCGGGTCATCGGCGATCTCACCAGCAATCACTCGGGTGACAGCCACGAATGGTTCCGGGCGGCGCTGGGTCATCCAGGCGCGCCCGAGGAGGACTTCTACTACTTCACGGACGACGCGAACACGCAGTACGTGTCGTGGCTGGGCTACGCGAGCCTGCCGAAGTTCGACTGGTCGTCGGACGAGCTGCGCCGCCGGTTCGTCTCGGGTGAGGACTCGGTCGTCGCGAAGTGGCTCAATCCGCCGTACAGCGCGGACGGCTGGCGCATCGACGTCGCGAACATGACCGGCCGCCTCGGCACCGTCGACCTCAACGACGAGGTGCGGCAGCTGCTGCGCGAGACGATGCTCGAGATCAACCCCGACACGATCCTGCTCGGCGAGTCGACGAACGACGCGGCGAGCGACCTTCAGGGCGACGGCTGGCACGGTGCGATGACCTATCCGTCGTTCACGCGCCCGCTGTGGGGGTGGCTCAGCGAGCCGACCGGCGTGCCCTACCTCGACGCGGACGGCCGGGAGCTGACCGAGTCGTGGTTCTTCGGGCAGCCGATCGGCGGCATCCCGCGCTACACCGCGCGCGAGTTCGCCGACGCCGTCACGCGCTTCACCGCCGGCATCCCGTGGCGCGTGCGGCTGGGCAACATGCAGCCCCTCGACACGCACGACACCGCCCGCTTCGCGACGAATGCCGCGCCCGGAGCCGTTCCGGTCGCGATCGGCCTGTCGATGACGATGCCGGGCCTGCCGGTCGTGTTCGCCGGCGACGAGTTCGGCCTGACCGGCGCCGACGGCGAGCTGAGCCGCACCCCCATGCCGTGGGGAACCGAGGGCGAGCCCGCGGTCGCGGAGCGCCTCGCGCTGTACCGCGACCTGATCGGCCTGCGCAACGCCCACCCCGTGCTGCACACGGGAGGGTTCCGCTGGATCCACGTCGACGATGAGACGGTCGTGTTCGTGCGCGAGTCGGCCGACGAGACACTGCTGGTGCTCGCGACGCGTGGCGATGCGGATGCCGCGCTCGACGCCGTCGTGCTGCCGGGCGCGGCATCGGCCCGTGCGCTCTTCGGCGATGCGACCCTCGCCGTCGCCGACGACGGTGCGGTCGTGCTGTCGGCGGAGGGTCCGGCGTTCGCGGTGTGGGCGCTCCCCGGGGTGGGTGTGCCGGTCGCCGGCCCCGTCACCGACGTCGAACCCGCCGAGGTCTCGCGCGGCGTCGTCAGTGGCGACGAGTCGACGCCCGCCGACGAGGTCAAGGCGCAGTGACGTCGCCGGAGCGCTTCGACGAGCTCAGCGCCGCGCTCGCCGACGGCGTGCGCCGCACCGACGGGCTGATCGGGCTCGTGCTGCTCGGCTCGGCGTCGGACGAGGCATCCGCTCGCCGCGACGAGTGGTCGGACCACGACTTCTTCGCGATCACCGAGCACGGCCGAGGGTCCCGGCTGAGGCCGGACCTCTCGTGGCTCCCCGATCCCGAGCGCGTCGTGCTCACCGCGCGTGAGGGGGAGATCGGATTCGCGGCGGTTTACGACGACGGGCACGTGTTCGAGTTCGCCTACTCGGATGCCGCGGAGCTCGCGGGTGCGCTCGCCGGCGACGCCACCGTGGTCGTCGACGACGCGGAGGGCACGACGGCCAGGCTCATTGCGGAATCGCGGGAGCGTGCGGCGGCGGGGGACCGGTTCGATCCCATGAACGACACGCGGCTCGTGCTGGTGAAGCTCCTCATCGGCGTGGGACGCGTGCGTCGCGGCGAGGTGCTGAACGGCGGGCTGTTCATCCGGCAGTGGGCGGTGCAGCAGCTCGTGCGGGCGATCCGGGGCAGATTCGCCGACGTCTCGACGTCGCTGCGCGACACCATCGACCCGATGCGCCGGTTCGAGCGCGACTTCCCCGAGTGGGCGGGGCGGATCGCGGATGCCTCGGCCCGGCCGGCCGAGGATGCGGCCCGTGCGATCTTCGCCCTGACGCGCGAGATCCTCGAGCCGGGATGGAGCGACTTCCCGAGCCGGGCGGCCGATGCGGTCGCCGCGCGCCTGGGCTGGTGACGAGCGGCGTTTCCACAGGTGCGTGACACGGGGTCGCGGCATCCGGCACACTGAGTGCCATGTCAGCGTTGACCACCATCGGCCTGCCCGTGGCCCTCGGCATCATCATGTTCGGCCTCGGCCTGAGCCTCACCCTCAGAGACTTCGCCCGGGTGCTGAAGCAGCCGAAGGCGGTGATCGTCGCACTGCTGTGCCAGCTGGTCCTGCTGCCCGCGATCTGCTTCGGGCTGGTCCTGGCGTTCCAGCTGCCCCCGGTGCTGGCCGTCGGCATGATGATGCTCGCCGCCTCTCCGGGCGGCACGACCGCGAATCTGTACAGCCACCTGTTCCGCGGCGACGTCGCCCTGAACATCTCGCTCACCGCCGTGAACTCCGTGATCTCGGTCGTGACGCTGCCCCTCATCACGAACTTCGCGATCATCTACTTCGACCCCTTCGACAGCCAGCTGGGCATGCAGTGGTCGAAGGTGCTGGAGGTCTTCGCGATCGTGCTCGTGCCCGTCGCGATCGGCATGGTCGTGCGTCGCTTCTGGCCGGCGTTCGCCAAGGCGATGGACAAGCCCGTGCGCATCGCGTCGGTCATCATCCTGGTCGTCGTGATCGCGGGCGCCGTGGCGTCGAACTGGGAACTGCTGGTCGAGAACTTCGCGCGCCTCGCGCTCATCACGATCGTGTTCTGCCTGATCAGCCTCACGGTCGGCTACCTGGTGCCGCGCCTGCTCAAGGTCGGCAAGCGTCAGGCCATCGCCGCCTCGTTCGAGATCGGCATCCACAACGCGACGCTCGCCATCGTGATCGCGCAGACCGTGCTGGGCTCGGTCGAGCTCAGCCTGCCCGCCGCCGTCTACGGCGTGCTCATGTTCTTCATCGCCTTCGGCTTCGGGTTCCTCATCCGCGAGCGCGGCCCGGCGACCGACGAGCCGGAGGACATCGAGGCTGCCGAGCCCGCCGCCTCTGCCTGAGCCGGCCGCCCCGCCCCGGCCCTCCGGCCCCCGGCCCTCCGGCCCGGACGAAAGCGGGGTGGCGCCGGCATCCGTCGTTCGTAGACTGGGGTCGCGAGGAGGTGCCATGCGCCCACTGACCGAAGATGACGTGCGTTCGACCTTCGTGAACGCCTCACCCGAAGAGCTGAGACTGGTCGCCCTGCCGACCGATTTCCTGCTCGCCGACTGGGATCACCTCGACTTCTTCGCATGGCGCGACCCGCGCACGCGCGGTCGCGGGTACGTGATCGCCGAGGTCGACGGTGAGCCGCGGGGCGTCGTGCTGCGTGCCGCCGACGGCACGTCGAGTGCCCGCTCGGCGATGTGCAACCTGTGCCACACGATGCAGCCGGCGGATCAGGTGTCACTGTTCACCGCCCGCAAGGCGGGGAGCGCCGGAGAGCACGGCGACAGCGTCGGCACCTACATCTGCACCGACCTGTCCTGCCACGAGAACGTCCGCCTCGCACTGCCGCTCGCGCCGAGCGAGGTGCGGGCGAGTGTCGACCTGCGCATCGACGGCACGCGCCGCCGCACCGAGCAGTTCGTCGAGCGCGTCGCCGAGACAGCGGGGATCCGCCGATGAGCGTCAGGCGGGTGGTCGTCGTCGGGGACGCCCTGATCGATGAGCTCCGCGACGACAACGGGGTGCGCGAGTTCGTCGGAGGAGCGGCCCTCAACGTCGCCGTCGGCCTGTCGCGGCTCGGCGTTCCGTCGACGCTGCTCGCGATGATCGGCGACGACTCGGCCGGCGCGAACATCCGCTCCTACCTCGCCGACTTCGGCGTCGAGCTGATCGCGACGCCTTCGCTGCTGGGCAGCGCCCGCGCGGTGAGCACGCGCACGGGCGGCGGCGAGCCGACGTACGACTTCAACGACGCATCGCAGCAGCGTCGTATCCGCTTCGGCGACGCGGAGCGGGCCGCGATCGCGGATGCCGCGATGGTCGTGGTCAGCTGCTTCGCGTTCGACGACGCCGAGCAGGCTGCCGAGCTCGCCGAGGCGGTGCGCGCGGCCCGGGTGCCCGTCGCGATCGACCCGAATCCCCGGACAGGGATGCTGCGCGACAAGGCCGCGTTCGTGCGCGGCTTCCAGGAGCTCGCCACCGGCGCCGCGCTCGTGAAGGTGGGCGAAGACGACGCCGCGCTGCTCTACGACGAGCCGCTCGACTCGCTCCGCGCGCGTCTCGTCGACCTCGGCGTCGCCGTGGTGCTGGCGACCGAGGGCGCCGCCGGCGCCACGATCGAGGCCGGAGACGTCGTGGTCACCCGGCCCGTCTCGAACCTCCGGGGACGCATCGTCGACACCATGGGCGCGGGCGATGCCGCGTTCGCCGCGACCGTCGAGGCCCTGCTCGACCGTGAGCCTGCGGGTGACGACGAGTGGGGCGAAGCGCTGGGCGCGGCGATGGATGCTGCGGCCGCGACCTGCCGGTTCGAGGGGGCCCTGCTGCGCACGCCGAGTGCGCTGGAAGACCTCGATCTCGACCGGATGGGCACCTGAGCCCGGGCGGCCAGAACTCGATTTCGAGCACCGGTCGAGACAGCGTAAGATGGTGAATCGCGCCTCCGGTCGTCTGGAAAAGTCGGACGGGTGCGTCTGGCGAGTTACCCAAGCGGCCAAAGGGATCTGACTGTAAATCAGACTGCTCAGCATTCGGGGGTTCGAATCCCTCACTCGCCACAGAACGACCGAGGGGCTCCGCGAAGCGGGGCCCCTCGGTCGTTCTCTCGGACGCTGCGGGATTCGGGGAGGAGCGAGCGAAGCGAAGCCCCGGAGTCCCTCACTCGCCACAGAGGCTTGTTCGTACTTGGTCCAGAAACAATCCAGGAAACGCACCCGCACAACGAAAGCCCCCGGGTCTCCCGGGGGCTTTCCTTGTTGTTCACGTCCGAACAGCCTCTCTCCACGTCGGCCAGCGCACACAAACCCAACCCACGAACGCCGAATGCCCGCAAGAGGGCAGGCTGGCGCCTTCCTTCTTGCGGGTGTTTGTCGCGGCGAGCCGCGTATGGCCTTGTCAACTTGATTCAGGACCGGGATGACGGCCTGATCGAGGACCACCCGCTGCGTCCTTCGCTGGCCGGCGGACGCTCGTTGTCCCCCAAAGAGGGGACAGATGGCGCCGTCACGATTCGTGGGGATGGCCGTCTTGTAGAACGACTGCATCCAATGAAGGGCAACGCATGAGGACCATGTCGAGAAGTGTCAGGGCACGACGAGCAGGGGTCGGTGTCGTCGTCGCGATGGTGGCGTCGCTGCTCATGGCGGCTCCTGCGCAGGCCGCGGAAGACGGCGCGCCGTCGGGATCGTTCGAAGAGATCCTGGAGAGCGTTGCCCCCGACATCACCGACGAAACCAACACCCAGGCGGCCCCCGACCTGGCGGAGGGCGAATCTGGCGTGGATGTCACGCCGGTCACCCTCGAGGACGCGACCGCCGAGGGCGCGCCCGTGCCTGCGGACGTGATTGATGTACCCAATTTCTCCATCGACTTCGCTGACGGAGTCGAGGGGGAGACCCGTGCGGGACTGACCGAGATCACGACCGACGACGCTTCCAGCGAAGCGTACGTGCAACCGACCGACGCCGGGGTGCGTGTCCTGACCGCGACCCTGGATTCCTCCGGGCCCTCGACCTACGAGTACACAGTCGACGTGCCCGTCAGCGCCGAGCTCGTTCAGGTCGGCGAGCTTTACTTCCTGGAGGACGCCACCCAGGTCTATGGGGTTCTCCACGCGCCGTGGGCGCTGGATGCCGAGGGAAATGCGGTGCCGACGTCGTACACCTGGGAAGGCGGCACGCTGACCCAGCATCTCAACTTCGCCCAGGACACGGTCTTTCCAGTGATCGCGGACCCGTTCTGGACATACTCGTATAAGTTCGCGACCAACAAGACGCCGGCGTACGTGAAGTCGCTGCTCAAGCTCTGCTTCAACTGCTTCTTCCCGGTCGACGGCGCCCCGCGCGCGTTCCCGACCAAGGGGCAGATCCTCCCACTGCGGTTCCTGGCCTTCAACATGCAGTGTCAGATGGGAGGAGTTGCCAGCGTCGGTACGACTCTGTACCAGTACTCTTTCCTCGCGACCAAGAACCACGTGGACGGCCTCGGATCTTCGATCACGTTCAGTTTCCGCAGCGACAAGGCTCTACACGTGACAGCGAAGATCGGGAACTTCTGGCTCAACACTCCGCCTACCGATTGGGAGCGATCAACAAATGGGCAGACTTCGCGCGGAAGCTCGCGGCGGCACGACTGTGACCGCGTCGAGGGCCACCACGGCCTGCGTGTGCCTGGGAGCGTTCCTCGGCGCGCTCCTGGGTGGGCTGCTCGCCGTGGCCGTCGTCCCGGCGTTCCTCGACGGTATCGACGCGTTCCTGCTCTTTGCGCTGTTCGTGGGTGCGGGGATCGGAGCAGTCGCGGGTCTGTGCGCCGCGCTGCTGATCCTTCTGCCGATACCGATGCACTGGAGAATCGTGTTCGCAGCGGTGGTCGCGGGCGTCGTGACGCTTGTGACGGGTGCGGTGTTCCACCTTCTGTTCTTGTGGCTCACGGCCCTGTGCGTCGGCCTCGGCGCTGGCGCGGGGGCCGAGACGGCGCTGCTGCTGTGTCGTCGCCTCCGCAGCGCCTAACTGAGGGTTCCGGCGGTGTGGCGTGTGTGGTTGAGCCGGTAGGAGCTGGTGCCGGTTTCGATGATGGTGTAGCCGGCCAAATACTTCGGCGTGATTCCGGGCGTCAGGAGCAAACCTGAACAACCCACAGAACGACCGAGGGGCTCCGCGAAGCGGGGCCCCTCGGTCGTTCTCGCGGGGCACTTGTCTCGTTTCGCTAGCCTGGGCGCATGGTGTGGAGCGCGACCGGATCACTGACGGCACAGCCTGCGGCGCATCATCCGGAACTGCTCGCCGCTCCGGTCGCCGAGGCTCTGCGTCTCCTGGCTCCTGGCGTCGCGGCAACGATCGGCGTCGCGGCGATCGACCCCGCTCTGGCGGACACGGCCGCGTTCTGCGAGCGATACGGCGTGGCGCCGGATGCCTCGGCGAACTGCGTCGTGGTGAAGGGGAAGCGCGGAGGAGACGTGCGGTTCGCCGCGTGCATGGTGCTCGCCACGACGAGGGCCGACGTGAACGGCGCCGTGCGCCGGCGACTGGACGTGCGTTCGGCGTCCTTCGCGCCGATGGACGAGGCCGTCGCGCTCACCGGGATGGAGTACGGCGGGATCACACCTCTCGGCCTGCCCGCGGACTGGCCCATCCTGGTCGACGCCGCCGTCGCGGAGGCATCGGAGGTCGTGATCGGCGGCGGTGTGCGCGGCAGCAAGCTCTTCCTGCCGGGGAGCGCGCTGCTGGCGCTGCCGGGCGCGGAGGTCGTCGAGGGCCTCGGCCGCGCGCTCGGGTGAGGCATCCGCTCCTCCCCACATCCTTCGGCGGACGCGTCGGCGCGACACCGCGCGGAAGCCTCACGACGCGCGGACGGTGCGTGCCAGGATGGGCGTGCGGGGGATCACTCCGCGACAGAGAGGACCGCCATGACCGTTCCCGACCACCCGGCCGCGGCTCATCCGCAGCCGGCGGACGCTCCGATCTCGTCGCTCCTCCGGGCGGCGATCTGGGTCGCCATCGGCGCGCTCATCGCTTCGGCGATCGTCTGCGTGGTGTGGGTGCTCGTCGGCGACCAGAGCGACATCGTCGGCAAGGCGTTCCTCACGATCCTGCTGCTGGTCGGCTTCGCGGGCGTGACGATCCTCGACGCGCATCTCGCGCCGCGCCGTCCGGCCTGGTTCGCGCTCGCGAGCATGGGCACGTGGATCCTGACGCTCCTCATCGGCGCCGTGCTGATCTGGATGCCCGAGCGCTATGCGTGGGACGGGTTCACGCGGTTCGTCCAGTTCCTGTTCATCGTGCTGATCCTGCAGCTCGCGCTGCTGCACGTCCGCCTCTACATGAAGGCGCTGCAGCGCTACGACACCCCGTTCACGCGCACGGTCGCGATCATCACGATCGTCCTGGTGGTGGCGCTGGTGGTCCTGCTCGTCCTGCCGCTCATGCTGAACGAGTACCTCTGGTTCCCCGACATCTACTGGCGCGTCGTCGTCGCGGTCGCCATCCTGGCAGCAGTCGGAACGGCGCTGATCCCGCTCGTCAACGTCCTCTTCGCTCCGAAGCGACCGCGCGCCGCAGTCTACCCCGCGTACGGATCGGCGCCGGCCTCGTCGGCTGATGCCGTGCCCGCCGGAGCTCAGCAGGAGCTCCTCCCGTGGCCGAACTACGTCGACGGCGTCACGCCGCTGCCGATGCTTCCCGACGGGTCGCCCGACTGGAACGCGTACTACACCGGGTATCCCACTCCGGGCGCGCACGTCTTCGGCGCATCCGTGCAGGGCCGGGTCGCCACCCCTGGGTCCGACCCGCACGCGGCCCCGCAGGCGACTCACGCCCCGCCGCCGAGCGGCTACGACGGCTACCCGCCGCCGCCCCCGCTGCCGCCGCGCCCGTGACCCACGCGCCTCAGCCCCGGAGCATCTCCGCCGCGGCCATCGCCGCGTTGTGACCGCCGATCCCGCTCACCGCGCCGCCGCGCCGCGCTCCGGAGCCGCACAGCAGGATGCGCTCGTGGTCGGTCGCCACACCCCAGCGCTGCGCGGGAGAGTCGAGCTGCTCCTCGTCGCCGGCCCACGGCCACGAGAGCAGTCCGTGGAAGATGTCGCCGCCGACCATGCCGAGCGAGTCCTCGAGGTCGGCGGTCGTCCGGGCCTCGATGCAGGGCGACCCGTCCGGGGCCTCGTGCACGACGTCGGCGATCGGCTCGGCCAGCACCGAATCGAGTGAGCGCTGTGCGGCCTCGAGCAGCGCGCGGCGCGCGGCATCCGGATCCGCTCCTTCGACCAGGCGGTGCGGCACCTGCAGCCCGAACAGCGTGAGGGTCTGCGCGCCCGATTCCCGCAGCTCGGGACCCAGGATGGACGGGTCGGTGAGCGAGTGGCAGTAGATCTCCGCGGGCAGGGGCTCGGGGATCCCGCCTCCCGACGCGCGGCGGTACGCGGCGTCGAGCTGCGTCATCGTCTCGTTGATGTGGAACGTCCCGGCGAAGGCCGCCTCCGGCGCCACCGTCGTGTCGCGCAGCCGCGGCAGGCGGCGCAGCAGCATGTTCACCTTCACCTGGGCGCCCTCTGGTCGCTTCGCATCCGCGGCGGCACCGCCCAGCAGGCGACCGAGCACCGAAGGCCCGACTCCGCTGAGCACCACCCGCCCGCGGAGGGTCTCGACCGCTCCGCCCGATGCGGCGACCTCGACCTCGCCATCCGGATGCACCGCTGTGACCTCGACGCCGGTGCGCAGCTCGGCACCCGCCGAGCGGGCCGCGCGTTCGAGCTCGGCGCTCACACGGCCCATGCCCCCGACTGGGACGTCCCAGTCACCGGTCCCGCCGCCGATGACGTGGTACAGGAAGCAGCGGTTCTGACGGAGGGTCTCGTCGTCCGCGTGCGAGAAGGTCCCGATGAGCCCGTCGGTGAGGGCGATCCCCTGAGCGATGTCGCTGTCGAGCGACGCGCGAAGGACCGATCCGAGCGGGCGTTCGACGAGGTCGTCCCACAGCGCGTCGTCGCCGAGCAGCCGCCGGACCGCTGCCGCGCGCGGAAGCGGGTCGGTCACCGTCGGGAAGAGGTGCCGGGCGACCGGTGCGATGCGGTCGTAGAACGCCGAGAACCGTCGCGCCTCGGTCGGGCCGCCGGTGACCCGCGCGAACGAGGCGGCCGTGGCGGCGGCATCCGCTGTATCGATCAGGATGCCGCGCGACGGGTCGGCCGGATCGGGGGTGTACGACGAGTAGCGCCGCCGCTTCAACGCGATCTGCAGGCCCAGGTCGTCGATGATCTGCCGGGGCAGAAGGCTCACCAGGTACGAGTAGCGCGAGAGGCGCGCGTCGACGCCGGCCCACGGACGCTCCGAGACCGCAGCGCCGCCGACGTGATCGAGCCGCTCGAGGACGACGACCGAGTGACCTGCACGTGCGAGGTAGGCGCCGGCGACGAGCCCGTTGTGACCCCCTCCGACGATGATGACGTCGTGTGTGCGTGTGCGGGCGTCGTTGGCCATCCCTCCACGCTAGCCGGGCGGGGGACGGATGCCGCGCCCTGGGCCAGGCGCTGGGGAGAGTTCCCCGCGGCCCGGCCCGGACCGGCCGCTAGCGTGGAGCCATGGCCCTCGGAACGCAACTCGCAGAGCTCGCAATCGACATCGCGCGGGAGGCCGGCGAACTGGCCCGACGCCGCCGGAGCGAGGGCGTCGAGATCGCCGCCACCAAATCGGCCCTCGCCGACATCGTGACCGAGGCCGACCGCGAGGTCGAAGACCTCATCCGCTCGCGGCTTTCGGTGGAGCGTCCCGACGACGGCTTCCTCGGTGAGGAGTCGGGCGCCGAGCGCGGAACGGGCGATGTGACCTGGGTCGTCGACCCCATCGACGGCACCGTCAACTACGCGTACGGCATCCCCTCCTACGCGGTGAGCATCGCCGCGGTCATCGGCGAGCCCACCCCTGCGGAGTGGGAGGCCGTGGCGGCCGTCGTGTTCAACCCCGCGTCGGGCGAGCTGTACCGCGCGACCCGCGGAGAAGGGGCGTGGCTCGGCGAGAACACCCGCCTGGTGGTGAACTCCGAGACGTCGCCGGCCGGTGCGCTGCTGGCAACAGGCTTCGGCTACGACCCCGCGACGCATGCGGGTGACCTCGCCCGCGTGGCCCGGGTCATGCCGCTTGCTCGGGACCTCCGCCGCGCCGGAGCCGCCTCGCTCGACCTGGCGTTCGTCGCCGCCGGACGCCTCGACGGCTACTTCGAGCGCGGACTCCAGCCGTGGGACCACGCGGCAGGCGCGCTGCTCGTCACCGAGGCCGGCGGGATCGTCGGTGGGGCAGGCGAGGGCGGAACCGCGTCGAGCACGCTGACCGTGGCATCGGGCGCCCCGCTGTTCGACCGGCTCCTCGAGGCGGCGCTCGACGGTTGAGCCCGAGAGTTCCTTATGGATCGGCGGCGAAACGCCGCGGTTATCCACAGCGCTCATGGCATTCCCAGGCTGTCCGGGGTAGTGTTTACCCGATCGTTACTTTTGCCGCCCGAACGGCGGAAGTCATCACCCGCCCGAAGACCGTACCGTTGCCCCCGAGCGACACGACCCGAGAGCATTCCCCGCTTGCCTTTTGAAGCCCCGATGGCTGAGCCCGCGCCCACGCGCCGTTCCAGCCGCACCTCCACAACGCCTGTCCAGGCGTCGTCGGAGACCCTCGGGGCTTCGCGAGCAGAGCTCCGGCGCAAGGCCGCGGGTGCGACGCCCGAGCGCCCCGCAGTCGTCTGGGGCCGTCCGGTCGAAGAGAAGCAGAAGGATGCCGCGCCCGCCGGCCACCCGGTCACCCACGTGATCCCGGTCGAAGCGGAGACGCTCGCGCACCCCCAGCCGCTCACCGATCTTCCTGCGGCTCCCGTCGCTGCAGCTCCCGTCGTCGCGCCGCCCGAGCCCACTGCGGCTCCCGCTCCCGTCACTGCTCCGCTGAGCCGCCGCGCCCGCCGCGCGCCCCGCACCGAAGAGCAGCCCGCGGTCGCGGTTCCGCCGATCGCCGAGTCCGCGCCGGTCGAGGCCGAGCGCCCCGCGCCCGCCTTCCGCGCCGAGCTGCCCACGGCCGCGGCTCCCGCGCCGATGCTCGACGCCGTGCTCGCGCCCGCCGAGCCGTTCGAGCTTCTCGAGCCGGTCGTCGAGTCCGCGGGAGCCGCAGAGACGGTCGAGCCGGAGGGCGCGGCATCCGTCGACGATTTCGAAGCCGCAGCCCGCCTCTTCTCGTTCACCGGCGAGCTTCCCGTGCAGGCCGCTGCAGCCGAGGCGCCGGAAGAGCCCGCAGCCGACGCGGCCGGCGAGGCGCGCCCCCACGTGGCGACCCGCAAGCTGCGCGCGGGGCGCGGCGCGGCGTTCAAGCGCATGACGACAGCGTCGTTCTCGGTCGGTGTCATGGGCATCGTCGGTCTCATGGCCGTCGGCATGACGACTCCCGCCGAGGCGGTCGCCGCGGCGAGCGGAGTCGATGCCTCGATGTCGATCATCGCTCCCGGCGATTCCACCGTCACCGAGATCGATGCGGACGAGATCCAGGCATACGTCGCTCCTGCGACCGTCGAGGCGGCGGCGCTCGACCGCAACGAGGGGTACGACACGACCACGATCGCCGAGCTGGCGTCGCAGGCCGGCATCCGCAACTTCTCGAACCTCTTCATCAACGACCCGAACGCGGCGATCCAGTGGCCCTTCGCCGTCGGCGTCACGATGTCGTACGGGTTCGGCATGCGCTCCGGCCGCATGCACGAGGGCGTCGACTTCACTCCCGGCGCCGGCGCGCCGATCCAGGCCATCGCCGACGGCACGGTCCGGGTGGCGTCCGAGGCTGGCGGCGCCTACGGCGTGCACGTCATCATCGACCACATGATCGACGGCCAGCTCGTCTCGAGCCACTACGCGCACATGCAGTACGGCTCGCTCCAGGTCTCGCCCGGCCAGAAGGTCACGGTCGGCACGATGCTCGGCCGTACGGGCAACACGGGTCGCTCGTACGGCGCCCACACGCACTTCGAGATCCTCCTCAACGGCACCACGGCGATCGACCCGCTCCCGTGGCTCAGGGAGCACACCGGAGGGTGACCTCGATTAAGAGAGGCGCCGTTGCTCTGGTATCCTCTTCTAGTTGCCCGCGTGCGGGCAGCACGCCCCGATAGCTCAGTGGCAGAGCACTTCCATGGTAAGGAAGGGGTCGTCAGTTCAATCCTGACTCGGGGCTCGCAACATCGTCAGATGTGACGCGGCAGGGTAGCTCAGTTGGTGAGAGCGCACGACTCATAATCGTGAGGTCGCGGGTTCAAGCCCCGCTCCTGCTACAAGAAAAAACCCCGGTCAGCCGGGGTTTTTCTGTCTCCTCCGTGCGGTAGGTTTCGCGTGAATCGGCCGTTTGCCCACATTTCGCCCACATCTGCCCACGAGAGTTCGCGGCGATTCGTGTTGGTCAAGAGCTGTGCGCGCCCGATTCGGGACTGTGATCAGAACAAAGGCGTCCGTCTGCCTTGGGCGTCGAGCCGCCCGCGAACCACTTCGCCCACTAGTGTTCCGTTCATGGGCGCGTGAAGGCGAGACGATCGATCCGATCCGGGCCCGGATGGTGCTGGCGTCCGCCAGGGTCGTCACTTCATGCCGATCCGGTTGGGCAGGCGGCTGGCCGCGGGATGCTGGGGTGTCGTGGGAGGCAGAGGTTGAACTTGCTGGACTTGCCAGGTGACGGTGCCAGTTCTACTGAGCAGGAGATCGGTGGAAAAGAGTACCCGTTGTGGCTCGTCACGGCGTACGACGAGACATTCCCTAAGGTCATTGCGGAAGAAGAGTTCAGGGGCCGATATGCAGTATGAGCCGGATCAGTCGCTCTCGGAACTGAACGAGCAGTTGAAGCGAATTGGACGAGTACCTCGGTTGCTGAGTGCATGCGTCCTGCTGGTCGGAGCCCTTGTTGGATGGGCCGGGTGGGTAGCCTCTGGGTCTTATGTGGTGTTGGCACTGATGATTGGCGCCCCCGCGGCAGTTTTCATCCTGTCGCTCCGGGTGCGGGCGCATGCGACACGAAGCGAACTGATTGTGCGCTCTTACTTGAAGACATACGTGGAGCGATTCGATGATGTCCTAGCGTTTGCCGATGTCGCCTACTCGGGCATGTGGAACCGGTCTGCGGACACGACGTCCTGGCTAAACGCGGGGCTGCAGATGATCGACGTCAGCAGAACAGATGGCACCGGCTACTCGCTCCGCGCAACTATGGTTCTGCGCCGATCGTCCGAAAGGATCGTCGCTGCACTCAACAATCGTTTGCTCGGTTCTATGGCCGGTCAATTCTGACGCCAGGCCTGATGTGCCCGCCAGTCGCGGAGCCTGTTGTGAGAAGACGCGACCGACCGCGAGCTCTCACGGGCGACGCCTTAGATCGCGCTGACTCGCGGAAAGTCAAGGCGGACGTACGCGAACTTCCGTGATTTATCGGCACCGACATGGGTTCAAATCCCATCGTCACCGCCACGTCGAAGCCCCGCGAACCCTTGGAACCACTGGGATCGTCGAGGTCGGCGCGCGCGTCGAGCTCGGCTCGGTTCTGTGCATCGTCGAGGTCATGAAGCTGATGAACAACGTGGAAGCCCCCGCCGCAGGCGTGGTCACCAGCATCCTCGCCGTGAACAACGAGACCGTCGAGTACGGTCAGCCGCTGATCGTCATCCGCGCAGATGGCTAAGGGTCTCACGAGCGTCCTCATCGCAAATCGGGGTGAGATCGCGCTACGGGTCATTCGCGCATGCCAGGAACTCGGCATCCAAAGCGTGCTCGTCTACTCCCAGGGAGATGCCGACTCGGTCCCGGTGAAGCTCGCCGATAAGGCGGTGTGCATCGGGCCTGCCCAGGTGAACCTGAGCTACCGGACCGTTCACCCTGTCCGCGCGGCGAGTCGAAGTCATGACTATGGAAGCTGTTCATTCCGCCGACGGCGCGGAGTGTAGTGCAAGTAATCGGGCTGCGACTCAGCGTTCGCGGTGCGGGAGGGGCAGCACGCCAGCCCGAGGTGATCGTCCGCTCCACATGTGAAGTCGCTTCCGCTCAAACGTCTGGCAGTCGCCCTGCGAGCCACTCTCTTCTGGCGCACCGCACCCACGGGCAGGACTCAGCACCCCGAGGCGCCAGTAACGCGCAGGTCGCCACCCCAGGGCGTTTCACGCGACCGTTTTCACGACGCCGGTGAAGCGCTCCTCCATCTCGGCCTCGACCTTCTCGAGCGAGCGCCCCTTCGTCTCGGGTACAGAGGCCGCGTAGAACACGAACGTCCCGATGTTGATCAGCGCGAAGAGGAAGAACGTGTAGCCAGCGATCGCCTCGATGAGGATCGGGAAAAGGAGCGAAACGACCGTGTTCGCAATCCACACGAATGAGATCGCCAGGCCGGTGGCGAATCCGCGCATCCGTAGTGGGAAGATCTCGGCGAGCAGCAGCCAGAAGATCGGGCCGATGCAGGACTGCATGAAGAAGAGGAACATCAGCATCCCGCCGAGCACGAGGTAGCTGCGCAGCGTCGACTCCGGCAGGAGGAAGAACACGCCCAGCAGAATCAGTGCCGTCGTGAGACCGGCCTGACCGGCGATGATGATTGGGCGCCGGCCGAAGCCTCGGTGCAGCATCCAGATCCCGAAACTCACGGCGATGACCGAGACGACTCCGTTCGCGATCGTCGCGACGAGGGCGGCTTGGGTACTGAGGCCGGTTTCGATCAGCACAGAGGGCGCGAAGTACATGATGCTGTTCACCCCGGTGAACTGCGACAGCACGGCGATGGCGATGCCGAGGATCACGAGGCGTCGGATCCACGGGGTGCGCAGATCGCGGAAGCTGCCTTGCCCGATCGTCGCGTCGCGCTCGGCGTTCGCCTTCATCTCGGCGAGCTCGGGCTCAACGGCGTCCGCTGCCCGCGTTCGAAGGAGGGTCGCGCGCGCTTCGGCGCCCCGACCCTTCGACATGAACCATCGCGCCGATTCGGGGACGAAGATCATCCCGATCCACAGTGCAACCGCGGGGATCGACGCGAGCGCCAGCATCCACCTCCAGGCGCTCTCGCCCGGGAAGAACGTCGCGATGAGCGCGTTTGACGTGTAGGCGAGCAGCTGCCCCGAGACGATCATCAGCTCATTGACGCTGACGAGCTGACCGCGTCGCGCGGCGGGAGAGAGCTCGGAGAGGAACACCGGAACTGTCGCGGAGGCTCCACCGACCGCGAGGCCGAGGAGGAACCGCGCCGCGACCATGAACTCCATCGTGGGGGCGAACGCGCACGCCAGCGCGCCGACGAAGAAGACGATCGCGAGGATCGAGATGGTGCGCCGGCGTCCACGTCGATCGGAGATGCGCCCGCCGAAGAATGCGCCGAATGCGGCGCCGAGGACGAGTGACGCGGCGACGAGGCCTTCTTGCGCCGGGGTCAGTCCGAGCCCGCCCTCGGACGGCGAGAGCGTCATGAACGGCAGCGCGCCGCTGATCACGCCGGTGTCGTATCCGAAGAGGAGTCCGCCCAGCGTCGCGATGAAGACGATGAGGGCGAGGCGCGGGGTCCTCGCAGCGCGTGCCGACCTTGCTCGTTCCGCGGTCATCTCGCTGGTCTCCATCGACTTCACTCCGTACTTCGTCGTTAGGGCAGGATTGCGAGCCCGCGGACGAAGTTACGTCACTATGACAGGACAAATCAAATGCGGATGCCGCAGGCTCACTTGTCGACGAGGGTCATCTCGAACGAGTACAGGTCGGGGGAGTAGCAGTGCTGGCCGAACTCGACGGCCCGTCCTGAGCTGTCGAACGCTGTCCGCGACATCGTCAGCACCGCGCCCCCCTTCGGCAGGGCGAGCAGCTCGCTCTCCTTGGTGGTCGCGGCCCGGGCGCCGATGCGCTGTTTCGCCACGCGCATCGTGACGCCCCGAGAGCGCAGAAGCTGGTAGAGGCCTCGCTCGGCCAGCGCCTCTTCGGTGAAGTCCGCGAACTCGCTGGGAAGCGTGTTGTCCAGCACGGCAAGAGGCACGCCGTCGGCGTAGCGGACCCGGACGACACGAAGTACGCGATCACCCACGCCGATCCCGAGAGCGTCGGCGGCGCCCTGATCGGCGGCGGTCACCTCATGCGTCACTACTTTCGTCGTCGGAACTTGGCCGGTCTGATTGAGGTCCTCGTACAGGCTGGTGAGTTCCACGTTGCGGGTGACCTGTCCGTGGACGACCTGCGTTCCGATTCCGCGGCGTCGGACCAGCAGGCCCTTGTCGACGAGCTCCTGGATGGCGCGACGCACGGTCGGGCGGGAGAACCCGAACCTCTGTCCGAGGGAGATCTCATTTTCGAGGCGGGAACCCGCGGGAAGTTCCTCGTCGCGGATCGCTTTCTCGAGCCGTGACGCGATCTGGTAGTAGAGCGGCACGGGCGTCGACCGGTCGAGGTCGATGAAGAAGTCCGACGCCAGCACAGTTTCCGGCTGAGCCACGTTGCATCCTCCAGGTCTCGTTGTTCGGACAATGTTACATCGGGCGCTTTCGTTCGTACGTCTTCACATGACGGCGTGTCATGCGCTAACGTTGGAATGTCCGGACAAAGATGCTGGAGGCACCGTGACCACCCTTGCGCCGATGACGGCACCCACAGACTCCGCGCTTCGCCGCGCCGCCGCCCGCTTTCCCACGGCGCTCTGGAATGACTCGGCGGATCCCGCGGAGCTCGCTCGCTCGATCGAGTTCGGTGCCGTAGGCGCGACCTGCAACCCGGTCATCGCCTTGGCCGCCGTCCAGGCGCACATCGACGTGTGGCGGCCGCGCATCCAGGAGCTCGCGAACGAGTTCCCTGCGGCAGGGGAGTCCGAGCTCGGATGGAAGGTCGTGGAGGAGCTCTCGATCGAGGCGGCGCGTCTGCTCGAGCCCGCGTTCTGGGAGAGCGGCGGGCGAAATGGACGTCTGTCGGTTCAAACCGATCCGCGCCTGCACCGAGACGCCGACGCTCTCGCCGCGCAGGCGGTGCGCTTCAGCGGCCTGGCGAAGAACATCATCGTGAAGATCCCCGCCACCTCGGTCGGTCTGCGGGCCATCGAGGAGGCCACATACCGCGGGGTCAGCATCAACGTGACCGTGTCATTCACGGTCGCGCAGGCGGTGGCCGCCGCCGAGGCGATCGAGCGCGGCCTTGATCGCCGCGCCGCTGAAGGACTTCCCGAGCGCGAGTTCGGTTCGGTCGTCACGATCATGGGTGGCCGGCTCGATGACTGGCTCAAGTTCTGGGTGCAGAAGAACCGCATCCTCGTCGATCCCGGTGTCTTGGAGTGGGCCGGTGTCGCCGCACTCAAGCGCGCCCACCGGATCTTCACGGAACGTGGCTATCGATCGCGAGTGCTGTCCGCCGCGTTCCGCAACCACCTGCAGTGGTCGGAGCTCCAGGGCGGCGATCTCGTCGTTTCCCCGCCATTCGACTGGCAGCTGCGGATCAACGAGAACGATCTCGACGCGGAGGACCGCATCGAAGTGCCCGTCGATCAGAGGATCCTCGACACTCTGCTCGAGCTGCCGGAGTTCCGCCGTGCGTACGAGATCGACGGCATGAACGCGGAGGAGTTCGATACGTTCGGCGCAACCGTCCGCACGCTTCGCCAGTTCCTCGAGGCGGACGAGCAGCTCGACCGGGTCGTGCGCGACATCCTCATTCCCCCGGTATGAACGCAGTCGACGGCGACGTCACCTTCCGATCGCGACGCTGGGTGCGACCGGAGGATCTCAACGCGAACGGCAGCCTCTTCGGCGGCAGCCTGCTGCGCTGGATCGACGAAGAGGCGGCCATCTACGCCATCCTGCAGCTGGGCAATCCGCGCGCCGTCACTAAGTACATGTCCGAGATCGACTTCGCCAGTTCCGCCCGGCAGGGTGACCTCATCGAGATCGGCATCCGTGCCACTTCGTTCGGTCGCACGTCGCTGACGGTGCGCGCCGAGGTGCGCAACATGATCACGCATGAGCGGATTCTCGCGATCGAGAAGATCGTCTTCGTGAGTCTGGATGCCGCGGGCCGCCCGGTCCCGCACGGCTACACGGACATCACCTATGACCGGGATCGGCTGCCCGCGACCTGAGACGCGGCTACCGGCCCTCCGCGAGCGGTGCGATTCCCGCAGACGGACGAACCCCCTGGCGACGAGAGTCGACAGGGGGTTCTGGCCTGCAACCGTCAGACCGGCCGCGGAGTGCCTGAGGAGGCAGTCGTGCCGCCGTCGACGGGGAGGATCGCGCCCGTGAGGTAGGCCGCATCCGGACTCGCGACGAACAGCGCGACGCGCGCGATGTCCTCCGGCTCCGCCACTCGACCGAGCGCGATGCGGTCGAGCAGTCGATCGGTGAACACCTCGTCGTCCAGGCGGTCCTGTGTCAGTCGGGACACGGTGAAGGCCGGTGCGATCGCGTTTACACGTACGCCGTCGGCGCCGAGGTCGAGCGCGAGGCTCTGCACGAGAGCGTTCACCGCGCCCTTGGTCGCGTTGTACGCGAACATTCCCCAATCACCGCGCAGGCCGGCGATCGATGAGATGGCGACGAGGTTGCCTCGCGTGCCGCGCAGGTGGGGCGCGACGGCCTGAGCCAGCCAGATCAACGAGTCGACGTTGATCGAACGCAGCCGCTCCCACGAAGCAGCGTCGAAGCTGTCGATCGCGCTCGCCTCGCTCGTCCCCGCGTTGGCCACGACGACGTCGAGCCGGCCGAAACGCGAGATGACGGCATCCACGACCGAACGAACAGCCGTCGCATCGGTGAGATCCGCACTCGACACGAGCGCGCGGTCCTCCCCGAAGCCCTCGATCGCCTCGCGCAGAGAGCGTTCGTTGCGGCCGACGACCGCGACGAAAGCCCCCTGCTCGAGGAAGGCGCGGGCGATCGCTCGCCCGATCCCGGTTCCGGCTCCCGTGACGAGCACGACGGAGCCGGCATACGGGTAGGTGGCCCAGGCGATCACTCGGCGAGAGACTCCTGCAGTGCGGCGTCCGCGGCCTTCAGAACTTCCGCGGCCACCTGGATGCCCTCGATGCGGCCGAGTTCGACATCCTCGTGCTCGATGTTGACCATCATCTCGGGGTCGACCTCGTGCAGCGCGCGAAGGAACTCGGTCCAGTACGCCACGTCGTGACCCTTGCCGAGTGCGACGAAGTCCCACGCCGAGTTCTTCGGCCACTCGTTGGCCCACTCGTCGCCACCGAGATTCACGCGCGGTTCGTCAGGCGAGAGCTTGCGGAAGCTGTTGTCGAGCACGCCGTTGAGCGCCGCCCACTCGGGGTTGACGCGAACGTCCTTCGCGGCGGCGTGGAACACCAGGGGGCCGAGGTGGCGGACCACCGCCACCGGGTCCATCTGCTGCCAGAACAGGTGCGACGCGTCGAGTTCCACGCCGACGTTCGTGGCGCCGGTCAGTTCGATCAGCTTGTGCACGTCCGCGGAGTTGAAGACGACGTTCTGCGGGTGCAGCTCGAGCGCGACCTTCACGTCGTGGTCGCGCGCGAGGCGGTCGGTCTCGCGCCAGAAGTCCGCAGCGATCCCCCACTGGTAGTCGAGCACATCGAGAGCCGCCGAGTTCCACGCGTTCACGATCCAGTTGGGGCGGGTCGACCCGGGCTCACCACCGGGCAGTCCCGACATCGTCACCAGGCGATGCTGGCCGAGGCGCTCCGCCAATCGGATTGACCGGCGGACATCCTCGGCGTGCTTCTCCCCGATCGCGGAGTTCGGGTGCAGAGGGTTGCCGTTCGCATTGAGTCCGGCGATCTCGACGCCGGTGCCCTCGAAGATCCCGAGGAAGTCGTCTCGCGCGGCATCCGAAACGAGGATGTCGTCGTAGGTCGGTACATGAACCGCGGGGAGGAAGCCGCCGGTGTTGAGCTCCAGGCCGGTGAGGCCCAGCTCTGCGACGACTTGGATCGCTTCCGGGAGTGAGCGGTCGTGGAGGATGGCGTTGTACAGTCCGAGACGCATCAGGCACCGACCTTCACGGTCACGCCGCCGGCCGCAGCGGACTGCGCGACGGCGTCGAGGATGAGCATGTTGTGCAGACCTTCGTCGAACGAGGCATTGCGGGGCAGCGATTCAGACTCGGGGATTCCCGCCACCTCCTCGAGGAATGCGCGCGCCTGGAAGAGGAAGCCCTCGTTCTGGCCGAAGCCCACGCCCGACACGTCGATCGGCAGTCCGCCGGCGATGTACGGGTGCGGGTTTCCCAGCCCGACGGTGCGATATCCGCGCTGTTCGGCGGGACCCTCCGAGAGGTAGAGCTGGATCTCGGACGGGCGCTCCTGGGTCCAGCGCGCGGCGCCCTTCGAGCCGAAGACCTCGAGGTTCAGGTCGTTGGGGTGACCCGCCGCGACGCGGGAGACCTCGACCGTGCCCGCCGCGCCGCTCTCGAATCCGAGGTTGAAGGTCGCGTAGTCGTCGTTCTCGACCGTGTCGAGCTCGTCGCTGACGGCGGTGTTGCCGTGGCCGGAGACGGCACCGAGCGGCTTCGGGCGCTGCGCGATGACGGTGCTGAAACGGCCTCCGCTCACTTCGGCGACCGGGCCGCCGAAGAACTCGGCGAGGTACGAAACGTGGCTGCCCACGTCGGCCAGCGCGCCCGAGCCCTGCGGTCCCTTGAAACGCCAGCTGATGCCGATGCCGGCGTCGGCCGCGTAGTCCGTCCAGTAGCGCGAGCTGAAGTGGAGCACATCTCCCAGCACGCCCTCGGTGATGAGCTGGTGGATGTAGGCGATGCCGGGGGCGCGGCGGAAGGTAAGGCCGACGCGGGCGAGCGTCGACGCCTTGTTCGCGGCATCCGCCATCGCTCGCGCGGACTCGATGGTGTCGGAGAGGGGCTTCTCGCACAGTACGTGCTTGCCGGCGGCGAGCAGGCCCTCGACGATCTCGCGGTGGAGGTGGTTGGCGACGACGACCGAGACCACATCGATGTCGGGATTGTCGGCGATCGCCTGCCAGGATGAGTCGTGTCGCGAGTACCCGAACCGGGCAGCCGCGGCCTTCGCGAGCGGCTCGTACGCATCGGCGATCGAGACGAGGCGCACCTCGGGAAGGATGCTCTCGTAGAGAGCGGGTGCGTTGCGGTATGCGGCGGCGTGCGCCTTGCCCGCCATGCCGGCGCCGATGACGGCGACGCCGATGCTTGACTTGGACAACGGTCCTCCAGATAGAGACGGTCCCGGCCCTCACGGCGCCGGTGCGGTGAGAGACTCCGAGTGGAGCGCTCCAACGAGAACGCTAGCCTTGTTGGTATGTCCTGTCAATAGATGTTTCGAAGGGAGCAGGATGCCTGCGCCGACCATCTACGACGTCGCTCGCGTCGCCGGGGTCTCCAAGTCCCTGGTCTCGCTGGTGCTGCAGGGATCCGACCGTGTGAGCGATGCCTCGCGCCGCGCCGTGGAGGAGGCGATCCGCGAGCTCGGGTACCGGCCGAGCCGGGCGGCATCCGACCTCGCCGCCCGGCGCACGAAGCTGGTCGGGGTCCTCATCGACGATTACGCCAACCCTTGGTTCGTCGATCTGCTGCGCGGGCTCCACCACGTCCTCGGTTCGGACGGCTTCCGGGTGACCGTCATCGACACCGCGACCACCTCGCTGGCCGAGGATCCGGTCGAAGGACTCCTGTCGATGAGAGCGGATGGAATCGTCGTGGCCCGAGACGTCCCCAACGCCTTGGTTGCTGCGGCATCGCCACCGGTGGTGATCGCCGGGACCCGTGACAATGTGCCCCCCGGCATCGATGCTGTCGCGAACGACGATGTCTTGGGTGCGCAGCTGGCCACCGACCACCTGCTCGGGCTGGGGCATCGCGTCATCGGACATCTCAGCGCTACGGGCGGAGCTGCCGCCGCGCGGCGGCGAAGCTTCGTCGATGTGACTGCCGGATCCGGGGCGCGAGCCGTCGTCACCGACTACAGCGGCCCGGCGACCGAACACGCCGGGTACGACGGGACGATGAGGCTGCTGGCAGATCATCCCGAGGTCACCGCGATCTTCGCGGCCAACGACGTGATGGCGATCGGCGCCCTGGGGGCTGCTCGCGACCGAGGTATCGATGTTCCCGGTCAACTGTCCATCGTCGGCTATGACAACACCCTGCTCGCGCGCACCCGGCTGATCAATCTGACAACGGTCGACGACAACGGATTCGGGGTGGGCCGCGAGGCCGGCCGCATTCTCCGCGATCGGATGTCGGGGGCGGCTCCCGGTCCGAGGTCGGTCACGCTGCCCCCGGCGCTGGTCACGCGCGGAACGACCGCGGCGGTGCCTTAGATTGCAACGGTCCTGTGCTCCGCCGCGCTCACACGCGCGGCGTCGAGCACCGCGAGCACGGCAACGCCCTCCTCCGCGGGCACCGGCCCCATCCCACCGTTGCGGACGGCATCCGCGAAGGCGTCATAGAGCACGGTGTAGTCGCCCTGCTGTGAGGGGACGGCTCGGGTGCCGGCATCCGTGGCCAGGATGCCCCACCGTTCCTCCGCCTCGAAGCCCCATGACTCCCGCTCGTCTCCCGGCCGTACCCCGCGCCGGATCGCATCGATCTGCACGTCGGAATAGTCGGAGGTGTACGAACCTCTTTCGCCGTGAAGGCGCAGTTCGCGCGACGCGAGCCGGTTGATCTTGCTCGAGGACACGTGAGAGTGTGCGCCGCTCTCGTGCTGGATGGTGATCACGAGGCCCGTGTCGGTCGGGCCTTCGGGAAGGAGACGCGTGTCGATCTGCGCGGTCACGTATCGCGCGGGTCCGAGGAGGAACAGCGCCTGGTGGACGACGTGACTGCCCAGATCGCGCAGCAGGCCGCCCTGCGGGCCGGCCTCCAGCGTCGCAGGATCGTCCTGATCGCATCGCAGATCCAGACGGGTGATCGCGCCGAGCTCTCCGCTGTCGATCACCGCGCGCGCGGTCACGATGTCGCCGTCGTACCGGCGATTGTGGAAAACGTTCAGCACGACGCCTGCCGACGACGCGGCATCCGCGAGTTCGCGGCCTTCCGGCGCCGATGGCGCGAACGGCTTGTCCGCGAGCACCGCGACCCCTCTGCCGATCGCCTCGAGGGCGAGCTGTCGTCGCGTGTGGGGTGGCGTGGAGATCGTCACGGCGTCGACGCCGGCGTCGATGAGCGCACCCAGCGACGCGAAGACGGGTACATCCGGGTGATCGGATCGAGCGGCGTCGACGCGTTCGGGGGATCGGGCGACGATCCCCGCGAAGGACACCTCATCAGAGGCCGCGATGTACGGCGCGTGGAAATACTGGCCGCCGACGCCGTAGCCGACGAGTCCCAGGCGAATGGTCATCGTGTCTCCTTCCATAACATCACGATCAGATAACAGAGCGATCAAACTATTGTCCGTATGTACGGACATAGATCATCATAGCGGTCAGATCGAAGTCGATCACCCGCTCACAGCGGACCGATACCCAACGAAGGGAGTCGCGGGATGAAGTCCACGCTGCTCAACATTTTGAGCTCTCGCCCGAAGCGTCGCATCACCGCCACCGCCACCGCCGTGACCGCCGTGGTCGCGGCCGTCGTCCTCGCCGGATGCTCCGCCGGAGGATCCCCGAACCCCGACAGCACCGGTGGCTCCGGCAACGGTGGCGGCGAAGGCATCAACATCGCGATCATGGGTGGCGCCCCCGACGACCCGTTCTGGTCGACGGTCAAACGTGGCGCCGAGTCCGCCGCCGAAGCAGTGAAGGCAGCTGGCGGCGAGGTCACATTCGTGTCCATGCCCAACTACGACAACTTCAACGCCGACGCGGCCAAGCTGGTCGCGAACATGCAGGCGATGGACCCGAGTGCCGTGATCGTTCCGAACTGGTCGCCCGAGGCGCAGGACGAGAACATCAAGGCGATCTCAGATGCCGGCATCCCCGTCATCATCTACAACGCCGGCCAGCAGTCGGTCGAAGACGTGGGCGCGCAGATCTACATCGGATCCGACGACCACGTCGCCGGAGTCGCCGGTGGCGAGAAGTTCGCCGAAGAGGGCGCGAAGAACATCGTGTGTGTCAACACGCTGCCCGGCACGACGAACTCGGAGGCCCGCTGCGCCGGTGTCATCGAAGGCGCAGAGTCCGGCGGCGCCACCGCGACGCAGCTGAACCTGCCCAGCTCGCAGTTCGGCGACCCGTCCGCAGTGACCCAGGCCATCAAGGGCGCGCTCCTCGAGGACACGTCGATCGATGCGCTCATCACCATCGGCACCACCGATGCTGACAGTGCGGCGGGCGCGATCGAGCAGGCCGGCTCGGCCGGCAAGGTCCTCCTCGGCACGTTCGATGTCTCGACCGCGAGCCTCGACCGCATCAAGGACGGCACGCAGCTGTTCTCGATCGACCAGCAGCCGTTCGCACAGGGCTACTACGCCGTGTCGAACGCGTTCCAGCTGGCCGCCTACGGCATCTACCTGCCGCAGAGCCCGCTCCTCACGGGACCGGCGCTGATCACCTCCGACAACGTCGACCTGGCCATCAACGGCACCGAGCTCGGCGTCCGCTGATCCGAAGCGGGGCGTCGGCCGATGTCGACGCCCCGCATCATCGGCACGAATCAGAATCAGGAAAAGCCATGAGTACGAACGTCTCCCAGGATCAGAATGCGCTGCTCCGCCCCCCGACAACCCCCGTCAAGCTTCCCGGCGTCCGCAAGGAGCCGTGGTCCTGGCGTCGACTGACGCACCGCCCGGAGACCGGCGCCCTCGCCGGCACCCTGGTCGTCTTCATCTTCTTCGCCATCTTTGGCGGACAGCAGTTCCTCTCTCCCGGGGGAACAGCCTCGTGGCTCAACATCGCCTCGGAGCTCGCGATCATAGCCCTGCCTGTCGGGCTCCTGATGATCGCCGGTGAGTTCGACCTCTCCGTCGGCTCCGTCGTCGCGGCGAGCTCGGTCACCGTCGCCCTCGTCTCCGGCACTTTCGGCCTTCCGCTCATCGTTGGCATCCTCGCCGCCCTCGCGGTCGGCGCCTTGGTGGGCTTCATCAACGGCTGGATCGTGTCCCGCTCGAACGTCCCGTCGTTCATCGTGACCCTCGCCATGCAGTTCGCCCTGGCCGGCCTCACGCTCGGAATCGCGCGGCTCATCACTGGTTCGACGAGCATCCCACTCACTCCCGAGCCCTGGGCGAAGGCCGCGTTCGGCACTCTGATCGCCGGCCAATTCGAAGTTGCGATCATCTGGGCGATCGTGATCGCACTCGTCGTCGCCTGGGTCCTGCAGGCCACCAAGTTCGGCAACTGGATCTTCGCGACCGGCGGCGACACACAGAGCGCGCGGGCCGCCGGCATCCCGGTTCCAAAGGTCAAGATCGGCCTCTTCATCTCGACCGCCCTCGGAGCCGCGCTGGTCGGCATCATCCAGACCATGCTCTACAACGGAGCGCAGACCGGCGTAGGCCAGTCGTTCGTGTTCAACTCCGTGATCGCCGTCGTCGTCGGTGGCGTTCTGCTGACCGGCGGTTACGGATCGGTAATCGGCGTCGTCCTCGGCTGCCTGACGTTCGCCATCGTCAACCAGGGCATCTACTACACGGGCTGGAACTCCGACTGGGCGGCACTCATCCTCGGCATCCTGCTGCTCGCCGCGGTCCTCATGAACAACACATTCCGCAAGCTCGCGCTGTCGGCTGGTCCCGGCAAGCCCAAGGCTGCGGCGAAGTAGGAAGGGCACTCCCATGGGAACTCCGATCCTCAAGCTCAACCAGGTCACGAAGACCTTCGGCACCAACACTGCTCTCTCGGGCATCTCGATCGAGGTCGAGCCCGGTGAGGTGCTGTGCCTTCTCGGCGACAACGGTGCCGGTAAGTCGACCCTCATCAAAGTCCTCTCAGGAGTGCACAAGCCCAGCTCCGGGTCGGTCGAGGTGCACGGCAAGCCGGTCGTCTTCGACAGCCCAGCCGACGCTTCGGAAGTCGGCATCGCGACCGTGCACCAGTACGGCGGCACCTTCCCGTTGATGTCGGTGGCGCGCAACTTCTTCGTCGGGCGCGAGCCCGTCAAGGGAGCGTGGCCGTTCAAGTACTTCGACCAGAAGACCGCCGGCCAGGTGACCGTCACCGAGATGCAGAAGCTCGGCATCACCCGGGTCACTGACGGCAACCGCCTGGCCGGCAGCCTGTCGGGCGGTGAGCGCCAGACGCTTGCGATCGCTCGCGCCGTGTACTTCGGGGCGAAGGTGCTGATCCTCGACGAGCCGACCTCCGCGCTCGGTGTCAAGCAGTCCACCCACGTCCTGCGCATGATCATGCACGCGCGCGCGCAGGGAATCGCGGTGGTCTTCGTCACGCACAACGTCATGCACGCGATGGCGGTCGGCGACCGATTCGCCGTCCTGATCCATGGCAAGAAGGCCGATGACTTCCGCAAGGGCGAGCGCACGCGCGAGCAGATCACCGACCTGATGGCCGGCGGTGAGGCGATGGCCGAACTCGAGGCCGAGCTCGCCGAACTCACCGGGCCGGTGCGACTGCCTTGAGTCCGTGCCCGTGAGCCGTGGAGACTGAGCGCCACGGCTCACGGCGTCACTCACGCCAAGGAGCATGTTAGTATGTCAGAACAAACACTGGAGGAGTTGAGCGAGATGGTCGCAGCCGAGGGCAACCGATACGACGTCATCACCGTCGGTCGCATCGGCGTCGACATCTACCCGCTCCAGGACGGGGTAGGCCTGGAGGACGTCGAGACCTTCGGAAAGTACCTCGGCGGCAGTGCCACGAACGTCGCCATCGCCTCCGCCCGCCACGGACTCCGCGCGGCCGTCATCACGGCGACCGGCGATGACCCATTCGGACGGTTCGCGCACAAGGAGCTCGTGCGGCTCGGGGTCGACGACCGCTTCGTCGCCACGGCGGCTGGCCTGAACACCCCCGTCACGTTCTGCGAAATCTTCCCGCCCGATGACTTTCCGCTCTACTTCTACCGCGCGCCGATCGCGCCCGACCTCGTTCTCACCAACGCACACCTCGATCTCGACGCAATTAGTCGTGCACGCGTGTACTGGTCGACCGTGACCGGACTCTCGGTCGAACCGAGCCGGACCGCCCACCACACCGCATGGCAGGCGCGCGGACGGGCACCGCTGACGATTCTCGACCTGGACTACCGCCCGATGTTCTGGCCGTCGCCGGCCGCGGCGACGCGTGAGGTCGAGCGCGCGCTCGAGAAGGTCACGGTCGCAGTGGGTAACCGCGAGGAATGCGAGATCGCGGTCGGAGAGACCGACCCGCACCGCGCCGCCGATGCTCTCCTAGAGCGCGGGGTCGAACTCGCGATCGTCAAGCAGGGTCCGCGCGGGGTGCTCGCGAAGACTCGCGAAGAGACCGTCGAAGTTGCGCCCTACCCAGTCGACGTGGTCAACGGACTCGGAGCCGGCGACGGCTTCGGGGGAGCGCTCTGTTACGGACTGCTGCAGGACTGGTCGCTCGAGCGCGTCATCCGCTTCGCGAACATCGCCGGCGCGATCGTCGCCACCCGTCGCGAGTGCTCCACCGCCATGCCGACCACCGCCGAGGTCGAGACGATCCTCGCGGAGGTGACCCGTGTCGACGCCTGACCTCCGCAACCCGACACGCGCCATCTCCGACGAGCAGCTCGGCCGCCTGCGCGCTGTGCGTCACTCCGAGCCCTCACTCATCCCCGACCTCCTCACAGCACGGGCACGACGCCCGCTCGTTCAGGGAGACGGCCGGCTCTTCATCGTCGCCGCCGACCATCCTGCGCGTGGCGCGCTGGGAGTCGGGTCGGACCCGATGGCGATGGCCAGCCGCTACGATCTGCTCCAGCGACTCGCGATCGCCCTCTCCCGCCCTGGGGTCGACGGCGTGCTCGGAACGCCCGACATCATCGAGGACCTCGCGGTGCTCGGAGCCCTCGACGGAAAGATCGCCGTCGGTTCCATGAACCGCGGGGGGCTGCGCGGCTCGGTCTTCGAGATGGACGACCGCTTCACGGGCTACGACATCGACTCCATTGCCGCAGCGCGACTGGACGCGGCAAAGCTGCTCGTCCGCGTCAACCTCAAGGACGCAGGAAGCGTCCGAACCCTCGAGGAGACGGCGCGGGCCGTGACGGCAGCGGCGCGCGCTGAACTGCCGATCCTGCTCGAACCGTTCATGAGCGAGTGGGTCGACGGGAGGGTCGTCAACGACCTCAGCCCCGAAGCCGTCATCACCTCGGTCGCGATCGCCTCCGGACTCGGCGCGAGCTCGGCCTACTCCTGGCTGAAGCTCCCGGTCGTCCGCGATATGGAGCGCGTCATGGAAGCAGCAACGCTGCCCACACTCCTGCTGGGAGGCGACGCCGGCGACGACCCGGACGAGACCTTCGCCTCCTGGCAGTCCGCGCTCGACTTGCCCGGCGTCCATGGCCTCGTCGTCGGACGCACCCTCCTCTACCCGCCGGACGGCGACGTCACTGCCGCCGTGGACACGGCCGCCCGCCTCGTCCACACGTCCCTCTGACCCCCATCGAAGGAACATCATGAGCACCATCGACACCGCTCCCGTGCGCCCGGCGACCCCCGCCGAGGTGCCCGCAATCTCCCACTGGATCGACGGCGCCGAACGCCCGAGCACCTCGGGGCGCACCGCTCCGGTCTACAACCCCGCGACCGGTGCCGTCAGCGGGAATGTCGCCCTCGCGGATCAGGCCGAGATCGACGAGGCGATCGCCTCGGCCAAGCGCGGATATGACGTGTGGTCGAAGTTCTCGATCGCGAAGCGCCAGGCCGTCCTGTTCAACTTCCGAGAGATCTTGAACACCCGCAAGGGGGAGCTCGCCAAGATCGTGACGGCGGAGCACGGCAAGGTCGTCTCCGATGCGATGGGCGAGATCCTGCGCGGCCAGGAGGTCGTCGAGCTCGCCACGGGATTCCCGCATCTCGTCAAGGGTGCGTTCAGCGAGAACGCCTCCACCGGCATCGATGTGTACTCGCTCAAGCAGCCGCTCGGCGTGGTCGGCGTGATCTCGCCCTTCAACTTCCCGGTCATGGTGCCGCTCTGGTTCGTTCCCATCGCGATCGCCGCCGGCAACGCCGTCGTCCTCAAGCCCAGTGAGAAGGACCCGTCCGCTGCGCTGTGGCTGGCGCGCGCATGGAAGGAAGCGGGCCTCCCCGACGGTGTGTTCACGGTGCTGCAGGGCGACAAGCTCGCCGTTGACGGCCTGCTCAACAGCCCCGTCGTGCAGTCGATCTCCTTTGTCGGCTCGACCCCGATCGCGCAGTACATCTACGAGACCGCCTCCAAGAACGGGAAGCGCGTCCAGGCGCTCGGCGGTGCCAAGAACCACATGCTGGTGCTCCCGGATGCCGACCTCGACCTCGTCGCCGACCAGGCCGTCAACGCGGGGTACGGCGCGGCGGGCGAGCGCTGCATGGCGATCTCGGTGGTGCTTGCCGTCGAGCCGGTCGCCGATGACCTCATCGCCAAGATCTCCGAGCGCATCGCGCGGCTGCGGATCGGCAACGGCGCAGGCCAGGACGGCGTCGAGCCCGATATGGGCCCGCTCATCACCGACGTGCACCGCGACAAGGTCTCGAGCTACGTCGACATCGCTGAGGCAGACGGCGCGAAGATCGTCGTTGACGGTCGCGGCTTCTCCGTCGACGGTCACGAGGACGGCTTCTTCTTCGGCCCGACGCTCATCGACGACATCCCCACGACGTCCCGCGCGTACCAGGAGGAGATCTTCGGACCGGTGCTCTCGGTCGTGCGGGTGCAGTCCTATGACGAGGGCCTCGATCTCATCAACTCGGGCGAGTTCGGGAACGGCACCGCGATCTTCACGAACGACGGCGGCGCGGCCCGTCGGTTCCAGAACGAGGTCGAGGTCGGGATGATCGGCATCAACGTGCCCATCCCCGTCCCGGTCGCGTACCACTCGTTCGGCGGCTGGAAGAAGTCGCTGTTCGGCGACGCGAAGGCCTACGGCGTGCACGGCTTCGACTTCTTCACGCGCGAGAAGGCGGTCACCAGCCGCTGGCTCGACCCCGCCACCCACGGCGGCATCAACCTGGGGTTCCCGCAGAACAACTGACGAACACAAGACACGGATGCCGCGGCCCGGCATGATCGCATCGGGAGGATGCGACGGGCCGCGGCATCCAATTCCCCGCTGAAAGAGAGACATGAGTACCACCGACCGGCGCTGGTTCCACCGAAGGGGCGACCTTGCCCGCGATGGATGGGAGAGCGTCGTCGATGAATCGACCGCGGGGTGGGCGCACACCGGTATCCGTATCGCAGAGCTCGCCGCGGGAGAGTCGCTGACCCTCGCTCCCACCGGGGTCGAGCGGATCGTGGTGCCCCTGTCGGGCTCATTCGCGGTGGCGCACTTCGAGGGTCCCGAAACGACGACGATCGTCCTGAAGGGGCGGGCGAGCGTCTTCGACGGTCCGACGGATGTGCTCTATCTGTCGTCCGCGTCGACCGCACTCATTAACGGGGTCGGCCGCGTCGCGATCGCGACTTCGCCGACCGACGTAGTCAAGCCGAGCGTGTACATCCCGGCCGCAGACACGCCCGTTGAACTGCGCGGCGCGGGTCGCTCCAGCCGCCAGGTCCACAACTTCGGCACGCCCCAGGCGCTCGACGCCGCACGCCTCATCGTGTGCGAGGTGATCACTCCGGCCGAGAACTGGTCCTCCTACCCGCCGCACAAGCACGACGAGCACGTGCCCGGGCACGAGTCGCGTCTCGAGGAGATCTACTACTTCGAGACGGCGCCGGTGGCGGGATCGGATGCCGCGGCTGAGGCATCTTTCGGCATGTTCAGCACCTACTCCTCGCCCGCGGGCGAGATCGACATCAACGCGATGGTCCGCACCGGCGACATCGCTCTCGTGCCCTACGGCTACCACGGCCCCGCCGTCGCCGCGCCCGGGTACAACCTCTACTATCTCAACGTCATGGCCGGCCCCGACCCCGAACGGGAGTGGCTGATCAGCGACGACCCCGCGCACGCCTGGGTGCGCGACACCTGGAACGGGCAGGACGTCGACGATCGACTGCCGTTCGCCGACGAAAAGGAAGGCCGCCGCTGATGGGTGCCACCAAACGGATGACGGTCAGCCAGGCGCTCGTGGAGTTCCTGGGCCACCAGTGGACCGTGGACGGCGACATCCGTGAGCGGACCATCCCCGGGATGTTCGGGATCTTCGGCCACGGGAACGTCGCCGGCATCGGTCAAGCGCTGAAGCAGTTCAACGTCGACCAGCCTGACCTGATGCCTTATTACCAGGCCCGCAACGAGCAAGCCATGGTGCACCAGTCCGTCGGCTACGCGCGTATGCACCGCCGACGCGGCACCTATGCATCCGCCGCGTCGGTCGGGCCGGGCGCGGCGAACATGCTCACCGGGGCTGCTCTCGCGACGACGAACCGGATGCCGGCGCTCCTGCTGCCCAGCGACACCTTCGCCACGCGGGTCGCCGATCCCGTGCTGCAGCAGCTCGAGCAGCCGTGGGACATCGGGCTGCAGGTGTCGGACGCGTTCCGCCCGCTGTCGAAGTTCTTCGACCGCGTGCAGCGGCCCGAGCAGCTCTACTCGATCGCGCTCGCGGCGATGCGCGTGCTCACCGACCCGGCCGAGACCGGCGCCGTCACGATCGCGCTCCCCGAGGACGTCCAGGCCGAGGCGCTCGATGTTCCCCTCGAGTTCCTGCAGGACCGCGAATGGCACATCCGCCGGCCGCTGCCTGAGCGTGCGCCGCTCGCTCGTGCTGTCGCGGCGATCAGGGCGGCGAAGAACCCGTTCATCGTCGCCGGCGGAGGCGTGTTGTACTCCGGCGCCGAAGACCAGCTACGCGCACTTGTCGAAGCAACCGGCATCCCGGTCGGAACGTCACAGGCCGGCGGCGGAGTTCTGAACTGGGATCATCCGCAGAACCTGGGTGGAGTCGGTGCGACCGGTACGCTGGCCGCGAATCGGCTGGCGGCCGAGGCCGACGTCATCATCGGAATCGGCACGCGGTACAGCGACTTCACGACGGCGTCGCGCACGGCCTTCCAGAACCCGGATGTCACCTTCGTCAACATCAACGTCGCGTCGTTCGATGCCTACAAGCACGGCTCGCAGCTTCCGGTGATCGCCGACGCGCGCGAGGCGCTCGCCGAGCTGGCGATCGAGCTCGAGGGCTTCGAGATCTCAGGCGACTACTCAGAGCGCGTCGCCCGCGAGAAAGCGGAGTGGGATGCCGCGGTTGACGGCGCCTTCGCACCTTCCGGCCTCGAGCTGCCCGGCCAGCCGGAGATCATCGGTGCCGTGCAGTCGACGAGCGCGCCCGAGGACGTCATCGTGCAGGCCGCCGGCTCGCTTCCCGGTGACCTTCACAAGCTGTGGCGGGTCCGCGATCCCCTCGGGTACCACGTCGAGTACGCGTTTTCGTGCATGGGCTACGAGATCGCCGGTGGTCTCGGCGCCAAGCGCGGCCTGCTTGCCGATGGTGACGACCGCGACGTGATCGTGATGGTCGGAGACGGCTCCTACCTGATGCTCAACACCGAACTCGTGACCGCGGTCGCCGAGGGCATCAAGCTCATCGTGGTGCTGATCCAGAACCACGGCTACGCGTCGATCGGGCACTTGTCGGAGACAGTCGGGTCGGAGCGATTTGGAACCTGGTATCGCGAGTACGACGGTGAAGCCCGCAACTTCCAGGGCGAGCAGATCCTTCCGGTCGACCTCGCGATGAACGCGCGCAGCTACGGGCTCGACGTCATCGAGATCGAGCGCAGCGCCTCGGCGATCGACGACTTGAAGGCGGCGGTGGCCCAGGCGAAGGCGTCCGATCGATCGACCTTCATCCACATCAACAGCGACCCGCTCCTCTACGCGCCAGACGGCGCGGGATGGTGGGACGTGCCGGTGCCCGAGGTGTCGACACTCGACTCGACGCAGCGCGCCCGCGCCGAGTACCTCGAACAGCAGAAGTCCCAGCGTCCGCTCCTCGGCTGACCTTTCCTCACTGGAGAAATCGAACATGGTCCGTATCGCCCTCGACCCGACTCCGTACCACCACGACTTCCGGTTGCTGGAGTTTCCCGATGTGGTGGCCCGGCTGGGCTACGAGCACTTCCAGCTCACGCCGCACGTCGACTTCAGCCCGTTCTTCCGGTACCCCAAGGCCGACGACGAGCTGGTCGCGAAGTTGAAGAAGGCGGTGAGCGATGCCGGGGTGACCATTCCGGCGATCCTCCCCGTGCAGCGGATCTCGTGTCCGGAAGAGCCGCAGCGCGAGGCCGCAGTGCGCAACTTCCGCCGAATCATCGAGCTCGCCGTCGAGCTCGGTATCCCCGTCATCAACACCGAGTTCTCGGGACGGCCTGAGCGCTCCGAGGACAGTGAGGCAGCGTTCTACCGCTCGATGGAGGAGCTGCTCCCGATCGTCGAGCGCGAGGGCCTTCGCCTCAACATCGACCCGCACCCAGACGACTTCGTCGAGGACGGGCTGGAGGCGTGGCGCGTGCTCCGAGGGCTTAACTCGAAGGCCGTGGGGTTCGTCTACGTCGCATCACACACGTTCCATTACGGCGACCGCGCGACGTCCCTCATCTCGGAGCTAGGAGACCGCCTCGGTGCTGTCTACACCGCCGACACGTTCGACCACGGGCGCTCACACGGGCTTCGGTACATTTCCAACCCGCCGGGCAACGCGGCTCGAGTGCACCAGCATCTGCGCATCGGCGACGGCGATGTGAACTGGGAAGAGCTGTTCACGGTCCTTCGGTCGTCCGGGTACCTCGATCGCGAGGAAGCGCTGATCGTGTCGAACGTGTTCGCCGAGGACGAGACCGCTGACGAGGTGTCGCGGTATCAGCTCGAGAAGCTCCGCGAACTGATCGGCTGAGCTCTCTGCCACGATCCGGCGCGCCCGTGGCCGGCGGACCTCCCGTATGTCACGCTCGATCCAGGAGTCGAAGGGGGCCGCATGACTGGCTGGCGAATCCGGGACTATCACGCCGAGGATGTCGACGGCGTGCTGCGCCTCTGGGAACAGGTTCTCGCGGCTGATGCAGAGCCGGTCTATGGACTGTCGGATGTGCTTGCGTCGTGTGCGAAGGACCACGCGGTTATCGCGGTCGTCGGCGAGGAAGTCGTCGGCGCCGCAATCGGACGGGCCGCTCACGCTCAGGGTTGGGTGGTGTTCCTTGCGACAGCGGCGCACCTGCGCGGCAAGGGCATCGGGTCTTCGCTGCTCGCCGCTCTCGAGACACGTATGGCAGGGGTCGGGGTGTCGAAGCTCTCTGCGCTCATGCCGGCCGCCGAGACTCGGGTCGGCGCGTTTCTGCATCAGGGATTCGCCCTGAAGCAGGACCTCCACTACTTCGAGCGGCATATCCCAGTACAGCGGGAAGAGCTCAAGCTGCTCGCGGAGCTGGGTGGGCGTGTGCTGCCGCGCGGCCTGTGGGACTCGGTCGGCGGGATGAACGCCGAGAAGGACTTGCTGGAACGACGGGTTGTCATGCCATTGGCTCAGGCCGAGCTCGCCGACCGATTTGGTGTCGTGCCACCCAGAGCGATCGTGCTTTTCGGTCCTCCCGGGACCGGCAAGACCACGTTCGCCAAGGCGATCGCGTCAAGACTGGAGTGGTCGTTCGTCGAGGTCTTCCCGTCACGCCTGGCGTCGCATCCCGGGGGACTGGCCGGGGCGCTACGCGAGACTTTCACTGCTATTTCCGAGCTCGACCACGCCGTCGTGTTCATCGACGAGGTCGAGGAGATCGCCTCGCATCGTCAGGGTGAACCGCCGTCGCCGACTCAAGGCGTGACGAACGAACTTCTCAAGATCATTCCAGCCTTCCGCGAGCAGCCGGGTCGGCTATTGATCTGTGCGACGAACTTTATCCGTTCACTGGATGCCGCGTTCCTCCGCCACGGGCGGTTCGACTACGTGATCCCGATCGGGCTGCCCGACGGCGAAGCACGCGAGGCGATCTGGCGGCGGTACATCCCTGCGGCGGCTGTCGGGATCGATGTCGAAGTGCTGGTCACCATGACCGAAGGATTCTCGCCCGCCGATATCGAGTTCGCCGCTCGCAAAGCGTCCCAGTCCGCGCTCGAGAGCGCTGTTGCATCCGGCGTGGACGACCCCGCAGGACCGTTTCAGGACGACTACGTGCTTGCCATCTCCGCAACTCGGGCGACCGTCTCGCCCGAGGTCGCTCACGAGTTCTGGGAAGACATCGAGACCGTGGGCCGGCTCTGAAATGGATCCACGCGTCGGACATCGAGTTGTTCTATGACGAGGACCGCGACTACGCGCAGCGGCTCGAGGCGGCGGGCGTCGAGGTGACCTTCGAAACAGTTGCCGACGCGCCTCACTGTTTCGGAGCATGGGCGCCGGAGTCCGAGATTTCTCCACCGGTGACCCGCGCGATGCCCACATCCCCGCGGCGGTTGCTCAGTGCGCCGGACTCAGCCGCTCGATGAGCACGTCGGCGAAGCCGATGAGCAGGTCGGCCTGCCCCTTCGTCGCACGATCCCGCCGCTGGAAGTCCGCCGACAGCTCCTGGAAGCGCTCGAGGAAGCCGACCGCCCTGGCGTAGTGAGCCGCGCGACGATCGATGTCCGTCTGCCCGCTTGCCACCGCGAGCGTGGCCCGATCGGCGAGATCGACGAGCTGGTCGCCGTGAGGAAGGTAGAAGGCGGCCACTGCTCCCGAAGCGACTGGGTCGAGGGAAACGCCGGAAACTGCGACACGTTCGCACAGAGTTCGTCGCACGCGAGTCCGCGTCCGACGATGGAGGATACGGCGTTGCCCCACATCTCCTTCCCATCGGCAGGCAGCACGTACCCGTCGGCGACGTTCTCCTCCACCGCCCGGCGGAACGGCTCCAGATAGCTGCCGCGGGTCGGATACAGACCTTCGAGGGTCACGCTGTCGAACGGCACGTAGATCCCGTTGAGGCCGCACCCGGCGACAGCGCGAGCGATCGGAACCTGGACCGGGGCCAGCCGCAAGCCGCCGAGCGCGTTCCCGTATTGGTCGCGCTCGATCGTGCCCTGCGGCGTGAAGAGCGGTTCCGCAGTCGGGGGCGCGACCCCGTCCTGCGCCCAGCGGGTGAGGTGCTCCGTCGCGGCTGCCCAGGTGTAGCGCTCGGGGATGCGACTGCGGGTAGGGCCCTGAGCGCAGGTGTCGACGAGGGCGGCCGTGGGCTGATCCCGGATGAGCTCGGGGTAGCGCACGATCATGGACTGCCAGTCGGAGTGGGTCGTGCCGGCGACATGCCACGTTCGCATCATGTCGGTGTCGGGCTGGAGGGTGGCGAACACGGAGGCGGCGTTCTCCGACTCCGAGTAGACCTTGAACACAGGGATCGGAAGGTCTGAGCGCATCCGCTCTCCCCCGATGAACAGAAGCGCCGCGTCCGCCACCGGCTCACCGCGGGTCTGGATCGCGTTCGTGAAGACCGAGAGCCGACCTGCGGACTGCGACACCCCCGCGGCGATCACCGTTTGGAGGTCGTCCTCGAGCGGACCGAGCACGCCTCCGTGCCTCACGGCCTGCACTCCCTGGCCGTACACGTCGTACGAGAGCGGATCTCCGGAGGTGAATTGACCGCCCGCCGTGAGGTCCAGCTCCGCGTACCGGATCGGATCGAACTTCTTCAACCCGAGCGTCGGGTTCGAGATCGTGACGTTCTGCGCGGTGATGCCCACCCACACCGTTCCCGAGCGCATGAGCTGCTCATGCGTCCGGTACCACATCGCCTCCACGTCGTAGCCCGACGTTGCGTTGAGCCACTCGACGACGACCGTGCCGTTGAAGTCGGCTGCGTCTGCCGGACGTCGCACGACCATGCGGGTGGTGTACGGGTGGCCGGAGGAGACGATCGCGGCGGTGGGCGAGGGGGTGGCCCGCGACCCGATCCCGCCCGCGACGGTCGCGTCGTAGCGGTTCGCGGTGCCGCTGAAGAAGTACTCCTGTTCGAGGTAATCGTGACTGCTGACCAGATCCGACGACATGAACGTGTGCCTGACGGCGGGGTCGCCGACCTCCGAGGCGATGGGACCGAGGACGTCCGGGACCGGGAAGAGGGACTCATCGACCTCAGTCGCCGCAGCGGCTGCACCCGCTGGTGGCAACGGGGATGCCAGGACCGCCACGGCGGTCGTCAGTGCCGCCACGATCCGCCCGACCGCGCGAGGGAGACCCCGCGAACCGGCGGGTGGGCGCGATGACGTCGACGGCTCGGTCGCTGATGACTCGCTCAACGGAACTCCTTCGGTCCGGCGGCTCCCGCAGATCGAGAGCACCGTGAAGCAGAAGCTATTGACCGGTCGTGGCGCTGCTCAATGTCTCTTCCGCTGAATGGAACTGCCGCGCGCGGTCACTCGCGACGATCGGCCGCGGTTCCGCGGCTTACTGGGTGGAACGGGCTTTGCCCCCGATCTCCGCGGCGTCCTACATTCGCACCAGCCTCGGGCCGACCGCTCGATGACGTCCGAGGAGCAAGCACCAGATCAAAGGAGATCACATGAAATCGGTCATACGTTCCGGGGTCGCCCTGGTCGCCGCAGCCGCACTCGGCGCGGGACTCGTGGTCGGGGGAGCGGCCTTGGACAACGACAAGGGGAACGGCAAGGGGCTCGGCGGACAGCCCGCCACTGCCAGCCAGATCTACCTCGACGAGATCAAGGACTACGGCGTCTGTCGCGGTGTGGACCCCGACTGCTACAACGAGTGGGGCAACGGCTGGACCGAGGGTGAGCAGAAGCGCATCCTGATCTGGAGCCGCACTGCCGGTCCACGCCACGCTCACCTCGGCAGCCCGCTCGCCGCCGGATTGAATCCGCCGCTCGCCGCCAACAACGTGGCCCAGTCCGCGCTGATCGCCTGGGCGGCAGAGCGCGGGATCAAGGCCGACTGGACGGAGGACCTCTCGCAGTTCCGACTGAACAACTACCAGGCGGTCGTGTTCCTCAGCTCGAATCGCGACACGCTCGACGACTCGGCCCAGACCACGCTGATGCAGTACATCCGCGGCGGCGGCGGCTTCGTCGGCATCCACAACGCCTTCGGTGCGGAGTACCACTGGCCGTACTACGAAGGCCTTCTGGGTGGCGCCAACTTCTACAACCACGGCCCGAACCGCGATGGCACTGTCGAGACGATCAACCACGAGGACGTCTCGACGTCGTTCATGCCCGACACCTGGGCGTTCAAGGACGAGTGGTACAACCTCGTGCCGTATCCGAGCTTCGTCAACGTGCTCCTCGAGGTCGACAAGGAGACAAGCGAGGCGACCGCCGCCGGCCACGGTGAGCACCACCCCGTCAGCTGGTGCCAGTACTACGACGGCGGGCGATCGTGGCTGACCACGCTCGGACACGACGCCGCCGCATGGACCGACGCGCCCCTCGCAGGGGACGAGTTCTTCAAGCAGCACGTGCTGGAGGGTCTCGAAAGCGCGATGGGCATCAAGCCGTTCTGCGCGGCCTGACGACGGACGCGGGGGAGAGCGCCCTCATAGCGAGGGGTCCGATCTGGGTGAGTGTGCACCTGGACCGGACCCCTCTCGCGTGCACCGATCCCGGTGCTCGTCCGCGGTGTTCCACTGAGTGGGAACTTGGCAGCCAGCATCCCCCACTCGCTTGCCGCCCCCTCCCGACCGGACGGATACTGCACTCATGCGATCCGCGCTCAGAGACGAGCCCGTATCGGTGCTCGACCGGATCCTCGCCATCCTCGACACCGTCCGCGAGTCCCACGGCTCCACCACGATCACCCAGCTCGCCCTGGCCACCGGTATCCCGAAGTCCACCATGTCGCGCCTCGTGGCAGACCTCGTGCGTCAGCGGTATCTGACGCGCACCGACGAAGGCGTCTCCATAGGCCTCCGACTCTTCGAGCTCGGTGCTCGCGCCAGCACTCCCCGCCGGCTGAGCGTCGCAGCGCTTCCCGTGCTCGCCGAGCTCTTCAACGCGACCGGCGAACACCTCAACGTCGCAGTACAGGAGGGACCCGACATGCTCTCGGTGATCTCGGTGCGCGGCCGCCTGCGTCCCGTCCCGTCACGCGCCGGCGTCCGCGTGCCCTCCATCACGACCGCCCTCGGCAAGGCGGTCCTCGCCTTCACCGATGATCCGCTCGTCCTGGGCCCCGTCCTCACCGCGCTCGAGTCGGAGCGACGCAGAACCTTCGAGCGAGAGCTCGACGCGGTCCGCGCCGAGTCGGTCGCGATCGACCGCTGCGAGACATTCCCCGGGGTAGTGGGCGTCGCCAGCCCGGTGCTCTCGCCCGACCGGGTGCCGCTCGCGGCGATCTCCGTCGCGGGTCCGGTGAGCGACATGGATCCTCAACGTGTGGCGCCGCTGGTGCGCCACGCGGCGCTCGCTCTCACGCACCGTCTCGCGCTCCAGGTGGCGTGACGGATGGCGGAGGCCGCCGCGGGTGACTCGCTCGGCGTTCTCGACCGGATGACGTGCATCCTCGAGGCGTTCGACGAGGACGATCGCGGGCTCGGGATCTCCGAACTCGCTGCGCGCGCCCGTCTGCCGAAGTCGACGGTGTCGCGGCTGGTCTCCACTCTGGTGCGTCAGCGGTACCTCGAGCGCGACGGGCGATTGATACACCTCGGCCTGCGCGTCTTCGAGCTCGGTCAGCTCGCGGACCAGCCGAGGGAGTTGCGTATGGCTGCGCTGCCGGTGCTGGCCGACCTTCGCGGCAAGACGGGGCAGAACACTCATCTCGCGATGCGCGATGGCCGCGAGCTCGTGTGCGTCGCGGTCATGCGCGGGCGGTCGCCGGTCCCGTGGCCAGTGCGGACCGGCGGGCGCATTCCGCTCCACGCGACCGCTCTGGGCAAAGCGGCGCTGGCGCACGCCGCACGCGGCGACATCGACGATGTGCTCACCGCCGGTCTGCCAGGGTGGACCTCGAGCACGATCACGGATCCGCATGAGCTCCGCCGTCAGCTCGACGAGATCCGGGCCGGTGCGCTCGCCACCGAGGACGGCGAGTTCGCCGGCAACGTGGCGTGCGCGGCGGTCCCGGTCTTCGCGCCGTCGGGCGGTCTCGTCGCCGCGATCTCCGTGTCGGGGTCCGCCGAGGTGTTCGACGCCTCGCGCTTCGCTCCAGCGCTCTTCAGCGCCGCCCAGGCTCTGAGCGACCGACTGCCCACGAGGAGGCGCCGCGGCTGAGGCGGGAGGCCTCAGCGACGATCCGTCATCGTCGCCACCACCATGTCGCCGATCAGGCGACGATGCGACGCCTGCAGATCAGGGGAGAGCATGTCGCGGTCGAAGATCGCGGCGAACGTGTGCCGGTTCGCGACATGGAAGCACGCGTAGGCGCTGATCATCATGTGCACATCGACGGCGTCGACATCGTCGCGGAACACCCCGCTGCGGACGCCGCGCCTGATGACGGATTCGAGAAGCGTGATCGCGGTCGCGTTCTCGCGGAGGATCGTTTCGGACTGCCGCAGGTGCTCGGCCCGGTGGATGTTCTCGATGCTCACCAGCTGGATGAACGCCTCGTGCGTGGTGTGGTGGTCGTACGTGGCCTCGGCGATGGTCCGCAGCGCCTCGTCGGGCGCGAGCTCCTCGACGTGGATCCCGCGCTCCACTTGCCGGATCTGCGCGTACACGCGCTCGAGGACAGCGAGGTACAGGCCCTCTTTCGAGGTGAAGTAGTAGTAGATCATCCGCTTCGTCGTGCGCGTCCGCGCGGCGATCTCGTCGACCCGTGCGCCGGCGTAGCCCTTCGCGGCGAACTCCGCCGTGGCGACTTCGAGGATGTCTCCGCGTGTCCGCACCGCTCGGTCGGTGGCGGCGCCGTTGCGCTCGTCTGTGAGCGGATCCGTCATCGATCGTCCCTTCGGCGGTCGCCGTGCGCTTCGGCGCCGATGAGCGTGCGGAAGTGCTCACGCATCCGCTCGGGATCGGGCTCGGCTCCGGTGATGATTCGGAGACTAGCGCATGCCTGGCCGACCGCCATGCGCCCGCCGTCGAGGACCGGATGGCCCGCGGCTGCGGCCCGGCGGAGCAGTTCGGTCTCGAGGGGGCGGTAGACCACATCCGAGACCCAGGCCTCGGGTCGCAGCATCCCGACGTCGAAGGCCACACCGGGGTGATGGAACATGCCGAGGGGCGTGGCGTGCACGACCCCGCTCGCGGCGGCGATCGCCGCCGGGAGCAGCATCGGCTCGATCGCATTCACGCGCTGCCGCGGAAAGTGCGCGGCCATGCGCTGTGCGAGGTCGCTCGCTCGCTGCGGGACGGCGTCGGCGAGGTCGAGTCGTCGGGCGCCGTGCGAGAGCAGGGCGTACGCGGTGGCGGCACCTGCCCCGCCGCATCCGATCTGCACGACGCGGTCGAACGAGGCGCCTGCGAGTCCCGCTGCCAGTCCGTCGCGATAGCCCATCCAATCGGTGTTGTATCCGATCCGACGGCCGTCTCTGAAGACGACGAGGTTCACGGCGCGCAGGTGCGCAGCATCCGCATCCAGATCGTCGACGAGATCGAGCACCAGCTGCTTGCAGGGATGGGTGATGTTCAGCGCAGCGAAGCCGCCGGCGGCTGCCTCGGCCAGGATCTGGCCGACTTCCTTCGCAGGCCGTCCGAGCTCGATGAGATCGAGGATGCGGTACTCGTAGTCGAGACCGAGACGACGCGCCTCCGCCTCGTGCATCGCGGGAGTGAGTGAGGCGCCGATGCCTTCGCCGACGAGCCCGACGAGGAATTGGCGCGCGCCCGGCTCGGGCGCCGTCCGGTCCGCGTGGGCGCCGCGGGTCACGTCTCCTCCGTGATCTCGAAGTCGACCGTCGCGAGAGACGTCTTCACCGGGCCGGAGATGGCCAGGATCTCGGCGTGCGCGGGATGGCGCGTGTAGGCGTCGAGTCCGGCGAGGTCGTCGAAATCGGCGACGAGCGCGATCTCGTGCGAAGACGGTCCGTGCACGACGTCCGCGCCGATGCTGATGCGCCTGAGCTCGGGGATGCTGCCGGGCAGGGCACGCACGAGCGCCATCCAGCGGTCGCGCTCGTGCGCCGTGAAGTCGGGTACGAAACGGAAGACGGCGACGTGCCTGATCATGCCGTCGGCTCCTGCCGCTGCCGCCTGTCGCGCTGCTGGTACTGCGCGGCGAGCCGCACCGGTGCGTTGACCGCGCCGTAGCCGGCATACCCGCCCCGCCTCTCGACCACCTCGAGGAAGACCGTTCCGACGGGCGGCGTGTAGAAGTGGAGGAAGACGCCGGTGTCGTCCTCGTCGTACATCACGTTCAGCTCCTTCAATTCGTCGAGCAGCTCGGGGCGGATGCGGTGCCGTGCTGCGATGTCGTCGTAGTAGTTCCCCGGGATCTGGAGCGGGGTGAATCCGCGCGCCCGCGCCGAGCGGGCGACGGCGAGGACATCGGATGCTGCGAACGCGACGTGCTGCGGCAGGATCGCGTCTTCGCTAGCCGCCGACGGGACGAGATTGAGAGCGATCCGGACGACATCGTCGGCGCTGCGCAGCACCTGGCTGCGGATCAGTCCGACCGGCGCGGCAACCTCGACGGAGGCATCCACCCGCAGGTCGAGGACGGACTGGAAGAACAGCACCGCCGCGTCGAAGTGCTGCCACGGCTGCGCGAGGTTGACGTGATCGACGCGCTGGATGATGCCGGCATCCGCTGCTGCGGGTCGCCCGAACTCGCGCACCCAGTCCGGTTCGCCGCGGCCTACCGCCCCGAAGAAGACCTCGGACCCGTCCGGTGCGCGCACACCGGCCAGCGGCTCGTCGTCGACGCTCTGCTGCCGCGGCACCTCGGGCGCCAGGAGCTCCGTCGCCCGCCGCACAGCCGTGGCGGGATCGCCGACCGACAGGCCCAGCCCCGCGACGGTGGGCTGCGGGTTCCGCGAGTCCGGCGCGCCGAGGATCACCCTTGCCGCGCCGTGCGACCACAGCTCGACCTCCTTCGTGCGGTGCGCGCCGTGCGTGCGGAAGCCGAGCTGGGTGAGGAGGTCGCGGAGTCCGTCGCGATCGGGTGTGCGCAGTTCGACGTAGTTCACGTCGGACGGTGGATCCACGTGGGGGAGCGGCGTGGTCGTCATCCGACCGATCCGGCTCCCGCCGGTGCGGGCGAGGGCATCGGCCGTGCGGTCCTCCAGCCAGCGCAGGGAGCGGCGGGCGTCGACCGCGGTGGCGGCGGGATCGGACTGGCGGAACGTGTCGTTGAAGATCTCGAGTGAGACCGGGCCGTCGTAACCCGTGCGCACGAGATGCGCCATGAAGGTGCCGAGATCGAACGCGCCCTCACCCGGGAACAGGCGGTGGTGGCGACTCCATGACAGCACGTCGAGCGACAGCAGCGGTGCATCCGCGACCTGGACGAAGAAGATCTTCTCGGCCGGAATGGTCTCGATCGCCTCGGGATTGTGACCCTTCGAGAGGATGTGGAAGCTGTCGAGGCAGTTGCCGATGCTCGGGTGGTCGGCGAGGCGGACGATCTGCGCCGCCGACTCGTAGTCGTCGACGAACCGTCCCCACGCGAGCGCCTCGTAGGCGACCCTGACGTCGAACGACTCCGCGAGGTCGCCGAGGCGGCGCAGATGCGTCGCCGCCAGCTGCTCGTCACCGCTTCGCGCGGTGGCGACATTGCTGCACAGCAGCATCGTGTCGATGCCGAGCCGGTTCATGAGGCCGAACTTCGCCTCCGCGCGGCGAAGGTTCTGCGCGAGCAGATCGGGCCCCACGCCTTCGAAATCCCGGAACGGCTGGTACAGCTCGAGCGTCAACCCGAGTTCCGCCGCGCGGTCGCGGATCGCCTCCGGGGACTCCGGTGACGCCACCAGGTCCGGTTCGAAGATCTCGACCCCGTCGAACCCGGCTTCGCGCGCCGCGTGGAGCTTCTGGTCGAGTGTCCCGCTCAAGCAGACCGTGGCGATCGACGTGCGCATGAGACCTTTCTGGCGACACCCCCGTCGGTGTCGGATCGAATGCTCCACAGCATTGCAGGGATGCGTACTAACTAGTACGTTCGGTGTAAGGGCCGATCAATGCTGATTCAACCTGGTGCGGAGGGCTGCGCGATGACACGTCTCGCCGAATGGAACACACCCGCGTCCGAGCCTGCTCCGCCCAACTCGGTTCTGGGCCGCATGATCGCCATCCTCGATGCTGTCAAGGAATCCGGCGGTCCGGTGACGATCACCGACCTCGCTCTGCACACCGGGCTGCCGAAGTCGACCGCCTCGCGCATGGTGGCGGATCTCACCTCGCAGCGATACCTCGACAGGTCCGACGATGGGGTGGTCCTCGGTCTGCGCCTGTTCGAGCTGGGGGCGCGGGCGAGCCTGCCCCGCCGACTGCTCGCCGCGGCGGGGCCCGTCATCCGCAACCTCTGCGACGCCACGGGCGAACGTGTCGGGCTGTGGGTCCAGCAGGGCAGCGACATGGTCGCGATCGCCGCCGTGCCCGGCCGGCTCCCGATGCTTCCGGCGCGGGCCGGCATGCGCTCGCCGGCTCTGACCACGGCGAGCGGCAAGGCCTATCTCGCCTTCTGCGCCGATCCGGGCGTGGTGAACCGCATCGCAGCCCCGCTCGTAGAGGAGGCGGCTGCGCATTTCCGAGACGAGCTCACCCACGTCCGCGCCGCCGTGCTGGCCACCGACATCGATGTGTCCTACCCCGGAATCGCGGCCGTGGCGACTCCCGTGATGTCTCCGGACCGCGTCGTCCTCGGCGCGATCTCGATCGCCGGCCCCAGCGGCGCCATGGACCCTGCCGGCGTGTCGCCGCTCGTCCGCGCCGCCGGCGCGACGGTCACGCGTCGCCTCGCGGCGGCGTGACGTGCGCACCGCCGACTGGACCGAATCGGTCAGCGTCCTCGACCGCGTGACCGCGGTGTTCGAGGCGTTCGGCGAGCAGGACGGAGGGCTCGGCGTGTCCGAGCTCGCGCGCCGGGCGAACATCCCCAAGTCGACGGTCTCCCGGATCGCCGCGGAGCTCGTGGAGCAGCGCTTCCTCGACCGCGAGGGCGACAAGTTCTATCTCGGTGTCCGGCTCTTCGAGCTCGGCCAAACCGTGGACCAGCCGCGCAGACTCCGCCGCTTCGCCCAGCCGGTGATGAGCGAGCTCAGGGATCTCACGGGTCAGTCCGTCCAGCTCGCCATCCTCGACGGCGCCGATGTCGTCTTCGTGGCCATCGTGCGCAGCGCACCCACGCTCCGGCCGCATGCGACGATCGGCGGCCGGCTTCCAGCGCACACGACCGCGCTGGGGAAGGCGCTGTTGGCCTACTCCCCGCGGGACGTGGTCGACCGGGTGATCCGGACGGGCCTGTCGCGGCGGACCGCGCACACCATCACCGATCCCCAGCTTCTCGTTGCCGAACTCCGACGCATCAGGAGTCACGGCGTCGCCGTCGAGGTCGAAGAGTGCGTGATCGGACGCGCGTGCGCGGCCAGTCCCGTTCTCGGGTACGCGGACGTCCCGATCGCGGCGATCTCGGTCGCCGGCGATGCCGCTGCCGTCACACCCGACCGGATGGGGCCGTCCGTGCGGGCCGCCGCTGCGACCCTGAGCCGGATGGCCGCCTCGACCCGCTCGGAATGAGACCGGAGCACGATAGAGGGGGCGGATGCCGAAGCACCCGCCCCCTCGCAGCCGGAACGGCTGTCAGCCCGCCATGTCGCGGATGGCCTGGTAGGCCTCGAGGTTCTCGCCCGTGTAGTACCCCTGGAAGAACTCCTCGGCCTGCGAGATGAAGGCGTCCATGTCGATGTCCTCCTTCTCGATGACCGTGAAGGCGTCATCCTCGCGGTACTCGTCGAGGATCTCCTCCGTCGCCTCTTCGACGCACGTGCGGTTCTCGGGACGGATCTCGTGGATGGTCTGCTCGAGCAGCTCGGCCTGCTCGTCGCTCATCTTCTCGTAGGTCTTGTCGCTGACGATGAGCCAGTGGATGCCCACGTTGTGGTCGTTGAGGACCGCCGTGTTCAGCACCTCGTCGTAGCTCGAGGACCGCGTGGCCACGATCGGATTCTCTTGACCGACCGCGATGCCCTGCTGCAACGCGGAGTAGACCTCCTCGACGGCGACCGATACGGGGTTGTCGACGCCGAGGGCTTCGGCGTTGGCCAGGAACTGCGGCGAGTTCGGGAAGCGCATCGGGATCCCCGCGAGGTCGTCGGGGCTGCGGACCTCGACATCCTTCGTGGTGAACGTACGGTTGCCGAAGAACCACCCGTCGACGATGTTGACGCCCGTCGCCTCGTGGAACGAGGTGAACAGGTCCTCCGACCCCTCGTCGATCCACTGGAACGCATGATCGACGTCGTCGAACGCGTACGCCGCGTCGACGACCCCGATCGGCTCGAACGTCGAGCTGAGCGCGGAGGCGCCCTGCAGGTCGATGTCGATGTCGCCGGCCTGTACGAGGGGGAAGCGGTCGGCGTCCGGGCCGAGCTGGCTGGCCGGGAACAGCTCCACGGTGAAGCCGATGTCGGCGGCCTCCAGGCGCTCCTGGAGCAGTTCGACGCCGCAGTAGTAGTTCGGCGTCTCCTCGTTCTGGCTCGTCGCCACGGTCAGCGTGACGGGTTCGTTCGCTGAATCGGATCCGGGCTCGGTGCTCCCGCCTCCACCACCGCCGCCACCGGCGCAGCCGGTGACGATGAGGGCTGATGCTGCGAGCACCGACGCGGCGAGGCGACCTCGGCGCGTCGATCGGGCTGTGCCCATGTGACTCTCCTCTTACTCTGTGCACGTCGTCGTGCAGGTGCGGACGTGACGTTCGATGACCGCGTGGCGTCGGGAAGTGCAAGTCGAAGGAATCCCGTCGACGGCGCCGATCACGGCCCTGTGGCAGTGCCGACTCTCTCGGACTCGCATGCGTTCGCAAAGCGATGTCCCGTCGAGTGGAACAGGCGTTCGCACCGCGGCTCAGGGCGCCCGGCCACTGAATGGGACGACGAGGATGATGCGGTCCATCGTGCCATACGCTCAGTCGGATCATGACTGGCGAACGGGTACACAGCGGCCGGCTGCCGTCCACGCGGCTCGGGGTCATCGGCGCCGGCTTCATGGGGCGCCAGCACATCGACTTCGTGCGAGCGGCACCCGGCGTGGAGCTCGTAGCCGTCGCCGATCCGGCCGCGCTCGACCCGGCGGAGCTCGACTGCCCGCACTTCGGCACGACCGCACAGCTGCTCGCCAACGGCGCCGTGGACGCGGTCATCATCGCCAACCCGACCGCCCTTCACGTCGACACCGCGATCGAGTGCCTTCGTGCGGGGGTCGCCGTGCTGCTCGAGAAGCCGATCGCCGGCGACTACGCCTCGTCGCTGCGGCTCGTCGACGAAGTCGAGCGGCTGCGGGGCCGCCTTCTGGTGGGCCACCATCGAAGACATCATCCCGCGATCGCACGGGCGCGGGAGGCCCTCGACGACGGTGCGCTCGGCCGCCTCGTGGCTGTCAGCGGGCTGTGGTCCGCCCGCAAAGAGGACGCCTACTTCGACGACATCCCCTGGCATCGTGAAGCAGGAGCGGGCGTCATGCTGATCAACGCCGTCCACGACCTCGATCTCCTGCGCCATCTGTGCGGGGAGGTCGCCGAGGTGCAGGCGATGGCGAGCACCGCGGCACGGGGACTCGACGTCGAAGACACGGTGTCGCTCAGCCTCCGATTCGAGAGTGGAGCGGTCGGCAGTTTCCTCGCCTCGGATGCGGGCGTGTCGCCGTGGGGCTGGGACCAGTCGACCGAGGAGACGCTCTCGTTCCCTTACTTCCCCGACGGCGTCGCGTATCGAGTGGTCGGCACTCGCGGCGCCCTCTCGGTGCCGAATCTCGCACACTACGGCTACGGTCCGTCGGTGTCACCGGACTGGCACTCGCCGCTGTCGCGCACGTACCTCCCGGTAGCCCCGCGGGGGTCCTTCCAGGCGCAGCTCGAGCACTTCCTGGGCGTCGTGCACGGCCGGGAGGATCCGCTCGTATCCGCCGAGGACGCCTCCCGCACGCTCGCGCTCGTCGAGGCTGCTGCCCGCTCGGCGCATACCGGCGCCACGGTCGACGTCGCGCGGTTCAGAGCCGACGCGCAGGCTCAGGCGGGCCGATGATCCTCGGCCGGGCGGAGGGCGCTCGATGACCGGAGCCGCGGAGTTCGACGCGGTGGTCGTCGGCGGAGGACTGGCGGGGCTGGCCGCGGCTCACCGGCTCGCGGAGTCAGGGCGGCGCGTTGCGCTTCTCGAGAAGCGCGACACGCTGGGCGGAAGCTCCGCGATGAGCGGCGGATGGTTCGCATTCTCCGGAACAGATCTGCAGCGGCGCGTAGGCGTCGCAGACTCCGACGAGATCTTCCTCTCCGACATGGAGGCCAGCGGGGGCGGAGCGGCCGATCCTCGGCTGCTCGCTGCGATGGTGGCGCGGCAGGCGGTCGGGATCGACGTCATCGATCGCGCAGCGGCCTGGACCGACGAGCTCAAGGTGAGTGCCGGCATGACTCGTGCGCGCGCGCACCTGGTCCGGATCCGCGCCCTGCTCGCGTTCCTGCGAGCGAGCGCCGTCGAGTCCGGTGCCGAGATCCTGCTCGCCCGTCGCGCGGACGAACTCGTCGTCGAGGGGGACCGCGTCTCCGGCGTCCGCAGCGGCGGCTCCGTCTTCCGCGCGGTCGACGGGGTCGTCCTGACGACCGGCGGCTTCTCCCGCTCGCGTGAGCTGATCGAGCTCTTCGTCCCTCACCAGGCCGCGGCGATGCCGTACGGCGGCCCCGGGAACTCGGGCGACGGATTGCGCATGGCGTGGCGTCACGGCGCCGGTCTCGCCGATGTCGGCCACATCGCCGGCACGTACGGGCAGCACGCCGAGACGACGGACGATGAGCACGAGCTGCTCACGGCGAACTACCTGGGCGCGATCCTGGTGAACGCCCACGGCGAGCGGTTCATCGACGAGTCGCTGTCCTACAAGATCCTCGGGTCTGCCGTCCTGGCGCAGCCGGGGGCGGCTGCCTGCCAGGTCTTCGACGCGGTCGTCCGTGCGCGGTCCCGGCCGGGTGTGCCACTGTCGGACATCGACCGCATCGAGGAGCTCGGCCATCTGGTCAGCGCGCCGACGATCCGTGCCCTTGCCGAAGCGCTCGCCATTCCGCGGGCGACGCTCGAGCGCACCGTCGCCGACTACAACCGGGCCGCCGGAGGCGGTCGCGACGTCTTCGGGCGCGTGGGCCTGGTGAACGGCGTCGGCGATCTCGTTCCGGTGCTGGAGCCGCCGTTCTACGCCTACCCCGCGGTCACGGCGATGACATCGACCTACGGCGGGCTCACCGTGGCGCCCGACGCCGCGGTGCTTCGGGTGGACCGCTCGCGCATCGACGGACTGTACGCGGCCGGAGAGGTCGTGGGCGGCTTCCACGGCGCGTCGTACATGACCGGGACCGCGCTGACGAAGGCGCTCGTCTTCGGGATCGAGGCGGCCGACGCCCTGGCGCGCGGCTGAGGTCTCAGGACGCGGCCTCCGCGGGCACGAGGCGGTCAACCGCGCGCAGCGCGAGTTCGTAGCCGAAGACGCCGGCGCCCGCGATCACCACGCGCGAGACGGTCGAGATCAGCGAGTGCTGGTGGACGGCGTCTCGCGCGTGGATGTTCGTGATGTGCACCTCGACGACAGGCGTCGTGAGCATGCGGAGCGCGTCGAGCAACGCGACCGAGTTGAAGCTCAGCGCCGCCGGGTTGATGACCACGGCCGACTGTGACCGGAACGCGTCATGCACCCACTCGACGAGTTGATGCTCGGCGTTCGTCTGCCGGAACGTCAGGTCGAGACCCAGCTCCGTCGCCACTCGGCTGCAGTCCTCTCGCACGTCGTCGAGGGTCGCGCGCCCGTACAGCTCGGGTTCTCGAGCGCCGAGCATGTTCAGGTTCGGACCGTTGAGCACGAACACGCTACGGGGCATGCGCACCACCTTCTTCCTGAGATTCCGAGGTCCGCCGCGACGCCGGGAGCGTCACGGCGGACCTCGCCGGGAACGTCGCTACATCAAGCCGAGCAGAGTCGGCAGGCTCGTCACGATGACCGGGAAGAGTGTGAGCAGGAGGAGCACGACGCCGAGCGGGATGAGGAAGGGCAGGATGCCGCGGAACAGCTCGCCCATCGGTCTGCGTGTGATCGACCCGACGACGAACAGCACGGCGCCGACCGGTGGTGTCAGCGAACCGATCATCAGGTTGAGGATCATGATCACACCGAGCTGCACCGGATCGATGCCGAACTGCGTGGCGATCGGCATGAGGATCGGCACGAGCACGAGGATCACCGGCGGCGCCTCGAGCGGGATGCCCAGCAGGATCAGCAGCACGTTCAGCAGCAGAAGGAACACGATCGGGTTGTCGGTGATGCCGGTCAGCCACTCGCCGAGCGCACGAGACACCTGCTCGCGAGCGAGCACCTGGCCCATGAGATTGGATGCGCCGAGGATCAGCAGGATGCCGCCCGAGATCACGACCGTCTCCTTCGCGGACTTCCAGAAGACCTTCCAGTTGAGCGTCCGGTAGATGACACCCAGGAAGAGCATGTACACCGCCGCGATGCCGGCGCTCTCGGTGGCGGTGAACAGGCCGCTGAAGATGCCGCCCAGGATGATGACGGGCAGCATCGCCGGGCCGATCACCCGCGCCGCAGCCTTCCCGAGCATCCCTCCGTCGAACGGTCGGCTCGCAGCGATGTCGGGGTGGCGACGCACCCAGATGAAGATGTATGCCGCGAGTCCGAGCGCCATCAGCATCGCGGGGACGATCGACCCCGCGAAGAGCGCGCCGGTCGAGATCGACGCGGTCGCCGCGAAGAGGACGGCCGGAATGCTCGGCGGCATTATGGTGCTCATCAGCGAGCCCGATGCTGTCAGACCGGCCGAGAAGCCGTACGGGTAGCCCGCCTTGAGCATCTGCGGGATCTGCACCTTGCTGGTGGACGCAGCATCGGCGAGCGCCGACCCGCTGATCCACGAGAACCCGATCGCGGTGCCGAGGTTCACGTACGCCAGGTTGCCCGGAAGACGGGGAAGCAGTGCGCGGGCGAGATCGTAGAGCCGCGTGGCGATGCCGAGGTTGTTGGCGATGGAGCCGACGAAGATGAACAGCGGTACCGCCAGGAGCGGGAAGCTGTTGATGCCGTTGACGATCGACGAGATGGCGTATCCCGCCGAGAGCCCGTGGCTGTAGAAGTAGAGCATGCTCGACGCGATCATCGCGAAGGCGACGGGGACGCGGAGGAGCAGGAAGACGACGAAGAGCAGGATGTAGAGCCAGAGATCCATGCGTCAGCCCTCCATCTCGCCGATGTCGAGCTTGCGCTCCGGGCGGTGGGCGTAGGGGATCTTGAAGGACGAGTGGATAGCGGCCGAGACGAACCCGATCAGCGCGAAGACGTAGATCACGCCGAGCGGCAGGTGCATCGCCGCGCTCAGTCGACCCCACTCCGTCTCGATCTTCACCCACGCCTCGTAGGCGAGGGCGATGCTCGTGATGACCATGATCACGGCAGAGATCACGCGCAGGGCGACGAAGAGCTTCGTGCCCGCGAGGAGCTCGTCGAAGATCTCGAGGACGATGTGACCGTTGCGGCCTACGAGGTAGCCCGTCGTGATGAAGGTGAGGGCGATCATCGAGAGGAGCGCGAGCTCGCCCGCTCCCACCCAGCTGACCGAAGGGAAGTACCGACCCAGCACCTGGTACATCACCCCGAAGATGATGAACGCGAAGAGCGTCACGCCGATCGTGATCTCGATCGCGGAGAGCACGCGGATGAACATCGGGTCGGCGGGCACGCCCTGATTGAGCCGGGGCGTGGTGTAGTACGTATTCGTCTGCGGGTAGATCGAGCCCTCGAGGTCCGCCTCGGAAGCCTTCCGCTCGGCGTCCTCGGGACGGCGGTCCTCCGGCTCGGGGACGGGCCCTTGGTTGTCCGTCATGGCGCCTCCGCCACGCTGTCAGGGTGCATTGCCAACCTCTCTGTTGATGCAGGACCAGCGTGTGCGCGCACATCGCCGCCCCTGAGACTCTGGTCGTTGATCCCTCGGGTGCAAAGACGAGTCTCGCCGAATGGGACAGCGCCCGCACACGGCGGTCCGCCCCCGTCCTGGCGGGCGGGGGCGGACCGTGGAGAAGCGCGAGCGTCTACTTGCGGACGGTGACCGTTGCGCTCGACGAGAGCTGCTGCTGCACACCGTCGGCGTTGAGCACATTGACTCTCAGCGTCAGGTCGACCTCACCCGTCGGCACATTGTTGTCGACGTCGGCGGCCGCGAACTGGACGATGATCCGGTTCTTGTTCCCGACGACCTTCGCCGCGGGGATCGGCTGCTTTCCGAGAGGCGTGACGAGAACCGCCCCGCTGTCGTAGGAGTATCCGGCTGGCACCTCGAACTGCGCGGTGACCTTCCCGTTGACCCCGGTGAAGAGCCCCGTCCCCGACCCCAGATCGAGACGACCGGGCGTGAAGCTCAGCGCTCCGGGCTGGTCCTGAGGCGTGAGGTAGACATCGATCTTCCCGGTGGGGCGGGGGTCGGTGCAGTCGTTGAAGAAGTACTCGCCCGCACGGTCGAACGTGTGCTGGTACGTCTCCCCCGGCTGCAGCTTGACGTTGAACTCCCCCTCGAAGAACTGCGTGGCGCAGTGCGGCTTCAGGTTGGGGAAGTTCGGGAACGTCTCGGCCCCGGGGTTGCGGAATGTCACCGTGGTCCCCACGGGCACGCGCAGGTGGGTCGGCTGCATTCCGCTGGTCGACACGCTGTCGCGCGCGGCGGCCGTATCGGCCGTGCGGCTGCTGCGCGCGAGCAGCACCGTGTTGCCGACCGTCTCGCCCGCGACGCCTGCGCCGCTGACGGGGCGTCGCATGGCCAGCGGTCCGGTGAGGGGGCCCTCCTGGCTTCCCGAGTCCGTCGTGAAGTCACCGCCGAGCTTGAACGCCCACAGCGAGTCGCCCTCGGTCACCGTGCCGCCGTAGGGGTTGGTCGAGCCTGCGGCGAAGACGGCGACGTACTGCTCCCCGTCGATCTCGTAGGTGACCGGGGCCGCGGCGATGCCCGAGCCCGTCTGGAACTGCCAGAGGACGTCTCCGTCCACAGCATCCATCGCCAGAACCCGTCCGTCGATCTGCCCGACGAAGAGCAGGTCGGATGCCGTGGTCAGCGGCCCCTGGCCGTGCGACATGTCGGTGCCGAGGTGGTTGGTCCAGGCGACCTCACCCGTCGAGGCGTCGTACGCCAGGATGCCGCCGGTCTGGTACTGACCGATCGCCCGCAGGCCGTTCGCGGAGGCGCCGTTGTAGTGCGCGACCGGGTTCGTGCCGTAGGGGAAGTACACCAGGTTGGTGCTGTGGCTGTACGAGTGGTTCGACCAGTCGCCGCCGCCGTTCTGGCTGGTGGTGGACAGGATCGGAACGTCCCACTGGGGGTCGTACATGCAGCCCTCGCGGTGTCCGGATGATCCTTCGGGGTAGCTGAGGAAGGGCTCGTCCACCTTGACGTAGCTGTCGGGGTTGAAGACGAGGTTCCCGGCTTCGTCCGGCTGGTAGCCGTTGTAGTTCGGCACGCCTCGCCACGGGTCGCCGGGGATGTTCTCGGGGTCGAGCTTCTCCCACACCAGGCACTCCGGGAGCAGTCGCGTCTCGGGGAAGGGCTGGGTCTCGGCGTGCGCCTGTCGCGAGTCGGTGATCATCTCCTTCTCGATCACCGGCAGGACCGGCTCGCCGTTCGTGCGGTCGACCACGAACTGGTGTCCCGACTTGCTGCCGTAGAAGACGACCTTCCGCTCCACACCGTCCACGACGATGTCGGCGAGGGTCGGGGGGTGCACGTTGTCCATGTCCCACACGTCGTGCCGGATCGACTGATAGTGCCACTTGTAGTCGCCACTCGCGGCGTCGACGGCGACCATCGTGCTCGAGAACAGATTGTCGCCCGGTCGCAGCGAGCCGTCCTGCGACGTGTTGCAGCTGCGGGCGTTGCCGAAGGTCATGATGTACAGCCCGAGTTCGGGGTCGACGGCGCCGTGCATCCACGACGTCGCGCCTCCTTCTTCGGCGCAGTCGGTCCCGTCGGGAAGCACGGGCCCCCACGTCTCGGACGCATTGAAGGTCTCGCCGTTCACCCCGGTGAACTGCTCGCCCCGCTTGGGGCCGCCGAAGAAGTGCCACAGGTACGAGCCATCGCTCGCGTCGAGGGCGACCACCGCTCCTCGGTCGCCGTCCGCCGCGTGGGCGTAGACGATGCCGTCGTAATAGACGGTCGCGACCTTTCCGACCCGGCCGAGGTCCTCGCCCTGCGGACCGACGGGCTGCGCAGCCCAGAGCTCCTCGCCGGAGGCCTGGTCGAGCGCGACGACCCGGTTCCCGCCCGCGAGCGTGTAGATCCGCCCCTCGCCCGCCGACACGCCCCGCCGAGTGCCCGACAGCCCGTAGACGCTGTTCTCCCACTTCCAGACCGGTTCGCCCGACGCGCCGTCCACGGCGATCACTCCGCCGCTGGGGGTGTCGAGGTAGAGGATCCCGTCCACCACGATGGGGGTCGTCTGCTGTCCGGTGTCGTTCGACGCCGGCGCCACCTCGGAGACGTGCGTCCGCCACGTCGGTGCAAGGTCCTTCAGGTTCCGCTTGGTGATCTGAGTCAGTCCGGAGTAGTGCTGGTTGCCCAGGTTCCCCCCGACGGTCGGCATATCGGCGCCGGTCGGCTCGACGCCGGTGAGCTCCGAAGGCCCGGCCGGCTCGACCTTCGGTGCCAGAGCGTAGGCGGGCGGCGCAGTCAGGGCGAGCACGAGCAGTGCTCCCACCCCCGCCGTTCCCAGCCTCGTGGTCAGTCGTTTGCGCATCGCGTTGACTCCTTGATCGTCATTGATCGGCCGTCCGCCGGGCTTGCGTCCGTCGGGCGACCCTGGGGGATGTCAGCCGACCCGATCTGGGGGTCGGGGTGGTCGGCCGGCGGTGGGACGCTAACGCCGCGGTTTCCCGGCGGGCAACCGTGCGGCCCATCGAGTGGTACAGCCGCCGAACCACCGTGAGGTCTCGGCCACCGCGCATTCCTGCTCAGTGAGACACGCTTTGTCGGCGATCACGGGCCGTGCGTAGCATGCGGCAGTCGGCATCGGTGCCCCACGGACGGAGTTGTCATGGCTGCCTCAGCCCCCAAGTCGCTGTCGCCTGAACAGGAGGCGGAGCTCGACGATGTCTTCGCCCGCGCACGCGCGGCGCTCGCCGTCATCGAGACCTACGATCAGGACCGCGTCGACCGCCTGATCCGCGCTGTGGCATGGTCGGTCGCCAATCGCTCGTCGTTTCACCGGCTCGTCGGCATGGGTATCCACGAGTCGGGCCTCGGCGACTTCGACAGCCGCATGAACAAGCGCATGAAGATCCGCGGCGTGCTGCGTGACGCCCTGCGCAGTCCCTCGGTGGGCATCATCGAGGAGGACGTCGAGAAGGGCCTCGTCAAGTACGGCAAGCCGGTCGGCATCATCGGCTGCGTGGTGCCGACGACCAACCCCGACCTCACGCCCGCGGGCAACGCGATCTACGCGATCAAGGCGCGCGACGTGGTGGTGTTCTCACCGCATCCTCGCTCGAAGAACACGACCTTCGAGACGGTGCGGCTCATGCGTGAAGCCTTGGAGGCGGAGGGAGCTCCCGCGGACATCCTGCAGTGCATCACGCTTCCGAGCCTCGCCGCCTCGCAGGAGATCATGAAGCGGTCCGACCTCGTGATCGCTACGGGCGGGCAGGGACTCGTCCGCGCGGCGTACAGCTCCGGCACACCTGCCTACGGGGTCGGCGCGGGCAATGCGACCGAGTTCGTCGACGAGACGGCGGATCTCGCAGAGACCGCGCGCAACTGCATGCTCTCGAAGACCTCCGACTTCGGCTCGGGGTGCTCCGCCGACGGAAACGTCCTGGTGCCGGCGAGCCGCTACCGTGACATGCTCGCGGCGCTGCAGAGCGAGGGCGGATATCTGGCGACGGCGGCCGAGCGCGCGGCACTCCAGGCGGTGATGTGGGATGCCGAAGGCCACCGCCTGGCCGACACGGTGGCGGTATCGCCGCAGGCGCTCGCGCGCGCCGCGGGATTCGAGGTGCCGCCGGGCACGCGGTTCATCGTCGTCGAGGGCGACGGAATCGCAGAGGACCGGCAGTTCTGCAAGGAGAAGCTCACGACACTTATGGCGGTGCACGCGTACGAGGGCTCCTTCGAGGACGGCGTCGAGGTCGCCAAGCGCCTCTACGACATCGGCGGAAAGGGGCACTCCTGCGGCATCGCGTCGACCGACGACGCCCACATCGACTACTTCGCACGGCATATGCCGGTGTCCCGCATCATGGTCCGCCAGCCGAACTCGAAGGCGAACGCCGGTTCGTTCACCAATGGGATGCCGATGACCTCTTCGATGGGATGCGGCACGTGGGGCGGCAACATCACCTCGGAGAACGTCTCGCTGCGCCACTACCTGAACACGACGTGGGTGTCACGCACCATCGCGGAGGACCGGCCGACCGACCGGGACCTTTTCGGCGACTTCTACGACCCTGCGCTCGAGGAGACCGAACCGGTGAGGACGGCAGCGTCGTGAGCGCCGACGCGGACGAGCGCACGGAGGCGAGCGACGCGGCACTGGTCGACGAAGCGCGACGGTGGTGGCACACCGACATCATCGATGTCGCCCCCGGCGCGATCTCGCTGCGGGGGTACCCCATCGAGGAGCTCATCGGCCGGGTCGGATTCGTCGACACGATCTGGCTGATGCTCCGGGGCGAGCTGCCTTCCCGTGCGGAGGCCGATCTGCTGGAGGCGGCCATGGTCGCCTCGGTCGACCACGGGCCCCAGGCCCCCTCGATCGCGATCGCCCGCATGGCCACCACCTGCGGCTCGCCGGTGAACGGGGCGATGGCATCGGCGATCAACGTGCTCGACGACATCCACGGCGGGCCCGGCCAGCAGTGCATGGAGCTCTATCTCGAGATCGATGCCGAGCTCGGCGCGGGCGAGGACGTCGAGAGCGTCACCCGCGCCGTGCTCGAGCGACGGCGTGCCGCAGGCATGACCTACGTCCCCGGATTCGGCCACCGTTTCCACCCGCTCGACCCGCGCACGCCGCGCCTGCTGTCGATCGTCGACCGCGCCGCGGATGACGGAACGATCGACGGACGCTTCGCACGGATCGGCCGCGCTGTCGAGGACGCAATCAGCGCCGGCCGCACGCGCCGCATCCCGATGAACGTCGATGGGGTGACCGCCGTCATCTACTGCGAACTCGGCTTCACGCCCGAGCTCGGGCGCGGCGTGTTCATCCTCGCGCGATCGGTCGGGATCCTCGCGCACGCGGTCGAGCAGATGGAGCAGGGCGGGCGCATCAAGGGCCCGGTCCCGAAGTCGATCGGGTACACCTACACCGGTCCGGCGCGCAGGTCCGTTCCTCAGGAGCGTGGGAAATGAAGGAGAACCAGATGAAGGACCTCGTGTCCAACCAGATCGTCCGCTACCTGGAGGCACGGGACGTCGAGCACATCTTCGGCCTGTGCGGGCACACCAACATCGCCCTGCTCGCGGCCCTCGAGAAGAGCGAACGTCTCGCGTTCGTGAACGTGCGCCACGAGCAGATCGCCGCGCACGCGGCGGACGGCTACGCCCGCGTCACCAAGCGGACCGGGGTCGTGCTCACCCACCTCGGCCCCGGTCTGACGAACGCCACGACCGGTGTGGCCAACGCCGCGCTGGACTCGGTGCCCATGGTCGTCATCGCCGGTGACGTCCCCACGCACTACTTCGGCAAGCATCCGCACCAGGAGATCAACCTGCACGCCGACGCCGCTCAGTACGAGATCTACCGGCCCTTCGTCAAGCGGGCGTGGCGGGTCGATCAGCCGCACCTCGTCGCCGAGGTTCTCGACAAGGCCTTCCGGCTGGCCGAGAGCGGCCGCCCGGGGCCGGTGCTCGTCGATATCCCCATGGACGTCTTCTCCGCCGAGGTCGACGTGGCCTCGTTCGACAGGGTGATCGGCGGGACCCGGTCGCTCGTGAAGCCGAGCCTCGACGAGGCGGTGGCCGAGCGCATCGTCCAGAACCTGCTCGATGCCGAGCGGCCGGTGCTGTACGTCGGCGGGGGCATCGTGGCGGCGGATGCTGCGGCCGAGCTCGCCGAGTTCGCCGACCTGCTTTCGCTGCCGATCGCCCACAGTCTGATGGGCAAGGGGGCGGTCCCCGACGACAACCCGCTCGTGCTGGGCATGACGGGGTTCTGGGGCACGTCGTTCACGAACGAGACGACCCGCACCGCCGATTGGATCCTCGCGCTGGGTACACGCTTCGCGGAGGCGGACTCGAGCTCGTGGTATCCGGAGTACACCTTCGACATCCCCGGCACCAAGCTCATGCAGATCGACGTCGATCCAGCCGAGCTCGGTCGGAACTATCCGCTCGAGATCGGAGCGCTCGCCGATCTGAAGTCGGCGCTGGCAGTGCTCTCCAGCGCAGCTCGGCGCCTTGCCCCCGATGGTGTTCAGCGGCCGGAGCTGCTCGAACGGATCGCCGCCAGTCGCGCGAGCGTCCGTCTCGCCAACGCCGAGGCGCAGGTTTCGGACGACTGGCCCATGCGTCCTGAGCGGATCCTCTCCGAGACGCGGGAGGTGCTCCCGCCCGATGCGATTATCACCACCGATGTCGGGTGGAACAAGAACGGGGTCGGACAGCAGTTCGACATCCTGACCCCGGGGACCTTCCTCACGCCGGGCGGCTTCGCCACGATGGGCTTCGGGGCTCCGGCGGCGGTCGGCGCCAAGATGGCGCGTCCTGATCGCGTGGTGGTGTCGCTCGTCGGCGACGGGGGATTCGGCCAGAATCCCGCGGTCCTCTCGACGGCGCGCGAGGAGAACCTCCCGGTGGTGTGGGTCGTGATGAACAACAATGCGTTCGGCACCATTGCGGGTCTCGAAAAGTCCGCATTCGACACGACGTTCGGGACGGTGTTCGGCAGCGCCGACGACCCGATGTACACCGACTTCGCCGCGATCGCGCAGGCCTACGGCGTGACCGGCATCCGGATCGAGTCGGCCGCGGAGTTCAAGCCGGCCCTCGAACGCGCGATCACGCTGGGAGCGCCGGTCGTCATCGACGTCTCGATGGTCAACGTGCCGACGCCCACGACGGGTCACTGGAACATCCTCGACATCTATTCGCCCGGCGAAAGGGTCGGGCACGTCGCCACGTGAGCCGCGCATGAACGTCGCCCCCGCTATGCGGAACCTCTCCATCTCGACCGTGTGCCTGTCGGGCACGCTCGAGGACAAGATGCGCGCCGCCGCGGCTGCGGGTTTCCGCGGGATCGAGCTGCTCGAGTACGACCTGGTGATGTCGTCGTGGTCGCCGAGGCGCGTCGCCGAGGAGGCCGCCCGGCTGGGGCTGACGATCGATGTCTACCAGCCGTTCCACATCGAGACGGTCGGTGCCGGCCGGTTCGCGGCGACACTGCGCCGCGCCGACAAAAAGCTCGACCTGATGGCCGAGCTCGGCGCGAGCGTCCTGGTCTGCTGTCCTTCGTCGACCGACGACGGGCTCGACGACAACGACCTCGCCGCGGAGCAGCTGCGTGACGTGGCGGAACTCGCGGGCGCGCGGGGCGTTCGGCTCGCCTACGAAGCCGTTCCGTGGGGCAGGGTGCGCACCCATCTGGACGCGTGGAGCCTGGTCGAACGCGTAGACCACCCGTCCCTGGGACTGTGCCTCGACAGCTTCCACGTCCTGTCGCCGCACAACGACCCGGCGGCTGTCTCGCGGGTGCCGGTCGAGAAGGTGTTCCACGTGCAGCTGGCTGATGCGCCGCGCCCCAACCTCGACGTTCGCGAGTGGAGTCTGCACTCTCGGATGTTCCCCGGTCAGGGTGCGCTCGATGTCGCCGGATTCCTCGAGAGCCTGATCGCGCGCGGATATGGCGGGCCCATCGCGCTCGAGGTCTTCAACGACGTCTACCAGCAGGAGGATCCCCGGCACGCGGCCACCGATGCCATGCGGTCGGTCCGCACGCTCGCCGAGACCGTCGCAGCTCGCGGTGACGGCGGTGCTCCCGGCGACCTGCCGGCGGCGCCGAGGCTCGGCGGCTTCGCGTTCGTGGAGCTGGCGGTCGACGAGGTATCGGCCCCGCTCATGTCGCGCGCGCTGGCGTCGCTGGGTTTCACAGAGACGGCGACCCACCGAACGAAGCCCGTGCATCTGTGGGAGCAGGGTGAAGCGCGCGTGCTCCTCAACCACGTGCCCGAACGATCGGTGGATCCCGCAACGGCGTCGATCTGCGCCCTCGCCGTGCAGAGCGCGGATCCGGCGGCCTCGATGCGGAGAGCGGACGCCCTGCTCGCACCGAAGCTCGCCCGGGTGCGGCACGCGGGCGAGTCGGACCTCGCCTCGGTCGCCACCCCCGGCGGGACCGCGCTGTTCTTCTGCGGCTCAGGCGCCGGCGAGGTCTGGCTCGACGACTTCCGGCGGGACGAGGCATCCGGTCTCCGACCGAGCGTGGTGCGGGGAGTCGACCATGTCTCGATCACCGAGTCCGTGGACGACTTCGACCAGTCCGCCCTCTTCCTGCGAACGGTCCTCGGCCTCGTCCCGGGGGAGTCCTCCGAGATCACGGCGCCGTTCGGGCTCATCCGGGGGTGGTCGGCGCGGGATCCCGAGGGTGACGTCCGCATCGCGCTCAGCACGAGCGCCCTGCGGCGCGGCGATTGGGCGCCCGCCATCTCCAGTCCGCAGCTCGTCTCGTTCCGCACCGACGACGCGATCGCCGCGGCCCGAGACATGCGGGAACGCGGTGCACCCATCCTTCGGATCCCGGACAACTACTACGACGATCTCGACGCGCGATTCGATCTACCGGAGGGGCTTCTCGCGCAGCTGCGGGAGCTGTCGATTCTGTATGACCGTGACGAGGACGGCGAGTACTTCCACTTCTTCACGGAGATGCTCGGGTCGAAGGTCTTCTTCGAGATCGTGCAGCGAGTCGGCGGATACGACGGGCTGGGCGATCCCCACACGGTGCCGCTCCGCATGGCCGCCCATCGTCGCCAGCGTCTGCGGATGCGCGCGAGCGCGGCCGGTGAGTCGGCACCGGAAGAGCGCCACGACTACTCCCTCGCGCATCTCACGGCGCTGAGCCTCTCCCCTCCCGAGCTGGTCGATGCGGCGGCGGCGGCGGGGTACCGCTATGTCGGCCTGCGCATGACGAAGGTCACGACGCAGGAGCCGCACTATCCGCTCGCATCCGATCCCGCCCTGATGCGGGCGACGAAGACGCATCTCGCAGCGACCGGGGTCGAGGTGCTCGACATCGAGCTCGCGCGCATGACCTCGGGCGACAGCCCGCGCGACTACCTGCGCTTCCTCGAGGCCGGAGCGGAGCTCGGTGCCCGTCACGTGATCGCACAGCTGCCCGACGCGGACTTCGCACGCAAGGCCGACCGGTTCGCCGAACTCTGCCAGCTCGCCCGCCCGCTCGGGCTGACGGTCGACCTGGAGTTCCCCTCGTGGACGGAGACACCCAGCCTGGCGGAGGCGACGCGCGTGCTGCGAGCGGCGGATCAACCGAACGCCGGCATGCTCATCGACCTGCTCCACTTCGCCCGATCGCGGTCCGATGTCGAGGAACTCCGCACGCTTCCACGCGAGTGGTTCCACTACGCGCACGTGTGCGACGCCCCCGGGGAGATCCCGACGGCGACATCCGAGCTCATCCACACGGCACGGTTCGAGCGGCTCTTCCCTGGCGAGGGCGGCATCGACATGTTCGGCATCCTCGACGCGCTTCCCGACGGCATCCCGTTCGCACTGGAGATCCCGCGGGCGATGCTCGTCGCGCAGGTCGGTCCGAAAGAGCACGCGAGACTGGCGATCAATGCGGCCCGCCGTCATCTCGACGCCGCACACGCGTCACGCTGACGCGGAGGAGGTATCCCGGCGCACCCACCTGAACGCCCGCTGGACCGATGCTGATGCGGACGTTGCCAGCGAGTTTCTCGCGCTCGTGGACCGGCTCAAGAAAGCCCATCCGCGCTGAGGCGATGCTGGCCTGCTGGAGCGAACAGTGCGGCCGCTGGTACTCCCGCTGGTGGATCAGCGAGGCCGAGGTCACCTCTCGTTGTGGTGCCGAGGGGGTCGTTGACGGGATGCTCGGCTTCTACGCCTGGAGTCCCTGGGCAACCGCGCGCATCGAGGAGTTGATGCACTCGCACGCGCGCCGGCTCACCACGAGGGAGCTTTGGCCGGATCCGTGCCGTTACGAGTCGCGCTACCCACACGGCGGAGCGGTCCAGGGGGACGCCTACCTGCTCTCAAGCAGGCCACCTCGCGTCCACGAGGTGGAGCTACCGCTCGATGCTGAGGCCAGGCAGGCATTCAGGCTGGCGCACGATTCGCTCGAGCAGGCCCACCGCTGCATTGACATCGGCAACGGTCGCTGTCAAACGCCCCCGCAGCCGGACGGAAGGTACAGCTTCCCGATGCCGCCATCGAACGACCCCGGACTGACCGACGGTATGTAGCCGGTGGCAAGCGGAATTTTGCCCGCCCGACTGCATCCGGGCTGATCCCGCAGCCGACGCCGATCAGGGCGGCGGCACCAGCGCTTAATGCCGACCCGCGCTCCTCGCCCGACAACGATCGCAACATAGGCTGAAGATCACTTGGCCAGGAGGTCCGATACATGCCTCACCCTCGTCCATCCCCACCGTCACAGGCCCGTGCGCCGACTAGCGCATTGGTGCAGCCGGTGGTGAGGGCGAGGGCCGCCAAGAGGACGGCCCCCACGGAGCCTCGGAGTGGAGCTCAAGGCCTCGCCACCAGATAGCCGGGCGTCGCGCCCGAATAGCGTGGCGTACCGCGATAGTTGCGTCAGCTCTGAGGAAGCTGCGCGGTGTGGTTCATCTTCGGCAGGCCGAAGATGAACCATGCGACTGAGGCGATGATCGGCAGCACGACGACCGCCACCATCCACACGGCGGTGACGGGCCGGCCGAGGTCGTCCCGGTGCCGGTAGATCGACACAAGAGCGGCTATCGCGAGAGCCACGACGGCGATCGCGACAACCGCGAAGACGAGGTCGAAGCCCACAGGGAGGGTGGGGTTCACGGCTGCGCCAGTCTCAAGCATGCTCCGATCGTATCCCGGCGCTCACCGTGTCGGAAAGAGTTTTCCACAGATGTGCGGGATGACGGAAAGCGCAACTATCGGCGGGCCTAAGACTGGTACCCGTTGCGGGTGCACCCCAGCTCCCGCCCCTCCCCAGAGAAAGGATCCTTGTGATCAAAATGCGATCCAAGCCCCTCGCCCGTACCCTGATGGGCACCGTGCTTGTCGCGGCGTTTGCGAGCTCGCTGCTCGCAGCGCCGGCGTACGCAGTCGAGGAATCGCCGCTTGAGCCCGAATTCGTCGCGGAGGTCACGTCGAAGTGGACTCAGTACGGCGTGACCCCGGAGCAGCAGGACGCTCTGCTCGACAAGCTCAGCGCGGGAATGCCCGTCGACGCGATGATGGACACCGCGGTGCCGGTCTCGACCGAGACGCACGAAGACCGGGACTCTCTCGACACGGTGAAGCGCTATGAGGACGGCTCGATCTCGGTGTTCGAGGTCGAGAAGCCCAAGGTCAAGGCCACCGACGGTCCCACGACGATGGTCGTCGAGGGATGCACCAAGAGCGGGACGCGCTGGACTGGCTGCTCGGCCAACGGCTGGTACACGGCCGTGACCCTTGCCTTCAAGGTCAGCATGGATGTGGGAAACCCCAACCTCGGTCGCCCCGCGTACCTCATCAGCTACAACACGCCGACCTTCAAGTGCATGGTCACCAGCTGCACTTACCCGGTGTTCGAGCTCATCCGTACGACTCAGTCGGGAAGCCTCCCGGCAATGGTCAACCTCGCCACCACCTGGAGCAACATCTTCGGCAGCGGCACCACGCGCCTGTCGCTCCAGGTGAAGAACGGCACCGCAAACACCTACTGAGGACACGAAGCAGGTGACAGGCTCGGTCCGCCTTGGGGTGCGCTCGCCTGAGGGTCCCTCCCTATGGGGGCCGGCAAGCGTAGGCGACTGGGTCTAGCGACTGGGGCGCAACCGTACGAGACCCCCGCAGCTCCGCCAAATGGCGAGTGCTGCGGGGGTCTTCGTCGTCGATGGGAGTCTCTGCCTCAGCACGCACAGAGCTCGGACATTCCTTCGCAGTGGGTGGCTGAGGAAGGCGCAACCCGGAACTGAAGCGGTCGCAGACGACGAGGGAGCCGACGACCGCTTCTTCGCCGCTCTCGCGAGCCCCGATCGTCTCGCGATTCTCAGGGAGCTCTGCGTCGTCTGGCGCGAGAACGGTCGGACCGGCTCCCTCAACATCGGCGAAGTGGCTGCACGTACGGAGCAGTCGCGCTTCAGCGCGTCGAGGAATCTGGCCATCCTGCGCGACGCAGGACTGGTCATCGGAGCACGAGATGGGTACCAGGTGCGTCACCGGCTGGACGCCAGCGGCTTCGAGCCACTTGAGGACTGGCTGTACCCGGTGATGGATGTCCTCGCGCAGGGATCCGTTCTGCCCGACTGATGTGTCGGCGGCGGAACGCCAGCGGAAACAACGCGCATGCTCCGCGTGTGAGGTGCTGCGGTCGTCACAGCCCAAGGCCGACGCTGTCAGAGTTCGAACTGAGCTTCCAATTGCTCTAGACCGTGCGGCGGATCATCCGGAGTGCTCGTC
>NZ_JSYE01000022.1:0-14967 GCF_054824025.1 Microbacterium sp. HJ5
GGGGGTCAGATGTGGTACTCGGGGGTGGTCAGGATCGACCGGGTGTCCTCGCCGTCGCGCCGAAGGCGCGGCTTCGCCGGCACGCCCACCAGGACACTGTCGGCGGGAGCATCCTTCGTCACCACGGCGTTCGCGCCGACGACCGAACCCGCCCCGATCGTGATCGGACCGAGGATCTTCGCGCCCGCGCCGACGGCGACGCCGTCTTCGAGAGTCGGATGCCTCTTCCCGCCCTCCCGCTGACGGCCGCCGAGCGTCACCCCGTGGTAGAGCATGACGTCGTCGCCGACCTCGGCGGTCTCGCCGATGACGACGCCCATGCCGTGGTCGATGAAGAAGCGGCGGCCGATGACCGCGCCGGGGTGGATCTCGATGCCGGTGAGCCAGCGGGTGACCTGCGACCCCGCGCGCGCGACGAAGCGCACGTTGCGCGTCCACAGCGCGTGCCACAGCCGATGTGCCCAGATGGCGTGCAGGCCCGGGTAGAGCAGCGCGATCTCGACGCCCGAGCGTGCGGCGGGGTCGCGCAGCCGCGCGGCCACCACGTCCTCGCGCACACGGGCGAAGAACCCGTCGCGGCCGCTCACGACGACGCCTTCTCGGGCTCGCGGAGGTGCTCGTACAGGGCGGTCGAGAGGTACCGTTCACCCGAGTCGGGGATGATGACGACGATGCGCTTGCCCGCGGCATCCGGTCTCGCGGCGATCTCGAGCGCGGCCCACACGGCCGCACCCGCCGACATCCCTCCGAGGATGCCCTCGCGCACCGCCAGGTCGCGCGCCACGCGGATCGCGTCGTCGAACTCGACGTCGAAGATCTCGTCGATGATCGACCGGTCCAGCACCTGCGGCACGAAGTTCGGTCCGATGCCCTGGATCCGGTGGCCGCCGGCGCGGCCCTCGGACAGCATGGGGGAGTCCTTGGGCTCGACGATCGCGATCTTCACGTCGGGGCTGCGCTCCTTGAGCACCTGCCCGACACCCGTGATCGTGCCCCCGGTGCCCGAGCCGGCCACGAACCAGTCGACGCGGCCATCGGTGTCGCGCCAGATCTCCTCCGCTGTCGTGCGGCGGTGGATCTCGGCGTTCGCCTCGTGCTCGAACTGCCGCGCGAGCACGGCCCCGGGCGTCTCCGCGACGATCCGCTGCGCGGCCTCGACCGCCTCGGTCATGCCCTTGTACGGGTCGGTCAGCACGAGCTCGGCGCCGTACGCCTTCAGCAGGGTGCGCCGCTCCTTCGACATCGACGCGGGCATCGTGAGGATCACCTTGTAGCCGCGCGCCGCGCCGATCAGCGCGAGCGCGATGCCGGTGTTGCCGCTCGTCGACTCGACGATCGTGCCGCCCGGCTTCAGCTCACCGGACGCCTCGGCCGCGTTCACGAGCGCGTAGCCCAGGCGGTCCTTGACGCTGGAGCCCGGGTTGTAGAACTCGAGCTTGGCGAGCACCTCGCCCGCGAGACCCTCGGTGAGGGCGTTGAGCCTCACCAGCGGGGTCTCGCCGAACGCGGTCGTGATGTCGGAGTGGATCCCTGGCACGGGGCGCCTTTCTGGAGCGGTGTCGCTCAATCCTCTCGCAGGTTCTCGTAGAGCGCGGTCGAGAGGTAGCGCTCGCCGAAGGACGGGATGATCACGACGATGTTCTTGCCGGCCGCCTCGGGGCGCGCGGCCACCTGCAGCGCGGCCCAGATCGCGGCGCCCGACGAGATGCCGACGAGGATGCCGTCGGTCGTGCCCACCTTGCGGGCGGTGTCGATGGCGTCGGGGAACTCGACGTCGATGACCTCGTCGATCACGCCCTGGTCGAGGATCGGCGGCACGAAGTTCGGGCCGATGCCCTGGATCTTGTGGGGTCCGGGCGTGCCCTTGGTGAGCAGCGGCGAGTCGGCCGGCTCGACCGCGATCACCTTCGCGCCGGGCACGCGCTCCTTGAGCACCTGGCCGACGCCGGTGATGGTGCCGCCCGTGCCGATGCCGGCGACGAAGTAGTCGACCTGGCCGTCGGTGTCGCGCAGGATCTCCTCAGCGGTCGTCTTGCGGTGGATCTCGACATTCGCCTGGTTCTCGAACTGGCGGGCGAGGACCGCGCCCGGGTTGGCGGCGACGAGCTCGTCCGCCTTGGCGAGCGCGCCCTTCATCCCCAGCGATGGGTCGGTCAGCTCGAGCTCCGCGCCGTAGCCCTTGAGCAGCAGGCGGCGCTCGATCGACATCGACGAGGGCATCGCCAGCACGACGCGGTAACCGCGCGCGGCGCCGACCATGGCCAGCGCGATGCCGGTGTTGCCGCTCGTGGCCTCGACGATCGTGCCGCCGGGCTTGAGCTCACCGGATGCCTCCGCCGCGTCGACGATGGCGATGCCGAGGCGGTCCTTCACACTCGACGCCGGGTTGTAGAACTCGAGCTTCGCGAGGATGTCGCCGCCCACGCCCTCCGCGATGCGGTTGAGTCGCACCAGCGGGGTGTTCCCGAAGGCGGAGGTGATGTCGGAGTGGATGCCGGTCATGTTCGGGCCTTTCAGCGGGAGGTCTGGACGCAGGGTCTCGCGGGTGGGCACCAGCCTAGGGGGACGCCTTCGCCGTGAGTCCTTGTATGACGCGGGGCCGGCCTCTGCCCGGTACTCTGCCGGGCTTAGGCTGGACGGGCCCATGGCCTCACCCGACTCGCCCCTCACCGTCGCCGCCGCGCTCCAGCGCGCCGTGGCGCGCCTCGCCGACGCCGGCGTGCCCGATCCCGAGGTCGACGCCGAGCTGCTCGCAGCCTTCGTGCTGGGCACGGGTCGCGGGGGCGTGCAGGCCGCCGCGATCCGCAGGGACGCGCTCCCGGCCGATGCCGCCGAGCGCCTCGAGCGGCTCGTCGCACGGCGGGCCACGCGTGAGCCGCTCCAGCACCTGACGGGCCTCGCGCCGTTCCGCCATCTCGAGCTGCGGGTCGGTCCCGGCGTCTTCGTCCCCCGGCCGGAGACCGAGATGGTCGCGCAGCTCGCGATCGATGCGCTGCGGGCCGCGGCATCCGCTTCGCCCGTCGCCGTGGATCTCGGCACCGGAAGCGGCGCGATCGCCCTCGCGATGGCGACCGAGGTTCCTCACGCGCGGGTGTTCGCGGCCGAGAACTCCGTCGACGCGTTCGTCTGGACGAAGGAGAACTTCGCCCGGGCAGGCGCCGACAACGCCGAGCTGGCCTTCATCGACCTCGCGCACGCCTTCCCCGAGCTCGACGGCACGGTGTCGGTCGTCGCGTCGAATCCGCCGTATGTTCCGGATGCCGCGATCCCGCGCGACCCGGAGGTGCGCCTCTACGATCCTCCGGCCGCGCTGTACGGGGGAGAGGACGGGCTCGATGTCGTGCGCGTCCTGAGCGGCGTCGGGCTCCGGCTGGCACATCCCGGCGGCACGATCGTCATCGAACACGGCGAGTGGCAGGGCGAGGCGATCCGAGCCCTCCTCACGGCCGACGGGTGGCGGGCGGCGGCGACCCACCCCGACCTGACGATGCGGGACCGCGCCACCACCGCCCTCCGGCCCTGACGCGCCCCGGATCCTCAGGCGCCGCCGATTAGACTGTGCGCGACATGACCCCCATCTTCGATTGCCGCGATGAGGCGCAGCTGCTCTCGGGCATGCGTCAGGCGCGCCAGGCCATCGGCCGCGGCGAGCTGGTCGTCCTCCCCACCGACACCGTGTACGGCGTCGCCGCCGACGCGTTCAGCGCGAGCGCCGTGCAGCGCCTCCTCGACGCCAAGGGCCGCACGCGGCAGATGCCACCGCCCGTGCTGGTCGCAGGTCTCGCGACGCTGCGCGCGCTCGTCGCGGAGGTGCCCGAGCCGATCGAGCGGCTCGTCGAGGAGTTCTGGCCGGGGGGCCTCACGATCGTCCTGCCCGCCCAGCCCTCGCTGTCGTGGGATCTCGGCGAGACGCGCGGCACCGTCGCCGTCCGCATGCCCGCGCACCGCATCGCCCTCGAACTGCTGGAGGAGACCGGCCCCCTCGCCGTGTCGAGCGCGAACCTGACGGGCAAGGCCGCGGGCATCACGGCGGAGGATGCCGAAGGGATGCTCGGCGACAGCGTCGCCGTCTACCTCAGCGACGGCCCGTCCTCGACGGGCGTGGCGTCGACGATCATCGACGCCACGAGTCTCGTGGGCGGCGACGAGCCGCTGGTCCGCGTGCTGCGCGAGGGCGCGATCGACCGTGCGCGGCTGCGCGAGGTGCTGGGCGAGCTGCTGGAGCCCGACCCCGAGCCCGATGACCCGGCAGCCCCGTGAAGCAGTACGTCTTCGTCATCCTCTTCACGGCGGCCGTCACCTTCGCCCTCTCGTGGACGGTCTGGCGGCTGAGCCTGAAGTACAAGCTGTATCCGGGCATCCGCGAGCGCGACGTCCACAAGACCCCCACGCCGCGTCTCGGCGGCGTCGCCATGTTCCTCGGCGTCGCCGCCGCTTTCGTGGTCTCGTCGCAGCATCCCTACTTCGCGATCTTCTGGAACCAGCCCGCACAGATCTGGGCGATCCTCGGGGCGACCGCGCTCATCGTCGTGGTGGGCGTGGCCGACGACCTGTGGGACCTCGACTGGATGATCAAGCTGGGCGCCCAGTTCCTCGCGGCCGGGATCATCACGTGGTTCGGCGACATCCAGATCTACTCGCTGCCGATCGGCGGGCAGGCCGTCGGCTCGAGCTGGGTGAGCTTCACCCTCACGGTCTTCTCGATCGTGGTGGTCATGAACGCGGTGAACTTCATCGACGGGCTCGACGGTCTCGTCGCGGGCGTCTGCCTCATCGCCAACGGCGTATTCTTCGCCTACTCCTACCTGCTCGTGCGCGACACGGGGCAGACGAGCTTCTTCAACCTCGCTTCGTTCATCGCGGCCGTGCTGATCGGGGTGTGCATCGGGTTCCTGCCACTCAATTGGCGGCCCGCGAGGCTCTTCATGGGCGACTCGGGCGCGCTCATGCTCGGCCTCCTCATGGCGTGCTCGGCCATCGCGGTGACCAGCAGCATCACCCCGGCGATGATCGGCGACAACGACGAGTTCGGCCGATCGCAGATGCTCGGCGCGTTCATCCCGATCCTCCTGCCGGTCGTCATCGTGCTGCTTCCGCTGCTGGACTTCGGGCTCGCTGTCGTGCGCCGCATGAGCCGGGGCAAGTCGCCGTTCTCGCCGGATCGCGAGCACCTGCATCATCGGATGCTGGACATGGGGCACTCCGACCTCGGGGCCGTCCTCATCTTCTACGCGTGGACCGCGATCGTGAGCCTCGCGGTCCTCCTCATGTACATCGGCACGTCCGAGGGCTGGCCGGGGGACTACCTCCTCGGCGTCGTCTTCGGCGTCGTGGGGGTCGCCGCGTGCCTCACCGTGACCCTGCTGCCCTCGCGCCGGACCGCTCCGGCTCCCGAACCCGTCCTGGAGGACGTCGCATGACCCCCAACCCCGTCTCGAGCACACCGATCCTGCGCACCGTCCTGGTGTGGGCCGGCATCGTCACCGCCGCCCTCGCCGTCGTCGGCGGCATCGTGGGCTTCCTCGTCGCAGGCACTCCCGGGCTGTGGAGCGCCCTGGTGGGCGTCCTCGTGGCCGCCGCCTTCCTCGGCATCACGGTCGCGAGCATCCTCATCGCCAACCGCTGGTACGGCGACCCCCTCTACGTGCCGGTCTTCTTCGGCATCGTGCTCGGCGGGTGGATCCTGAAGTTCCTGATCTTCATCGTGATCCTCCTCGTGCTGCGCGGCCAGCCGTGGATCGACCCGGTGGTGTTCTTCCTCGCTGTGGTGGTGAGCATCCTGGCGTCCCTCGCCGTCGACGTCGTCGTGCTGCTCCGGATGCGGGTTCCCCACGTCAGCGACACGACCCTGCCGACCGATCCCGACGCGGGGGAGCGCACCGACTCTCCTCGGGGCAGCGCCGAGCGCCCGTCCGCGGATTCAGGGACCTCTCAAGTTTGATAGGCTCTTCCTGCGCCCGCCTGCTCGCCTAGCGAGCACTTGCGGAGTGACGCTCACCGACCATCGTCGCAACGGTTCTCGACCGATGCCCCGAAGCTGGAGCCAGCGCTGTTTACTCAAGCTGCGACCCTGATCGCCCCCTTTGCCGCGGAGGACTCCCCGGAGTTCCACGGCCCCTCGATCGTTGAGTTCTTCCCCGACGCGCTCATCACGTTCCCCGGGATCGTCCTCTTCGGAGCACCGCTGACGATCAACCGGATCCACCTGATCCAGTTCCTCGCGACGATCGCGGTCGTCCTGATCTTCTGGCTCGGCACGCGCCGCATGAAGGTCGTGCCCGGCCCGTTCCAGAGCCTCGTCGAGATGGGCCTGGACTTCGTCCGCGTCAACATCGGCGAGGACCTCCTCGGCAAGAAGGACGCCCAGCGCTTCCTTCCGATCCTCACGACGATGTTCTTCATGATCCTGTTCATGAACATCACGGGCATCATCCCGTTCCTGAACATCGCCGGCACGAGCATCATCGCGGTGCCGCTGACGCTCGCGATCGTGAGCTACGTCACCTTCATCTACGCCGGCATCAAGAAGAGCCCGAAGAACTTCTTCAAGAACTCGCTCTTCCCCTCGGGCGTGCCGTGGCCGATCTACTTCATCGTGACGCCGATCGAGCTGATCTCGACGTTCGTGATCCGCCCCGTCACGCTCACGCTCCGACTCCTCATGAACATGATGGTCGGCCACCTGCTGCTGGTGCTCTTCTTCGCCGCCACGCAGTTCTTCATCGTCGACATGGGCGGCTGGTGGTCCATCCTCGGCGCCGGCAGCCTCGCGTTCGGCTTCATCTTCACCCTGTTCGAGATCCTGGTGGCCGTCCTCCAGGCCTACGTCTTCGCCCTTCTCACCGCGGTCTACATCCAGCTCGCGGTCGCCGAAGAGCACTGATACGGGACGGCCGGAAGGCCGCCCACAACCGAAAGGAAACACCCCCGTGGACGCAACTACGGTTCTCGCCGAGGTCACCGGCTCCATCGCCACCGTCGGCTACGGTCTCGCAGCCATCGGCCCGGCCATCGGCGTGGGCATCGTCGTCGGCAAGACGATCGAGGGCGTCGCCCGTCAGCCCGAGCTGGCCGGCCGTCTGCAGGTGCTCATGTGGATCGGTATCGCCTTCACCGAGGCGCTCGCCTTCATCGGCATCGCGACCGGCTTCATCTTCGGCTACGCCTGATCCACTCGACCTCTACTAAGGAGACAGGATGCTGAACGCTCTTGTCGCGTACGCCGCGGAAGAGGGGGAGACCCACAACCCCCTCATCCCCGCGTGGTACGACATCATCTGGTCGTCGGTGTGCTTCATCGTCATCCTCTTCATCTTCTGGAAGGTCGCCCTTCCGCGCATGAAGAAGCTGCTCGCCGAGCGCTCCGCCGCGATCGAGGGGAACATCGCCAAGGCCGACGAGGCCCAGCGCAAGGCCGAGGCGGCACTCGAGGAGTACACCGCCCAGCTCGCCGAGGCCCGCAAGGAGGCCGGTGAGATCCGCGACGCCGCCCGCGAGGACGGCAAGAAGATCGTCGCCGAGGCGAAGGACAGCGCATCCGCGGAGGCTGCTCGCCTCACCGCGACCGCGCACTCGCAGATCGAGGCCGAGCGCCAGACCGCTCTCGTGTCGCTGCGCAGCGAGGTGGGCACGCTCGCCCTCGACCTCGCCGGCGGCGTGATCGGCGAGACGCTGTCCGACGACAAGAAGGCTCAGGCCGTCGTCGACCGCTTCCTGGCCGAGCTCGAGGCATCCGAGGCAGAGAAGGCGTCGAAGTAATGGGCAGCGCGACCACTCAGGCCCTCGCGACGACGACGCGGGCGCTCGACGCCGCGTCCGGCGTCGACCTCGACGTGGCCGGCGAGCTCTTCGCCGCGGCGCGCGCCGTGGGCGACTCGTCGCAGCTGAGCGGCGCGCTCGCCGACTCCGCGGCTCCCGTCGCAGCCCGCCGCAAGGTCGTCGCAGACGTGTTCGGCGCGGCGCTGTCGCCCGTGGCGGTGTCGCTGCTGACGACCGCGGTCGAGCAGCGCTGGTCCTCGGCATCCGACCTCGTGGACGGCGTCGAAGAGCTCGCCGTCCGCGCGGCGGCCGTGGCCGAGCCGTCCGCCGACGTCGAGGACGAGCTGTTCCGCTTCTCGCGGACCGTCGCCGACAACCCAGAGCTCGAGCTCGCCCTCGGCAGCCGGCTCGGCGACGCCTCGGCCAAGGGCACCCTGGTCGGCACGCTGCTCGGCGGGCGGGCCAGCACCGCGACGACGCTCATCGCTACGTCGCTCGTTCAGCGCCCGCGTGACCGCCGCGTGCGTCAGCTCCTGTCGCGCGCGACGAAGCTCGTCGCCGACCAGCGCGGCCGCAAGGTCGCGACGGTGTTCGCGGCGAACGCCCTCAGCGCGGCGCAGATCGAGCGTCTCGGCGCCGCCCTCTCGCAGCGCTACGGCACCCAGGTGTCGCTGAACACCGTGATCGACCCCACGGTCGTGGGCGGCCTGCGCGTGCAGATCGCCGACGACGTGATCGACGCGAGCGTGTCGTCCCGGCTGGCAGACCTCCGTCAGCGCCTGGCCGGCTAGCACAGACTTCCCGCCACCGGCGGTGATCTCGGGGCCGCGCCCCACAACATGAACTTTGAAACAAAGGGAAGACAATGGCAGAACTGTCAATCAGCCCCGACGTCATCCGTGACGCGCTGAAGGATTTCGTCGCCGCCTACGAGCCCACCGGGGCAGCGGCGACCGAGGTCGGCACCGTCATCGACGCCGCCGACGGCATCGCCCACGTCGAGGGCCTGCCCGGCGTCATGGCGAACGAGCTCGTGACGTTCGACGACGGCACGCTCGGACTGGCCCAGAACCTCGACGAGCACGAGATCGGCGTCGTCGTCCTCGGCGAGTTCTCCGGCGTCGAGGCCGGTCAGCCGGTCACCCGCACGGGCGAGGTCCTCTCGGTCCAGGTCGGCGAGGGCTACCTCGGCCGCGTCGTCGACCCGCTCGGCAACCCGATCGACGGTCTCGGCGAGATCACCGGTGTCGAGGGTCGTCGTGCCCTCGAGCTGCAGGCGCCCGGCGTCATGCAGCGCAAGTCGGTGCACGAGCCGCTGCAGACCGGCATCAAGGCCATCGACGCGATGATCCCCGTCGGCCGCGGTCAGCGCCAGCTGATCATCGGCGACCGCCAGACCGGCAAGACGGCGATCGCGATCGACACGATCATCAACCAGAAGGCCAACTGGGACTCGGGCGACGTCAACAAGCAGGTGCGCTGCATCTACGTCGCCATCGGCCAGAAGGGCTCCACGATCGCCGCCGTCAAGGGCGCGCTCGAGGACGCGGGCGCCATGGAGTACACGACGATCGTCGCGGCCCCGGCATCCGACCCCGCCGGCTTCAAGTACCTCGCCCCGTACACCGGCTCGGCCATCGGCCAGCACTGGATGTACGACGGCAAGCACGTCCTCATCATCTTCGACGACCTGACGAAGCAGGCCGAGGCCTACCGCGCCGTGTCGCTGCTGCTCCGCCGCCCGCCGGGCCGCGAGGCGTACCCCGGCGACGTGTTCTACCTGCACTCGCGCCTGCTCGAGCGCTGCGCGAAGCTGTCCGACGAGCTCGGCGCCGGCTCGATGACGGGCCTTCCGATCATCGAGACCAAGGCCAATGACGTCTCGGCGTACATCCCGACCAACGTGATCTCGATCACCGACGGCCAGATCTTCCTGCAGTCCGACCTCTTCAACGCCAACCAGCGTCCCGCGGTCGACGTCGGCATCTCGGTCTCGCGCGTCGGCGGTGACGCGCAGGTCAAGTCGATCAAGAAGGTCTCCGGCACGCTCAAGCTCGAGCTGGCGCAGTACCGCTCGCTCGAGGCGTTCGCGATGTTCGCGAGCGACCTGGATGCGGCATCCCGTCGTCAGCTGGCCCGCGGCGCGCGTCTGACCGAGCTGCTCAAGCAGCCGCAGTACTCGCCGTACCCTGTCGAGGAGCAGGTCGTCTCGATCTGGGCCGGCACGAACGGCAAGCTCGACTCGATCGAGGTCGAGGACGTGCTGTCGTTCGAGCGCGAGCTGCTCGACTACCTGCGTCGCAACACCACGGTGCTCGACACGCTGCGCGACACGAACGTCCTCGACGACGACACCGTCGCCGAGCTGACGAAGAAGACCGACGAGTTCATCCTCGAGTTCCAGGCCGGCAAGGGCCAGGCCATCGGCAAGCCCGGCCACGAAGAGGTCGCGGCGGCAGAGGCCGAAGACGTGAACCAGGAGAAGATCGTCAAGGGCCGCCGCTAAGGCGACACCGGACAGGGACAATGGGCGCACAACTCCGGGTCTACAAGCAGAAGATCAGCACTGCTCAGACGACCAAGAAGATCACGAAGGCGATGGAGCTCATCGCGGCTTCGCGCATCCAGAAGGCGATGGCGCGTGTGCGCGCGTCGTCGCCCTTCGCGCGTGCCGTGACACGAGCCGTCTCCGCCGTGTCGACGCACTCGAACGTCGAGCACCCGCTCACGAGGGAGCGCGAGGTCATCCGCCGCTCGGCGGTCGTGATCTTCGCCTCCGACCGTGGGCTCGCCGGCGCGTTCAACTCGCAGATCCTCCGCGAGGGACTCGAGCTGGCCGAGCTGCTGCGGACGCAGGGCAAGGAGCCGGTGTTCTACCTCATCGGCCGCAAGGCCGTCGGGTACTTCCAGTTCCGTCGCATGGAGGCTGCCGCCGAGTGGACGGGTGACACCGACACCCCGCACTTCACCACGGCGGAGGAGATCGCGGCGACGCTGCTCGACGCGTACGACCGCGGCGGCGAAGACGGCGGCGTCGACGAGATCAACCTCGTCTACAACCGCTTCGTCAGCATGATGACGCAGACGCCCGAGACCGTGCGCCTGCTCCCGCTCGAGGTCGTCGAGGCCGAAGAGGCGTCGTCGGCCCAGGTGTACCCGCTCTACGAGTTCGAGCCGGACGCCGAGACGGTGCTCGATGCGCTGCTGCCGGTGTACATCCAGAGCCGCGTCTTCAACGCGCTTCTGCAGTCGTCGGCCGCGAAGCACGCCGCGACGCAGAAGGCGATGAAGTCGGCCAGCGACAACGCCGACAAGCTCATCACCGACTACACCCGCCTGCGCAACAACGCACGCCAGGCCGAGATCACGCAGCAGATCGCCGAGATCGTCGGCGGGGCCGACGCCCTGGCGTCGGGCAAATAGACCACACGAAAGAGAAGAAGCCATGAGCCTCACCGCAGAGAAGACCGAGACCGCGGTCGTCGGCCGCGTCGCGCGGGTCACCGGCCCCGTCGTCGACATCGAGTTCCCGCACGACTCGATCCCCGACATCTACAACGCGCTCAAGACCACCATCACCATCGAGGGCGAGTCGAACGAGATCACGCTCGAGGTCGCACAGCACCTCGGCGACGACCTCGTCCGCGCCATCGCGCTGAAGCCGACCGACGGCATCGTCCGCGGCCAGGAGGTGCGCGACACCGGCGAGCAGATCACCGTGCCCGTCGGCGACGTCACCAAGGGCAAGGTCTTCAACGTGACCGGCGAGGTCCTCAACGCCGAGCCCGGCGAGACCATCGAGGTCACCGAGCGCTGGCCGATCCACCGCCAGGCGCCCAACTTCGACCAGCTCGAGTCGAAGACCCAGATGTTCGAGACGGGCATCAAGGTCATCGACCTCCTCACCCCGTACGTGCAGGGTGGAAAGATCGGCCTCTTCGGCGGCGCCGGCGTCGGCAAGACGGTCCTCATCCAGGAGATGATCCAGCGCGTCGCGCAGGACCACGGCGGCGTCTCGGTGTTCGCCGGTGTCGGCGAGCGCACGCGTGAGGGCAACGACCTCATCCACGAGATGGAAGAGGCGGGCGTCTTCGACAAGACCGCGCTCGTCTTCGGCCAGATGGACGAGCCGCCGGGGACTCGCCTCCGGGTCGCCCTGTCGGCGCTGACGATGGCGGAGTACTTCCGCGATGTCCAGAAGCAGGACGTGCTCCTCTTCATCGACAACATCTTCCGCTTCACGCAGGCCGGATCCGAGGTCTCCACGCTGCTCGGCCGCATGCCGTCCGCGGTGGGCTACCAGCCGAACCTCGCCGACGAGATGGGTGTGCTCCAGGAGCGCATCACGTCGACGCGCGGTCACTCGATCACCTCGCTGCAGGCGATCTACGTGCCCGCCGACGACTACACCGACCCGGCTCCGGCGACCACGTTCGCCCACCTCGACGCCACCACCGAGCTCTCGCGCGAGATCGCGTCGAAGGGTCTGTACCCCGCCGTCGACCCGCTCGCCTCGACGAGCCGCATCCTCGACCCGCGCTACATCGGCGACGACCACTACCGCGTGGCGACCGCAGTGAAGCAGATCCTGCAGAAGAACAAGGAGCTGCAGGAGATCATCGCGATCCTCGGTGTCGACGAGCTCTCCGAAGAGGACAAGATCGTCGTGTCGCGTGCACGCCGCATCCAGCAGTTCCTCTCGCAGAACACCTACATGGCCAAGAAGTTCACCGGTGTCGAGGGCTCCACGGTCCCGATCAAGGAGACCATCGAGTCGTTCGACGCGATCGTCAAGGGTGACTTCGACCACGTCGCCGAGCAGGCGTTCTTCAACGTCGGCGGCATCTCCGACGTCGAAGAGGCCTGGGCTCGCATCCAGAAGGAGAACGGCTGATCATGCCGCTCAACGTGAGTCTGGTCTCCGCCGACGCGGAGGTCTGGTCGGGGGAGGCGTCGCTAGTCGTCGCCAAGACCGTCGAGGGCGAGATCGGCTTCATGTCCGGTCACGAGCCCGTGCTGGCGATCCTCGCCGAGGGCCAGGTGCGCATCACCCAGACCTCGGGCACGAAGATCGTCGCGAACGCACAGGACGGCTTCCTCTCGATGGAGGGGGACGACCTCACGATCGTCGCCGGCAACGCGGCGCTCATCTCCTGACGTCATCGTCCGAAACGCCCCGGTCCGTTCGCGGAGCCGGGGCGTTTCGCCGCTCTCCGCCCGTCCGTCGTCACCGAGGTGCTCCGTGCTGATCCTGCTTCCGCCGTCCGAGACGAAGCGACCCGGCGGTCGCGGGCGACCCTTCGACGCGGCATCCCTCGCCCTTCCCTCGCTCGCGCCGCAGCGCGATGCCGTCGTCGACGCGCTCGTGGCGCTCTCCGCCGACGAGGCGACGGCGGCGCGCGTGCTGAAGCTCGGCGGCACCCAGCTCGGCGAGGTCGCGGTCAACGCGGCGCTGCGCGAGGCGCCGACGATGGCAGCGGTTGACCGCTACACAGGCGTCCTCTTCGACGCGCTGGACGCGGCATCCCTCCCCGCCGTCGCACGGCGCTGGCTGGGCGCGCACGTGCTCGTGCACTCCGCCCCCTTCGGGCCGGTCGGGGCGCTGGACCCCATCCCTGCCTATCGCCTCGGGGCGTCGGCGTCCCTCCCCGGCCTGCCGGCTCTCAAGCGCGTGTGGGCGGTTGCCGTCGCCGACGCGCTGGCCGAGGAGCGGTCCCGCTTCGTGCTCGACCTGCGCTCCGAGGCGTATGCCGCGCTCGGCCCGGTTCCCGCCTCGGTGCCGTCGGTGTACGTGCGGGTGGTGTCAGAAGGCGAGGGTGGAGCCGTGCGCGCCCTCAACCACTTCAACAAGCACGCGAAGGGCGCGCTGGTCCGCCGCCTCGCCGAGGAGCGCCCGCGCGTCGGGTCGCTCCCCGCATTCGAGCGGTGGGCCGACCGTGCCGGCATCCGGGTGCGCCCCGGAGCGCCCGGTGAGCTGGAGCTCTTCGCCTGACGGCGGCGCACGGAGCGCCGGCGCCGGGTCAGCGCCGCGTGTGCTGCGCGGTCCGCTCGGTGTTCTCGGCGATCGCGATGAGGGCGACGACCGCCTCGATGATGAACCTCAGGGCGATGATCGAGATGAAGGCGATGAGCGGCACGATGATCAGCGTCGCGATGATCGCCGTGATGCCGCCGCCGAGGCTGAACGACAGCAGGGACGCGCCGCCCACGATCCCGTTGACGAGGTAGACGACGAACCCGATCGCGATCGCGATGAGCCCGACGAGGTAGAAGACGCTCGCGAGGCGCCGCGTGATGAACGTGCGGAAGCTGAGGTCGAACAGCGCGGAGAAGAAGCCACGGCCCACGGCGGCCGCATCGTCGTGGAGCGAGGTCGGGACTCCGGTGTTGTCGGGGTCGGTCGCCGGGTCGTAGACCGGAGCGGATGCCGCGTCCGGCGCACCCGTGGTGCGGGCGGCCTCGGCAGCGGGCTGCTCGGGCAGCGGCGGGACGGGGGGAGTGGCGTCGCTCATGATGCATCCTTCCGATGACTGTCCTGTCAGGCTACCCACCGCGGACACGGCGGTCAGCCCCCGAATCGCGCCGTGTCTGCTGACATGCGCGCGCGAGCGTCGCTAGCATGTGTCGCGGCGGAGCGCGCGCTCCGCCCGGTGTGCGCGGCACGCCGACGATCGTTCCGGAGAGGGCGTTCATGTACGACGACGACTACGGAGTCGGAGGGCTGGTCGCTCTCTGGCTCGTGCTGCTGCCATTCCTGTTCATCCTCGCGATCGCGGCGTACGTGATCACGTCCTGGTTCTACATGAAGATCTTCGAGAAGGCGGGGGTGGAGGGGAAGTGGCGCGCCTGGGTGCCTGTCTACAACACCCTGATCTTCGTCAAGCTCGGCGACCTGAACCCCTGGTGGCTGCTGATCCTGTGGGGCGCGACCGCGTTCCTCAGCTGGATCCCCGTCGTGGGCCAGCTCTTCGGCCTCGCCGCCTTCATCTACACGCTGCTCGCCGCATGGCGCGTCGGCCTGAAGCTGCAGAAGGAAGCCGTCTGGCTCATCCTGTACTTCTTCCTCTCGATCGTGTGGCTCGGCATCAACGCCTTCGACAAGTCGCGCTGGAACACCGCCATCCCGGCGGCGCCGTGGGCGGGCAACTTCCTCGCCGACAACACCACGTGGTCGGGCATCCCGAACCAGGTGCCCGCGGGCGGCTTCCC
>NZ_JSYE01000023.1:0-18797 GCF_054824025.1 Microbacterium sp. HJ5
TTCGGTGCACGGGTGGGCGGGCGGGGGTCGGCTGGCGGGCGGGCCGGGCCAGGATGGTCCCATGACCTCCCAGGACCCGCCTCGCTTCCGCGTCCACCCCTCCCCCGTGGGCGACATCCTGATCGTCACGACCGACGACGGCATCGTGACCCTCCACCCGTTCGACGGCCCCCTCGGCGCCGAGCTCGAGCGCGTCGGCGCGGCACTGCGGGCTCCGCTCGTGCCTGATGAGTCGGATGCCGTCGCCGACGCCGCCGCCCAGCAGCTTGACGAGTACTTCGACGGCGACCGCGAAGAGTTCGACCTCCCGCTGGACTGGCGTCTGGTGAACGGCTTCACGCGGGCCGCCCTCGAGGCCGTGCGCGAGATCCCCTACGGAGAGACGGCCGGCTACGGCGAAGTGGCCATCGCGGCGGGCAGCCCGCGGGCGGCTCGCGCCGTCGGCACCGCGTGCGCCACCACCCCGTTCTCGATCGTCGTGCCGGTGCACCGGGTCCTGCGGGCCGACGGCTCGCTCGGCGAGTACGGGGGCCGGCCCGATGTGAAGAGGTACCTCATCGACCACGAGCGACCGGCCGCGCCGGTCATCGTCCCTGCGCCGGGCGTGTAGGCCGCCCGCGCGCGGCACGGCCCGGGCGGCGCGCCGCCCGGGCCGTGCGTTCTCGCGAAGGATCGCCTGCGCTAGTGGTGCGTCGCCTTCTCGGCACCGAAGCCGGTGAGCGAGCGCACCTCCATCTCGGCGGCCTTGCGGCGGTCCTCGGCCCGCCGCGACGTGACCGATCCGAGCCAGCCGAGGAAGAACCCGAGCGGGATCGACACGATGCCCGGGTTGTTCAGCGGCCAGATGGCCGTGCCGACCTTGAAGACGCTCGTCTCACTGCCCCAGAACACCGGCGACAGGAAGATGAGGATCACCGCGGCGGCGAGGCCGCCGTACATGCTCCACACCGCGCCGCGCGTGGTGAACTTGCGCCAGAACAGCGAGTACAGGATCGTCGGCAGGTTCGCCGAGGCGGCCACCGCGAACGCGAGCGCCACGAGGAACGCGACGTTCTGGCCCTGCACGCCGATGCCGCCGATGATCGCCAGGATGCCGATCACGATGACGGTGCGGCGCGCGACCTTCACCTCGCCGTCCGGCGGGACGTCGCCCTTCTTCACGACGTTCGCGTAGATGTCGTGCGCGAAGGATGCGGCCGCCGTGATGGTGAGGCCGGCGACGACCGCGAGGATCGTTGCGAACGCGACGGCCGAGATGAACCCGAGCAGGATCGGTCCGCCGAGCTCGAGCGCGAGCAGCGGCGCCGCCGAGTTCACGCCGCCCGGTGCGGCGGCGATGGTCTCGGGGCCGACGAGCGCGCCGGCGCCGTAGCCGAGCACGAGGGTCAGCAGGTAGAAGAGCCCGATCAGCCAGATCGCCCACACCACCGAGCGACGCGCCTCCTTGGCGGTCGGCACCGTGTAGAAGCGCATCAGCACGTGCGGCAGGCCCGCCGTGCCGAGCACGAGAGCGATCGCCAGCGATATGAAGTCCCACGGGTTGGCGCCGTACTGCAGGCCCGGTCCGAGGATCGCCTCGCCCTGCGGCGACGCCGCGACCGCGCTCTCGAGCAGCGTGTTGAGGCTGAAGCCGTTGATCGCGAGCACCCAGATCGTCATGACGAGCGCGCCGCCGATGAGGAGGAACGCCTTCACGATCTGCACCCAGGTCGTGCCCTTCATGCCTCCGATGAGCACGTAGACGATCATCAGCACGCCGACGACGGCGACGACGATCGACTGGCCGATCGTCTCCTTGATGCCGAGCAGCAGCGACACGAGTCCGCCGGCGCCCGCCATCTGCGCCAGCAGGTAGAAGAAGCACACCGCGAGGGTCGTGATGGCGGCGGCCATGCGCACAGGCCGCTCCTTGAGCCGGAAGGAGAGCACGTCGGCCATCGTGAACTTGCCGGTGTTGCGCATGAGCTCGGCGACGAGCAGCAGCGCGACCAGCCAGGCGACGAGGAAGCCGATGGAGTACAGGAACCCGTCGTACCCGTTGATCGCGATCGCGCCGCAGATGCCGAGGAACGATGCGGCGGAGAGGTAGTCGCCTGAGATCGCGAAGCCGTTCTGGGGGCCCGTGAACGAGCGTCCGGCGGCGTAGTAGTCGGCGGCAGTCTTGTTGTTGCGGCTCGCGCGGATGACGATGAACAGCGTCACCGCGACGAACGCCCCGAAGATCGAGATGTTCAGGATCGGGTTGTTCTCGACGGTGTCGACGGCGGCCTGGATGCTGGCGAAGACGTCGTTCATGCGGAGGCCTCCTGCCGCGCCTCGAGGTCGTCGCGGATCTCTTCGGCGATCGGGTCGAGCTTGCGGTTCGCGTACCAGACGTAGGTCATGGTGATCGCGAAGGTGGTGACGAACTGGCCGAGCCCGAAGATCAGACCGACCGTGATGTCACCCCACACCCGCTGCGCCATGAACTCCGGTGCGAACGACGACAGCAGCACGTACGCGAAGTACCAGACGAGGAACGCGATCGCCATCGGGAACACGAATCCGCGCTGGCGGCGCTTGAGCTCGGTGAACCGCGGGGATTCCTCGACCTCGATGTAGTCGATTCCGCCGGGTGGGGCGGTGTCGGTCCGTGGATCGGACATGTGGCCTCCTTGCCTCATGAACGGGCGCGTCATCGCGCCAATGGGGAACCCCGGGCGTCGGGGCGAGCGCTCGACCCGGGTGGTATGGTCGACGCTACGAAAAGCGGCGAGGACGCCGTCACCCCCGGAAGTAGGTAGCGCGTGGGCGGCCCATCCGGCAGCGTGCTGCCAGGCAGCGAGAGCGACACCCAGCTTCTCGCGCGCGCCGTGGCCGATCTGGTGCGCCGCACCCGCTTCCCCGTCGCCTTCGGCGGCCTCGAGCACGGCGACGCGATCCACGTGACCTCGATCGTCGGTGCGCGCACGCGCAGCCTCGAGGGGCTCGTCGTGCAGGCTTCCCGCGGACTCGGCGGACGCGCCCTCGTCGAGAAGCGCCCTCGCCTCGCGCTCGACTACCGCTCCTCCCGCAGCATCACGCACGACTACGACCGCGCCGTGCTCGGCGAGGGCATCTCGACCCTCTTCGCCGTGCCCGTGCTCGTCGGCAGCCGCGCGCGCGGCGTCATCTACTGCGGCTCGTGGTCGGAGTCGCCGGTGGGCGACGTGGTCGCGCGGCCGGCGTTCGCCGTCGCCGACGAGCTGTCGTCGGAGTTGCGCATTCGTGAAGAGGTGCAGCGGCGCCTCACGATCGCTCCGCCGGCGGGCGAGGCATCCGCTCTCGCTCCCGCCGCGCGCGAGGAGCTGCGCGAGACGTACGCCGAACTCCGCAGCATCGCGGCCGGCGTGGAAGACCCTGCGCTACGGCAACGGCTTGCGCGACTCGAGCAGCGCCTCGCCGCGCTGTCGCAGTCCGAGAAAGAGCCGCCGCTCGATCTCGACGTGCGGCTCTCCCCACGTGAGATCGACGTGCTCGCGTGCGCGGCGCTGGGCTCGACGAACGCCGAGATCGCGGCGACCCTTTCGCTGCGCGAGGGAACGATCAAGTCCTATCTGCAGTCCGCGATGGCGAAACTGGATGCCTCGACCCGCCACGCCGCCGTGACGAAGGCGCGCCGCGCCGGCCTGCTGCCCTGAGTTCTCGCCCGCGGGCTTCCTGTGCCCAGCGGGCGGTCCCGTTCTCGCGTGCGCGTGCGTGCGCGCGTGCGCGAAATTGCGGAGATGTGCGCAATTGCGGACCGAATCGGGGCATCGATCCGCTATTCGGCACGCCGAGCCGGGAGCAAACGAGAGGCGGTGAGGCGGCTGAATCTCGGAGGATCTGCCGAAGTTCGGACCATATCCCCGCAGATCCTCCGAGAATTCGCGCATCCTCCGAGAATCGGAAGCGGGAAATCACGGAGAGAAATGAAAGGACTATTGCGCGTATTGTGCCTTTCATGGCCCGCAGAATCGTGCATCAGCTCGTCGATGACCTCGACGGAACCATTCTCGAAGTCGGCGAGGGCGAGACCGTCCTTTTCTCGCTCGACGGCGTCGCATACGAGATCGACCTCACCGAGGGCAACGCCTCGGCCCTCCGTGACGCGCTCGCGCCTTACGTGGCGGCCGGCCGCAGCGTCGGTTCATCGCGAGGCGGCAGCCGCGGCACCGGCGGCAGCAGCAGCGCCGGGGGCAGTGCGAACCGCAAGCGCCGGCGCTCCGGCCAGCAGGACTACAGCGCAGTCCGCGCGTGGGCCAAGGAGAACGGACACCAGGTGTCTGAGCGGGGGCGGGTACCGGCATCCGTTCTCGATGCCTACGAGGCGGCGCACTGACGCACGCCGCCTCGCGACTCTCACGTGAGTGAGAGACGCACCAGGATCTCGTCGACCTTGTCTTTCGCGTCGCCGAAGAGCATCTGCGCGTTGTCGCGGTAGAAGAGCGGGTTCTGCACGCCTGCGTATCCGGATGCCATCGAGCGCTTGAAGACGATGACGTTCTGCGCCTCCCACACGCGCAGCACCGGCATGCCCGCGATCGGGCTGCCGGGGTCTTCGGTCGCGGCGGGGTTGACCGTGTCGTTGGCGCCGATGACGAGCACGACGTCGGTCTTCGCCAGGTCGTCGTTGACCTCGTCCATCTCGAGCACGATGTCGTACGGCACCTTGGCCTCGGCGAGCAGGACGTTCATGTGTCCGGGCAGGCGTCCGGCGACGGGGTGGATGCCGAAGCGCACGTCGACGCCGCGGTCGCGCAGCTTCTGCACGAGGTCGGCGACGCCGTGCTGGGCCTGGGCGACGGCCATCCCGTAGCCGGGGGTGATGACGACGGATGCCGCGCCCGCGAGCATGTCCGCGGCGGATTCGGCGTCTATCTCGCGGTGCTCGCCGTACGCCTCGTCGTCGCCGCGCGGGGCCTCGATGCCGAACCCTCCGGCGATGACCGACAGGAACGACCGGTTCATCGCCTTGCACATGATGTACGAGAGGTACGCACCCGACGACCCGACGAGCGCGCCCGTCACGATGAGCAGGTCGTTGTTGAGGAGGAAGCCCGCCGCGGCGGCCGCCCAGCCGGAGTAGCTGTTGAGCATCGAGACGACAACGGGCATGTCGCCGCCGCCGATCGAGGCGACGAGGTGCCAGCCGAGCGCGAGCGCGAGCGCCGTCACCGCGACGAGCAGCCACAGCTCGGGCGTGAGGACGTACCAGACCGTCAGCACCACGAACAGGACGAGCGCCCCGAGGTTGAGGACGTTCTTGCCCGGAAGCATGAGCGGCTTCGACGAGATGCGGGCCGAGAGCTTGAGGAACGCGACGATCGAGCCGGTGAAGGTCACACCGCCGATGAAGACGCCGATGAAGACCTCTGCGTGGTGGATGTCGGCGAGCGCCCCTTCCAGGCCCGTGTCGTACAGGGCGCCGTTCCACCCGACGAGGACCGCGGCGAGACCGACGAAGGAGTGCAGCAGGGCGATGAGTTCGGGCATCCCGGTCATCTCGACGATGCGGGCACGCCAGAGTCCGATCGCGCCGCCGACGAGGACGGCGACGACCAGCAGGATGAGTCCGAGGGACGCGGCCGGGTCGGCCCAGGCATCCGCCGCGACGAGCCACACCGTCGCCACGAGGGCGATCGTCATGCCGACGATGCCGTACGTGACGCCGCGGCGACTGGTCTCGTGCTTGCTGAGCCCGGCGAGGCTCAGGATGAAAAGGAGCGCCGCGACGATGTAGGCCGCGCCGGCGACCGCGCCCGCGACCCCGATCATCGGGTCTCACCCTTCTGGAACATGGCGAGCATGCGTCGGGTGACGGCGAAGCCTCCGAAGATGTTGATGGATGCCAGCAGCACGGCGACCGCGGCGAGGATCTGCACCGTCAGGTCGGGCACGGTGATCTGCACCATCGCGCCGACGACGATGATGCCCGAGATGGCGTTCGTCACGCTCATGAGCGGCGTGTGCAGCGCGTGCGCGACGTGGCCGATCACGTAGAAGCCGACGACGACGGCGAGGGTCAGCACCAGGAAGTGCTGCGGCAGCGGCGGCGGCGCGAACGCACACACCGCGAAGAGCAGGGCGATGCCGGCGACGACGAGGCCGGTGCGAGCTCCGCGCGACATCGTCTTCTTGACGGGAGCGGCGACCGCGGCCGGCGCCGCCTTGGCGGGTGCCGCCGAGACCTGCACCGGCGGTGGCGGCCACGTGACCGCGCCGCCGTGCACCACGGTGACCGTGCGCTGCACGACGTCGTCGAAGTCGAGGGCGAGCTCGCCGTTCTTCGCCGGCGTCAGCAGCTTGAGCAGGTTCACGAGGTTGGTGGAGAAGAGCTGGGATGCCTGCTGCGGCAGGCGACCGGGAAGGTCGGTGTACCCGAGGATGACCACGCCGTTCTCGGTGACGACGCGCTCCCCCGCGACCGAGCCCTCGACGTTGCCGCCCTGCGCGGCCGCCATGTCGACGATGACGCTGCCCGGCCGCATGCTCGCGACGTCTGCCGCTGTGATGAGCCGGGGCGCCTGGCGACCCGGGATCAGCGCGGTCGTGATGATGATGTCGACGTCGGCCGCCTGCTCGGAGTAGATCTCGGCCGCGCGCCGGTCGTACGCCTCGCTCGTCGCCTTCGCGTAGCCGTCGGCCGAGACCTGCTTCTGCTCGTCGGGCACGACGACCTCGAGGTATTCGCCGCCGATCGACGCAACCTGGTCGGCCACCTCGGGGCGGGGGTCGGTCGCCCGCACGATCGCACCGAGACTGGATGCCGCGCCGATGGCCGCGAGCCCCGCGACACCCGCACCCGCCACGAGCACCTTCGCCGGCGGCACCTTGCCCGCCGCGGTGACCTGGCCGGTGAAGAAGCGCCCGAACTCGTGCGCCGCCTCGACGACCGCACGGTAGCCCGAGATGTTGGCCATCGAGCTGAGCACGTCCATCGACTGGGCGCGTGAGATGCGAGGAACGGCGTCGAGCGCGATCGCCGTGATCCCCCGCGTGGCGAGGGCCTCGACGAGGTCGGGGCGGAGCGCCGGGCTCAGGGTCGCGACGATCGTGGCGCCGTCGGCGAGGCGGTCGATCTCGGCCGGGCTCGGGGCGTTGACCTTGAGGATGATGGGGCTCGCCCAGGCCTCGGCTCCGTCGACGACGGTCGCGCCGGCGGCCGTGTACGCGGCATCCGGGAACGACGAAGCGGCGCCCGCGCCGGATTCGACGACGATGTCGTAGCCGAGCGCGAGCAGTTTGGGGACGGTGGTGGGAGTCGCGGCAACCCGGTTCTCTCCGGGCGCCTCGGCGACGATGCCGATGCGGGTCATGCGTTCCTCAGGGTCAGGTGCAGGTTCGCTCCACCCTGGCAGAGGCCAGGGACGATCAGCCTCGCATTTCACGCGGCGCGGCGGCAAGAAGTGGGGATCTTGTGGATGGCGTAACCCTTCCCGCCGGTCGAGTGGGCGCGAAGCGCCGTATCGAGACCCGCGCGCCAACGTGTGAATCCCCTCCAAACCCGCGCCTGACCTTGAGCCTCGCCCGGATTCTCGGAATCGTGGCCGGTCCGCAGTCCGCTACGGAAGGAAGAACATCATGCTCACGATGACCCAGACCGCCGCCGAGGCCGTCAAGCAGATCGTCGCACGGGTTCCGCAGGCCGAGGACGGAGGCGTGCGCATCCGCGACACGGGCAGCGACACCGGCTTCGAGCTGAGTGTCGCCGCCGATCCGGCACCGCTCGACACGGTGGTCGTCACCGACGGCGCGCGGGTGTTCCTCGACGAGATCGCGGCGGACGCGCTCGACGACCGGGTCCTCGATGCCGAACTCGCGCAGGACGGCTCGGTGCGCTTCGCGCTCGGCGTGCAGGGCTGACCCGCTCGCTCCCCTGGTGCTTCGGCGGCCTCGGTGCTTCGGCGCCGGGGCCGCCGCTCAGCTGCACCCCGCCGAGGGCGCACGCATCACCATTCCGCGCCCCCGGCGGCGGTGATTCCTGCGCTCTCGGCGGCCAGAGAGCGCACTCTCAGTCGTCGTCGGAGCAAAGCTCGAACACGTAGCCCGGATCGTCGGGCCCGCTGAGGTCTCGGTCACGAAGGACGGCGGAGTCCGGCATCCCGTCGCTCTTGCAAGCCTCTTGGAACGCCGCCGGATCGGAGTACTCGATCGCGATGACGTGGTCGTCGTACACCTCTTCATAGGCGGCGCACTCGTCGAACTCGGCGCACTGCTCGGCGATCGCGAAGTCGAAGCCCGCGTCGGCCTTGAAGGTGGCGGCATCTTCGGCGGCGTTCTTCTGCGCGGCGGCCAGGCCGGCTTCGTGCGCGATCTCGACGAGCTCCTCGGCGAGCTCGAGGTTGTTCTCGAGGGTCAGCGCTCCGTCGCTGCGGGTGTGGCTGTCGAGGTTGTCGAACTCGATGCCGCGGAATCCCGCTTGCGCGCACTCCTGGATCCACGGCGACACGATGTCTTCGATGGCCTCGCGGCTGTCGTCGGTGGACGTGTCGAGCAGCGCCTCGTCGGGCCAGTCCGGGTCGTAGACGGGCTCGCCGTCCTCGCCCTTCAGCACCAGCTCGTCAGGCCAGTCGGAGAGCTCGTCGGGCTGGGTCTGGAACGCGTTGATGTAACAGATGGAGTAGATGCCCTCCGGCGGGGGCGCCGTGCGGTCGCGCACGACGATGCCCACGTCGTCGGGCGGCGGGTACCCCTCGCCGAGCTGATAGTCCGGCGCGGCGCCCTCCGGCGGCAGCGTGACGCTCGACGCTCCGCCCGCGCACGCGGCGAGCGACACCGCCGCAAACACAGCGACGATGACGGATGCCGCACCCCTCCCGATGCTCATGGTGCGACGGTACTCCCCCGAGGTTTCGTCGGCGGGAGGGTGGCCGAGCGGGGCGATTGGGTGTAGCGGTCGTCGCTACACTTGAACAGCCAGCCTCTGTAGCTCAATGGAAGAGCAGTTCCGTCCTAAGGAAACGGTTGGGGGTTCGAGTCCCTCCAGGGGCACAGTCCTTTTTTGACTCTGACCAGGTATTTCTTCTGTGGTCAGACCACTCAGAATGCGTTTTTGGCCGCTTTTTGCCCGCATTATGAATATTTCGGCAGGCCGAAAACGACGTCTTCAACGGCCTGCGCACGACGTCTGAGAGCGCCAAAATCGAGCGTCTCGGTCGAAATCTGCCTCGTCGAAAAACTGAGCAATCTGCTCTCGGCGGTCACTGAGGTCGCGCGTAGCGGGTCTGCGGTCCTGACGGCAGCGCCACCAACGGCATCTGGTCGTTCAGGCGCGTCGCGACGGCATCCAGATCGTCGTCGAAGAGGTCCGCGTACGTGTCCAGCGTCATGGCCGCGGACGCGTGCCCGAGCATGCGCTGCACGGCCTTCACGTTCGCGCCGGAGCTGATAGCCAGGGATGCGGCGGTGTGACGAAGGTCGTGAGGAGTGAGCCGAGGAATCGATGGATCGAACTCCTGCGCACGCCGGACCGCGTTCGCGAACCATCCCTTGCTGCCCGAGTTGCGCATGTGATTGACCCCGTCGCCGAACAACAGGCCCTCCGGACCCTTGCCGGCGCATGCCTGCTCGATCATCGGCGCGAGACGCTCCGGGTAGGGCACCGATCGCTTCTCGTGCGTCTTGGGCGTGCCGACGTGGATCTCGTAGGCGATCATCACCGCGTTCTCCTCGATGACGAAGCGCCGACGAAGCCGGTTCACGCTCCGCACACGCAGCCCTGTCGCCTCGCCCCAGCGCAGCCCGGTATACGCAAGCGTCAGGACAAGCGTCGGATACGCCGAGCAGGCCGCCAGCGTCGCCACTTGGTCGTGCGAGAGATAGACGCGACGCTTCCCCGGCCCGCTCCGAGGAAGGTTGCGTACGTTGCGGGCCGGGTTGCTCGCCAGGCGACGATCGTCGATCGCGACGTCGAGGATGCCGGCAAGGACTCCGAGTGCTCGAAGGACCACCGTGCGTGACTTCTGCGTCGCGAGGTCGGACACCCAGTCCTGGACTTCCGAACGGCGGATCGACGAGATCTCCCTGTCGGCCCACACCGGCTCGACATGGTTCTTCCACGCCCGCTCGAGCGTCATGTAGTACGACGGCTTCGACATCGGCGGCTGCTTGGAGCGCAGCCAGCTGTCGGCGAACATCCGGACCGGAACCCGCGACGAGGACGGGTCGATGTACTCGCCCTTCGACTTCGACACCGTGACCATGGAGAGGTACAACTTCGCCTCCCGCATCGTCGTGAAGCCACGCTTCTCCGCCTCGCTGCGATCGGGCTTGCGATAGCGCACGCGGTAGCGGCGGCCCTTCGCCGATTCGTACGGGGTGATGCTGCCCATCTGGACCTCCGCTCGTGCCCGGCTCGACGGTCAGTATCGGGCCAGTGTCGAACACTGATCGGATGCCGTCAATGCGGCCGGTGGCACATGTGGATAGATGGCGGAATACGTCGTCAACTGGCGTTGAGGTGGAGGGGTGCCTCCCTCCGACGCCGAGAGTGTAGCGATCGTTCGCGTCTCCGTTCTCGCCGCTCACTCCTTGCAGACTCCGCGCTGGCGCGCTCCGCTTAGCAGCCGTTCGACGACGAGCACTGCGCCGCGCCGATCGCTTGGGGTCGCTGCTGTCGGGTGGGACGCCACCGAGGCCTAGGCTTTTTGGGGGCGATCATTGACGGACGGCGTTGCGGTGATGATCTCCGTCCTTCATGACTCGCCGATCACGTCGAGGTCGAAGCGGTCGATGCCATGGTTGATGCTCAGCACCGCTGACCCGCTGTACTGGTACCTCCTCGGCTGTGGGCAACGTAACGCAAGCGTGGCTTGCGCTGGAAGCCAGGGTCGGTCAGGGGCGGATCCGGTGACATGGTGTCGACGATCGCGGCTGACGGGGGCGCTTCAGGGCGCGGCTCAAGGCGCCGCGGTACTGTGAAGTGAATCTGCGCGGCGGTCGTGTCTGCTGCGAGGCGCAGGTCGCATCGATTGACCGACTTGGTGTGCCGCTGGTGTGGGTGTCCGTCCACCTCGCTAGGCTTTTTGGGTTACGGGCTGGGAGATGGAGAAGAAGTGTCGATTGGCGAGTCATCTGCGCCGCTCGTGAAGTCGAAGCAACGCGTCGCCGAACACGGCGAGGTGTTCACACCTGCCTGGATGGTCGAGGAAATGCTTAACCTCGTCAAGGCGGAGTCGGAGCGGATCGACTCTCGCGTGCTGGAGCCAGCATGCGGCTCGGGCAACTTCCTCATCCCGGTAATCAAGAGGAAGCTCGTCACCGTCGAGCTCCGCTATGGCAAGTCCGGGTTCGAGCGTCGGCACCATGCTCTGCTTGCGCTGATGTGCATCTACGGCGTCGAGCTACTTGCCGACAACGCCGCCGAGTGCCGCGCGAACCTGGTCGATGTGTTCGCGAGCTACCTCGGGCTCGAGCCCGGCGACACCTGGTACACCGCCGCCGAGCGGGTACTCGCCGCGAATGTCGTCCAGGGCGATGCGTTGAGCATGACGACCGTCGGCACGACCTTGGAGACCCACGGACATCCGATCGTCTTCCCCGAATGGGGTTATCTCGGCAAAGGGAAGTACCAACGCCGCGACTTCCGTTATGACAGTCTCACCCAGCGCGCCTCGTTCCAGGGCTCGCTTTGGGACCACCTTGAGGAGCACGAGATCTTCACCCCCATCAAGGAGTACCCAGCGATGACCGTCGAGGAGCTGGCTGAATGAGCCAGGCGACCTTTTCGCTCCGTGGTCGCAACCCGGATGTGCTCACCTGCATTGCGAACTTGTCGAACGACGAAGTGTTCACGCCGCCGGAGTTCGCGAACCGGATGCTCGACACGCTGGAGACTGCCTGGGCCGAGGCGAATGGCGGGGCGAGCATCTGGGCGGATCCGACGGTCACCTTCCTCGACCCGTTCACGAAGTCGGGCGTATTCCTCCGCGAAATCACCAGTCGACTCACGGACGGGCTCGCCACCGCGATCCCGGACCTCAGGGACCGCGTCGACCATATCTTGACGGAGCAGGTCTTCGGCATCGGGATCACTCAGCTGACCGCGATGCTCGCGCGTCGCAGTCTCTACTGCTCGAAGTGGGCGAACGGGAAGCACTCGATCGCGAACTCGTTCACCGCTGAGGACGGCAACGTTTGGTTCGAGCGGACCGAGCACAGTTGGGTGAACCGCAAGAAGGAGAAGCAGGTTCACCCGACCAAGGGCGACGAGATCACCGTCGAGGTCGTTGGCACCGGGCGTTGCCAGTACTGCGGCGCGAATGAAGCCGAGTATGCCCGTGGCGAGGCACTCGAGTCGCACGCCTACTCTTTCATCCACACCGACGACGTGAAGACGCTCGTCGCTGACCTGTTCGGAGCCGACATGCACTTCGACGTCATCATTGGGAACCCGCCCTATCAGTTGGATGACGGTGGCCATAACAACTCTGCTCAGCCGATCTACCAGCTCTTTGTTGAGAACGCGATGGCACTCGACCCGAAATGCCTCGTCATGGTGACGCCGTCGCGATGGTTCTCGGGCGGCCGCGGGCTCGACAAGTTCCGTGAGCGGATGCTGACGTCACACCAGCTCAAGCACCTTGTGGACTTTCCGAAGTTGTATGACGGCTTCCCGGGCGTGAAGATCCGCGGCGGCATCTCCTACTTCCTCTGGGAGCGCGACTACGACGGGCCCTGCACGATCCAGACGATGTGGGACAACGCGCCATTGGGCGACCCAGCGATCCGGCCCTTGGACTCATACGACGTACTAGTACGGCGGAACGAGGCAGTGTCGATCCTGGATAAGGTGCGTGCCAAGAAGGAGCCGACGCTCGACCAGCGCGTATCCGCGGGCAAGCCGTTCGGCCTTCGTACACCATTCCACGGGAAGAAATCGCCCGCAGGGCTGAAGGACCCGGTGAAGCTATACGAGTCGCTGACCGTCGGATATGTCGAGCGTTCCGAGATCCCGCAGAACTCTGCGTGGGTCGACGACTGGAAGGTCTACATGACGCGCGCGCAGGGGACGAGCGCCGCTGTCGAGACCAAGTTCTTGAGCAAGCCGATCGTGGATGGGCCGGGCACAGCGTGCACTGAGACCTACAACGTCGCCGGCCGGTTCCCGACCGAGGCCGAAGCAAGGCGCTACGCAAGCTACCTGCGGACCCGCTTCCTTCGGTTCCTGGTGTCACTCCGAAAGTCGACTCAGGATGCGAACCGCGATGTTTACGCGTTTGTTCCTGACTTGCCTCTCAGCGAGGATTGGACTGATACGAAGCTCTACAAACGCTATGGGTTGACGCCCGATGAGATCGCGTTCATCGAATCGCAGGTCGCCGAGCACGACGACGAACCGGCAGTCGATGTGATCGACGAAGGCGTCCATGACTAAGTCGCTCGATGAGTTGCTACCGGATCGGCCGGAGGGGCACCTCCGGATCTACGCCTACGCGATTCACGACGAGCACCACAAGGGCTGGCTCAAAATCGGGCAGACGACGAAGAACGTCAAGACGCGGGTCGCGCAGCAAGTGAAGACTGCGGCGGTGAAGAACTACGCGATCGAGGTCGACGAATCGGCGCTGCGGGCTGACGGCACCTTCTTGCGCGACTTCGATGTGCGGGAGCGGCTGAAGGCCAAGGGCTTAGCGAACCCGACGTTGGAGTGGATGGAATGCACGGTTGCTGACGTGCTGACCGCGATCACCGAGCTGCGCACCGGCGAGTCCGTTTCCGGCACACACCATGAGACTTTCCCCATGCGCCCGGAGCAGAAGCGGGCCGTGGAGAAGACCCGCGACTACTTTCATTCGCTATGGAAGGAGGACATGCACGCGGTGCCGCGGTTCCTCTGGAACGCGAAGATGCGCTTCGGCAAGACCTTCACGAGCTATCAACTCGCGAAGTCGCTCGGCGCGACCCGCGTGCTCGTGGTCACCTTCAAGCCGGCCGTCGAGGACGCCTGGGCGACGGATCTACTTTCGCATAAGGATTTCGATGGCTGGCAGTACGTGTCGAAGTCTTCCGGGGTCGACCCGTCCAAGGTCGACAAGAAGAAGCCGCTCGTCTACTTCGGCTCGTTCCAGGACCTCCTTGGCCGCGACAAGGCGACCGGGCTCATCAAACCGAAAAACGAGTGGATTCACGCAATCAACTGGGACCTCGTGATCTTCGACGAGTACCACTACGGTGCTTGGCGCGACAGTGCGAAGGAACTCTTCGAGGGCGAGGATGAGAAGGAAGCGAAGAAGGAGCTCGCCGGGGAGTATGGCGAGGGCCTAGAGACCTTCGATGAAGAGCTTGATGAGCTCGGCAGCGACGAGAAGGACTTCTTGCCGATCACTACCCGCGCCTACCTCTACCTGTCCGGCACCCCCTTCAAGGCGCTGGCGACCGGCGAGTTCATCGAGGAGCAGATCTTCAACTGGACCTACACCGACGAGCAGCGGGCCAAGGCCGAGTACGCCACGAAGCATCCAGACAAGCTGAACCCGTATGGGGCGCTGCCGGAGATGCGGCTGCTCACGTATCAGATGCCCGACGAGTTGCTCGCGGTTGCCCGCGAGGGCGAGTTCGACGAGTTCGATCTCAACGAGTTCTTCGCCGCCACCGGTGTGGGCTCGAACGCCACCTTCAAGCACAAGGACGACGTGCAGAAGTGGCTCGAAATCATCCGCGGCCAATACCTGCCGACCTCGCTCGACGCAATGAAGGGCGGTACCCGCCCACCGTTCCCGTACTCGGATGTGCGGCTGCTGCCGTACCTCCAGCACTCGTTCTGGTTCCTGCCGAACGTCGCCGCGTGTCACGCGATGGCGAACCTCCTCGCAGAGAAGCAGAACGTGCCCTATTGGGGGCAGTACACGGTCCTGAACGTTGCTGGTCCGGGCGCGGGCATCGGTCTCGAAGCGCTCCCCCCCGTTCGCACGGCCATTGGCAACGGCGTGGACACGAAGACGATCACGCTGTCCTGCGGCAAGCTCACAACAGGCGTCACCGTCCCGCAGTGGGCGTCGATCCTCATGCTTCGCAACCTCAAGTCCCCCGAGACCTACTTCCAGGCCGCGTTCCGCGTCCAGTCGCCATGGGCAATCAGGAACCCGAACGGCGACGACCCGTCAGAAGAGGAAGTCGTCAAGCCGGTGTGCTTCGTCTTCGACTTCGCGCCGACCCGCGCGCTGAAGCAGCTTTCCGACTACGGCATCGGCCTTTCGCCGGAGGAGCAGAACCCGGAGAAGGCGGTCGACGAGCTCGTATCCTTCCTCCCGGTCCTCGCCTACGACGGCGCGAATATGACGCAGGTGGATGCCGGCGGCATCCTCGATATCGCGATGGCGGGTACCTCGGCGACGCTCCTGGCCCGCAAGTGGGAGTCCGCGATCCTCGTCCACGTCGACAACGACACCCTGAAGAAGATCATGGGCAATGACAAGGCGATGGCTGCGGTCATGAACATCGAAGGCTTCCGGGCGCTCGGCTCTGACGTCTTCGAGACGGTCGTCAACAAGTCCGAGTCGGTGAAGAACACGAAAAAGACGAAGGGCGACAACCTCACCCCGAAGGAGAAGAAGGAGCTGACGGACGAGGAGAAGGAGTACAAGTCGAAGCGCAAGCAGATTCAGGAAAAGCTCATCAAGTTCGCCACCCGGATCCCCGCCTTCATGTACCTCACCGACTACCGGGAGAACACGCTCAAGGACGTCATCACGAAGCTCGAGCCGGGGCTCTTCAAGGCCGTGACCGGCCTCACCGTGGAGGACTTCGACCTGTTGGTCTCGCTCGGGGTCTTCAACGCCGCCCAAATGAATGCGGCGGTCTTCGCGTTCCGACGGTACGAGGACGCATCCCTTTCTTACACCGGCATCGCGTCTCACGACGGACTACAGAAGATCGGCCTCTACGACACCGTCGTCGCTCTCGAGAAGTAATAGAGTCCAAGAGAGTTTTGCTGGTTGTCGACGTAGAGCCGCGATGCGGCGACCGCAAACGCTCGTGAGCAGAGCGATCGCTGTCGATTCGGGCGCCAAGCGGTCGATTCGGCACGGATCCCGCAAGCCCTGCATAGTGCACAGATAATGTACGAGGGGCACGCATCTAGCCGCGTCCCACGCCCGCGCGTCGTCGGTAAGGACGTGGTGGCGCGAGTACAAAGCACCAGCACGTCAAGGAGATAGTGGTGAAGGCGACACCGACATACCTACTCGATTCGCTGTCGAGCAACGACGTCACTTTCTTCATTCCGCCCTATCAGCGGAACTACGAGTGGTCGACGGACACCTGCAAGGTGCTTCTCTCCGATGTTCAGAAGGTGGCGTCGTCGAACGAGAGAGGGGCGAAGACTGAGCACTTCTTCGGGAGCATCGTCTATGTCGTTGAAGACGCGGGTTTCGGCGTACCGGCGAGGTACGTTCTAACGGATGGCCAGCAGCGCATAACAACAACGATGCTGCTGTTGATGGCCCTTCGGGACAGCATCGACGACGCCGACTATCAGGAGACCATTCAGAAGCGATTTCTGGAAAACGATCGTGCAGGTGAGGGGACCGAGTTCAAGATCAAGCTGAAGCAAGTCGAGTCGGACTGGGAAGCATACAAGCTTCTTGCACTGCGCCATGAGATACCCGCGGACCAGAAGAACTCGACGGTCTATCAGAACTACATGTTCTTCCGGAGAGCGATTGACCCGCTCGCGGACAGTGAGAAGAAGGGCTTCCTCGAGAGAGGGCTCATGAAGTTCAGCACGATCTCGATTCAGCTTGAGCCAGATCGCAACCCTTGGGAAAACCCGCAAGAGATCTTTGAGTCAATGAACTCCCTAGGGCAGCCGCTCTCGCTCGCAGATCTGGCGCGAAACTACCTCTTGATGGGGAAGAACTCGCGAGAGCAGACGGCGCTGTATAACGAGTTCTGGCTCACGCTTGAGAAGCGACTGCCTGGCCGGCTCTCTGAGTTTCTACGTGACTGGATGCAAGCTGATCAACACAAGAGCTTCAAAGTTGCGCGGGAAAACAACTTCAAAGAGCTCTACTCACTCTTCAAGGAAATCACTCGCGGCCGGCATGTAGAGGATCTTTTTCAGGACTTCGTACGGTTTTCCCGTCCGTACGCCCTCGCGTGCGGCCTGGAGTCGACTGGTGTTCCACGGATCGACCAGACCATCTTCGACCTCAATGTAATCGGAGTTGCGCCGGCTTACTCCTACCTCACGGAGGTACTGGGAGCCTGGGAGTCGGGCCAATTGTCGGACGCGCAGGTAGAGAGCGTTCTGATAGCGGTCAGGACCTACTTGCTGAGACGGCGAGTGCTTGGCATCACCCAGGCTGAGAATAAGTTCTTCCCGGCGCTGGGGGCACGACTGGGGGATCTGATCGCGTCGACGAGTCTCGCCGAAACGCTCTTCGCCCAACTTTCTTCGCAGGAGTACGCATTGCGCCTCCCAAACGACGACGAGCTCGGCACGAGGCTCGGCAGTATGAACTTCTACAACCTGGGCAGATCCCGGAATTATCCGCGGCTACTCCTCTCGTTGGCTGAGGAGCTGCTCACAAAGTCGCGACCCGCCTGGGACGACGCTCATCTTCAACTCGAGCACATCATGCCGCAGAAGTTGAGCTCGCAGTGGCGCAACGCCCTCGGCGCCTCTGCCGACGAAACTCACCAGAATCTGGTGAACAACATCGGCAACATCACCCTCATTCGTCACAACCAAGAGCTTGGTAATAGGTCGTTCGCCGAGAAGAAGTCACTCTACTCGGCCAAGTCTGGGTTGCAGGTCGCGCAGAACCATGTTCTCGACCAGGAACTCTGGGGCGCCGCATCGATACTGGAACGACAGCACTATCTGGTGCAACTGCTCGTGACGGATGTCCTCGGCATCCCCCAGAGGTTCAAGCACGGCAGCAACTGGGCCCAGATTCAGGGCGACAGTTCACAGTTTGACTCTCGCCAGATACTTAACCAGCTCATCGGTGAGCCCCTCCAGTACATTCCAAACCCCACCATTACAGCGCAGGTTGTGAGCGACTCGAAGGTGTTGTTCGAGGGCAAGGAGTGGAGCCTGTCTCCGCTCACGCGAGAGCTCAAGGAACGTGACGGGACCGTGAGCAAGTCCAGCCAGTTTCAGGGTGCTCTCTACTGGAGCTGGGACGGCACGCGGCTCGTGGATCTGGACATCTAGCCGCTATCCATCGCCGGTCACCACTCAATGGCCATATCGTTGCCCAACTCAGAGGAACGGGGGGGGCCATCGTCGCCCAAGGAGTCGTCCCGATCGTGAAGCAATAACGAAGGCCACCGATGGAGGTAGCCACATTCGCGGTCGCTTTACGGGCTTCATGCGCCTGGACCCGACGCGAAGAGCGGCCGCATGTCATCGAGCTATTTGACACGGAGCTAAACTCGACCCAGCCTTTCCCTGCGGTCGTACGCGAAGCTCACCGCGATTGGGGTTATCGACGTCGTCAATATGACTGATGCGATCCGGAAGTTCCGCTACTTCGACAAGATGATCATCGAAGGCCTCTCGCCGGGGAGTCAAATAGTCGGAGCTCCGTCGAACGACCAGATGCTGCAGGTCGTGGCCTCAGCTTGCGATGGCGTAGCGGTCTGCCATTGTCTCCATTCTCAGGAGCAATTCCTCGAGTTCACGCTCGAGAGGTAACCGACACGCAGGACGATCTCACCGGGTTGATCGACTTACCTCCGCCTGTTGCGACTGCGGTGCTCCAAATAGCGCCTGACCGCCTCTGACGACGTCTCAGCGACGAGCCTTGCGCGCGCTGTCTAGTAGGAGTAGGAGTAGGAGTAGGAGTAGG